>CAMOSC010000007.1 GCA_946624325.1 uncultured Clostridia bacterium
CACTGAAGCTGGGCTACATATGAGTGTAGTTCGAAGTATATACCGGGAATTCAGGGTTATTTACCTCAAAATTTAGTCAACCGCCGATATACATTACTTTACCATTCATTTTTATGGCCTTATATCATTCTCTGGTAATGTCTTTATTCCTGCCCGCTTTAGCAGATCCTCTACAAGAATATTTATATTCGTACACGCTTCTAGAGAATCACCTTTTGCGCTTAATGCAGCCCAAGAATCATAGTAACTCTTCTCTGGAGTAGCACATGCATGCTTAATGAAATAATTTGCTAGTTTTAGAGGACTGCCATAAAAATCATTGCCGAATTTCCTGGCATCATTAATCTTGTTAAAGCTTTCATTATTTGCCTTTCCAAATAGAACATGATCGAGGTTTGAGGAGAAAAAGAAGACTCTATAAGGCTTTTCCCTAGAACTGTTTTGATCTTTGTCCATTGTGATCCATAAGCGGTTTGTTTTTACTAGTTTTTCTAAATTATCACGTTTTTTCTGATTTCTTTGTATTATGTCATATTTGTTTCTAACAATGACAGTATGATTCCGATCATCGTAGAAGGGTAATTCTCGTGTTTCTTCCGGCATTGCCTCGATAAAACGATCATCATCCAGATACACTCCATCTATGTCTACCAGATGAATCACCTCTTGAACAGAAGACGGATACTTGTACGCAGGATGTTTAGCCAGTTCTGGCTGTATGAACATCTTCAGCAACATCGGCAAGACATTTTGAGGAGTAATACCGTTTCGAGAAGTAATATCACCATTATAATGGATCTCAACATCCCCATGCTCTGAGAGGGATTCTTCCCGCAGTAGCGGGAAGAACACTTCAATGTCTTCATCCACCATAGAATAAAGATCTGTAAAAAAATCTGTTAATGCAGCTCTGTCCGATGGTCCCTCGGTGAGAATCATTACACATTTCGGCTTTTTAAGCTTGCCCAATGATCTCACCTACCTTCTGAAGCGCGGAGGCTATCTTCCCGTGCTTAGTCGGAGCATACAGATCTTCCTCTTGCCCTCCCATAATGATTTCCCTAAGATAAACATCCCGGAGATTATTTTCACTTCGGATATTTTTAGGCTTGAGGTAACGATTTGCTGCATTCGTAGTAGTGAAGTAAATGTATTTTTTATCTAAGACTTCCATTGGGCGAAGATTGTGGCACGTAAACAATAATTGCCCACTACCATATTCTTCGAATACCAATAATAATTCTCCCAGAAGATATTCATACACACCAGCATCAATCTCGTCTATTGCCACCGTAACATCTGGATTTACAAAAGCGTAGGCAAGCAAGCTTATTGAAGAAATCAGTCTAATTATACCCGACGACTCTTCTGAAAGGGGGATACGCACATTATCCCTTACAGAATACACTGTTACTTTTGTTCCTGGTCTACTTGCCTGTGTGTTGCGGTCATCAAGATCAATGTCCACTTGTCTTGTAGCTTCTAGAGACAAACCTGGAATAACTTGCTGCAAAACTACGTTTAATCCCTTTATGGCAGTCCGCAGAGTTTTAAGACCAGTATCATCAAGGAATGCCGTTGAGTCGCTTTTATTTATTCTTACTCCGCGATTGGCAGTATATAAGGGGATTGCATCACCTCCCTTTGTACTGGTTATTTTCGAATCCAATACACGGATCTTTTGAATAGCAAACGCTTTAAGATCCAAAATGATCTGTGCATAATCAGAAATCACTTCCTGTTCAAGAAGTAACTGACTTAATTCATCACAAAAAATAAACGACTTTGAATTTACTAAAGCGCTTCTCTTATAGTTTTGCAGTTCTTTCAAAGCAGCTGCTGTTTTGCTGGGGAAAAATGATTTTTGTCTGGTCTTTGGCAGGAAAACAGCTTCATTAGTGCGGGTATCAAAGACCGGACCAAGCCTGACCATATTACCTTTAAACATCCCTGACAAGTTCAGCACTTCATCGAATATCGCCAGATGTTTCACTTTACCTTCTGTCTGCGAAACTTCTGTTCCTGAATTTGATGTTTTCATAATCTGCCCAGCTACAATTCCAACAGCTCCCGCTACTGCCGCAACAGGCATCGTTATAGCCCCCATAATACCCAGCGAAGTTGCCAACAGCGCTGTCGACAGTGCTGGGGATGAAATTATTCCGTCTGCTATTTTCGTAACGCTTTTGCCTTTGCTGTTATTACTATCCTTACTGGGTAAAATCTCCCATACGCCTAAGGAAAAGGCATATTCCAAATGATAAAAAGTACCATCTACGTTGCTTGCTTGAAATGTGATAGACATTCTTGCGGAAGTAGCACCTTGAGCGATAATATTGCCGTACTTATCGAATGGGATTTTTCTTCCCATCATTGCAAGTTTGGCAATATGCAGCGCTTCCAATAATGTAGTTTTTCCAGATCCGTTCTGGCCATATATTCCTAAAATATCACAGCATGTATCTTTCTCAACAGGAGCTTTCATGCAATTAAACTCGATAACGCCATTCGAAACACCTTTAAAGTTTTGCAGTTCGATTCTTTCTATCCGAATTCTTGTGGAAAATGACGTTTCTGCCACCTTGATCACCACCCCTTACATCAGAATCATAGTTCTTAGGCTTACAGGATGATAATACATCATCTTCCCCAAAATGTCAATGCTGAAATGACGTTTTTGCAGATTTTCTGCATTTTCGTGTTTTCACCATTATTTTATTTGCCATCCTGTAATAGTCGATGTGTACCGGTTCAAAAGTCAAGGACTTTTTGACAGAAACCGATTCTTTACGGAAAGGAAGAAGACAGGAGCGGAAACAATGCAGGCCTTAACGGTTTTCACAATCAAATACATGACGCTCATGGATGTGGGGCGTGGCCTCATCCAGATGCAGGGACCAGTCGAGGATGTGGTTGTGCTTTCCGAACCAGCGGTCAAACTCTTCAAAGAATTCCGCCGCGATTTCTGTGAAGTCCTCAGATGGCGCGGACTGCTCCATCGTCCCAATCTGGATCAGCGATTCTTCCGGTCAGGTCTTTTTTATCGAGCTGCAGGTCCTCAGTAGTACGGTCACGGCCGGAATGCCCGGTCCTGATCGATGTGTTCACTGTTACCGATATCGAACCGGCGGTCATTGTATTTCGGGTTGTAAGTCCCGTTTTTCCCGAATCTTCCATTGTGTCTTGTCAGTTTCAATCAATCCACCTCTTCTTTCTTTTTCTCCGTTTTTGAATAACATGTGAGCCGCGCCACCTCAGAAATTCCCGGATCCATCGCTTTTTTCGGCGGGTAATACCCAGTTAAGTGACGGTTCCCATCACTTAACTGGGCGGGACCTTGCCCTCGACCCGCGCCGGGTGTTTCACCCAGGCACCCGGGGAAGGCATTCCTCCCTGCACCCCGGTAAGAGAATGTCGCCTCTTAACTCCGCCAGGGGAACTACATTCCCCTTGACCCCTTGCTCCGGAAGGACTGACACTCGCCGTTTGCCAAGCGGCTCGTTTCAGTCTTTCCGGTTTTTGCGGGACCCTTCACCAGACATTTTTACGAAAAAGCAGTTGCGGTCTTCATAGTGACTGATTGTAATACAGCAGATCATCCCATAAAAAATAGCTCCCTGTCACACATACGACAAGGAGCCTGTTATTGTGTTGCCTGTATCCCGTTCCGTTCACAGTCCGGGTATGCGGAAGCAAGTGTCAGGTTCTCGAAGTCCTGATAATTGCTTCCGCATACCAAATTTAGTAGGTTTATCCTCCGTTCAAATATGCTGTGTAAGCCTTATCATTCGTAATAAATTCCCCGTCATGGAACAACGCATAGTTTGTGATCTAATTCGGGGCATTCTTTGCTTCCTCTCTACTTTCGTCATCCATAGTCTTGAATCCGACCTTCTCATACATCCGTAGGAATATGCTGACCTTTACAGCATCATGCAGTTATTCAATTCCTTTATCTTGTATCCTACATCTTCAGGATAATGTGCGTCGGATGATGTAATGACAGGAACATGATGTTTTTTCAGTATTCTGAGGAGTTCCGGGGCCATGCCTAATGATGCCGTATCCGGGCATCTCCGTTCAATGCCGCTGTTCTGGTCTGCATACATATGGCTTTCGGAAAGCGCTTCAGCCAGTCTTTCATAGTATTCTGTCAATGAAAAGGATGGTTTGTGCCCGAACAGTTTTATGGAATCCGGATGTCCTATTCCATCAAAGATGCGGCTTTCAGCCAACGAAACAGAATCCTCAAAGTATCGGCGATACGTTTCATCCACATCTATTCCTTTCCAGAGTTCAGCGGTATGGTCAAAAGCAAAGTCCCCGACAAAATGAATACTGCCAAGAAGAAAATCAAAACCTTTATCCCTTGTCAGATCGACAACAAGATCTTCAAAGCCTCTGAAATAGCATACCTCCAGACCGAACCGGATCCTGACAGGATAAGCCTCTTGTCTGGCTTTCTTTATCAAATCCAGGTATCTTTCATAGCTTTTCCTGCCGGCTTTTCTATGGAACCAGCTGTTGACAAAAGAACTGTGCGCACACACGGAAGCATACATCGGGGAAAACTCCGGGAACATATAATTATGTTCAAGCAGCCAGATCTCATCCAGGTGCATTTCGACTGCCTTGTCTGCAAACTTCTGTAAATACTCCAGTGTATAGTCCCCATATTCAAGGTGAATATGTCCGTCTATCATACCAGACCCTCCTCATTCACAACATGATTTGCCGTGTTGCCCGGGCAGACAGACAGTATCCGTACAGTTATTGAATTTCGCAAAACGGTATGAGCCGATCAATCCCTGCTTTGCCAAAATAAACCGCGTGGCTTGTTGTTTTGAAATAGTACGCATATTCCCGACCCCTTATCCAACCCGGAATGCTTATCGGTGATATAGTCCATCAGGATACTCCTCAAACCGAAGGATCTCTTCATCCGTAAACCCCGATAATAAACATTTCCGTTACTGTTCAGAGCCAGACTCCAGAAATGGCAAAAAGCAGCCATTTCTGGAGTTGTGGCGTGCTCGCCAGATGCAAATCTGTGTGGAATCATGGATTTCAGCCAGCTGAATCCATGATTTCACACAGATTTGCGCCTGGCTCTGAACAGTAACACATTTCTCATCTCATCAGATACGGAATCATCATCTGATTTTAACGCTTTTGCTTTATCCGTAAGAAAAAGCAGCATTTTCCGCCTGTCTGATTTCATATGATTCAGGATTCTTCCTCCAGATCCTTCTCATAGCAAAGAAAATCCTGTTCGAACATGCGGCACTCACCGACCACATCAAATCCCAGGGCCGCGTAGGACCGAAGCGCCTTCGTATTATGCCGGTTGACCAGAAAATGTACGCTCCGATAGTTTCTCTGTCTCAGAACCTCCATCGAATATCGTATCATCTGTCTGGCCAGTCCCCGGTTCTGATATTCGGGCAGGACCGCAAGTCTCGCGAGTTCTCCGCCCGGAGCCAGTTTTTTATTCCAGCAGGAAAGTGCACTGACCTCTTCATCTTTGTCGATCGAGATGGCGGCCACGATCCGGTCTTCATCCTTCATGACAAACAGAGCGTCTCTCTCCAGATCATAGTCAAAGGTATCTTCACCCGGGTATTCTTCCGTCCACGGGCAAAACTCCCGCCCTATCTGGACTTTGTATAAATTCAGTACTTCCGTCTTATCCTGTAATGTCGCCGTTTTGAACACCATAGAACAAAATCTCCCTTCTGATTCTATTTCCAGGGTCTTTCCTTACCTATCCATCCATTCGCACGCCAATACCTGTAATCCGCATACCCGGGATTGTCCTTCCCAAGTCCGGTTTGCATCATTCTTACCGCATAGAACTTCAATTTGGTGGCAGGCCCTGTCTTAGCAGGTTCAGTGAAATCAATCCGTTTTATTTTCCCGGCAATATTCTCTGTCTTTGCCGTCATCTGCTTTCTCTTTTTCTCCGAAAGCTTTTCCCACCGGATATCACCCATAAGCCGGAAACTGCAGACTCTGATATAACTGATTCCCCACCAGGAGAGACTGTCCTTAATATCCTTTGCGGCAGATTTGCCTCCGGCGCCGAGACACTGAGAAATAATGACCGCCCGCTTTCCAAACATTTCCTTCGCAGGCCTGTGCGGCATCCACCGATATCCGAAATGGTCCAGCATTGCCTTCATCGCGCCTGTTGCATGGAACACATATGCCGGCGATGTAAAGACAAGGAGATCAGCCGCGAGTATTGCCTTCTCTATCTTTTGAATATATCCGGCGTCCCTGCACTGATGTTCATCCTCCGTAAAACAAGCCGTGCATCCGATACAGAAGGCCGGGCAGTCCCGGGGTAAATAAAATTCGGTGATTTCCGCTTCGTTTCTTAACTGATTCAGGAATATCTCCTTAAGCCTGTATGTAACTCCATGCTTCTCTGTTCCGTTAATGACCGTTATCTTCATCAGAAATTCCTCCCATAAAGCTTATCGAATTGCCTGATATGTTCTTCCATCAGCCTGAGTGCTTCCTGCTCTCTTTCCGGCTGTCTGTCGCAAACCGTAAGAAGCATGTATATAGGCGCATAAAAATGCAGCGTCATTATCGGAATATTATCCGTTTCAAGAAGTCCCTGCGAAACCAGAAGCCCAAGCAGCATTCCCTGATAAGACAGCGGCATATCAAAATACTGCCGTGAATAAACCCTGGCAAGCTCCCTGTCCTGAAACTGTTCTACTGTCAGCATCTTCCTGAACCTTTTGGTATAACTGTCATGAAGATAATACCTGAAAAGATCCGTTCCCAATTGAACCAGACGGTCTTCGTCCATATTTTTATAAACCTCGGCATCCGCGGCAGGATCGGTCCCGTTTATGGCAAGAGCCCCGGCCTGCTGCTCAAATCTGTGATTCATCTCATCGATTATCGCATCAAATATTGCCTGCTTGCTCTTATAATGCTTATATAATGACGGCGCTTTTATTCCGACTCTTTCAGCTATATCGTTGACAAAAACATTGGCGAACCCTTTTTCGGAAAAAAGCGTCAGCGCTTCATCCAGGATCTTATGTTTCGTATCCATAGACTCTCCCCTCAATAAAGCTAATTCGGATTAGCCTGATTATAAGCTAATCTGAATTAGCTGTCAAGGGTTTTTGTATGCATTTTCACAGTGAACGTCAGAAAAAACTTGACGGACACTTATAGCTTACGGCGGTGCAAATCCGGCGCGGCAGACGACAAAGTAAAGAGTACTTTGTCGCTTGCTATAAATCGTTCGCTTGCTGTTCAGAGCCGGACTCCGGATATGGCAAAAAGCGCCATGGCCGGAGTTGTGGCATCTGCCGGAATCCTCTGCCGGGCTTTGAAATCGCCATGGCTGAAAACAATATTCTGTTGATTTGCGAATCATCTTAAAGTATACTGGAATCAGTCTCAAAAACCAAAGGAGCGATATATGAAAAGCAGAAAAAAGGCGGCACTGCCTCTGATGCTCGGGCTGGTTCTTGCCTGTACCGGGATCGCATCAGCAGAAACGGAGAACGAGATGAAAACAGTCATGGATGTGTTTGAAGCGCAGGAACTCAGCCTGGCAGAATCATACAAAAAACCGGGAGAAAACAATCCGCTGTACACGCAGCGCTTCGGGGCTGACCCGGGCGTGATGGAGTATAACGGAAGAGTGTATGTCTACATGACCGACGATCTGATTGAGTATGACCGGGCCGGAAATGTGAAGGAGAATTCGTACAGCAAAATCAAGTGCATCAGCTGCATTTCATCGGATGACATGGTAAACTGGACGGATCACGGGAAGATCGAGGTTGCGGCGCCGAAGGGAAAGGCGAAATGGGCAGTAAACTCCTGGGCTCCCTGCGCCGCGCACAAGGAAATGAACGGGAAGGAGAAATTCTTTCTGTATTTCTGCAACGGGGGCAATGGTATCGGCGTCCTCTGTGCGGACTCCCCGACCGGTCCCTGGAGGGATGAAGTCGGCCATTCCCTGATCAACCGCGATACGCCTGAGTGCGCAGACGTACTATGGCTGTTCGACCCGGCAGTCATGGTGGATGAGGACGGAACCGGCTACCTGGCCTTTGGCGGCGGAGTCCCGGAGGGCATGCAGGAAGCCCCCGGAACCGGGCGTATTGTGCGGCTGGGCGATGACATGATCAGCCTTGACGGCGCGCCTGTGAGGCTCGAAGTGCCATGGCTGTTTGAGGATTCAGGCCTCAACCGGATAGGGGATACCTACATCTACTCGTACTGCTCCAACTGGCAGACAAAAGGGAATTCCCTGGGCCTTGGCGACGGGGCGATCCAGTATATGACGTCCGATGATCCGCTGGGGCCGTACGCCTATCAGGGAGAACTGTTTCCGAATGAGGGCAGGTTCTTTGGCCTGTACGGCAACAATCACCACTCCATCGCATGTCTGGACGGAGCGTACTATCTCTTCTACCACAGCAGGCCGGTAGAGCAGGCAATGGGAATCACGGGAAACTACCGGAGTCCGCAGGCAGACCGGATCGTTATTGAGGAAGACGGGTCGCTGCGCAGTGTCGTCGGGACAATGAAAGGGATTGAACAGCTGAAGCCGTTTGACCCGTACAGGCCCATTCAGGCTTCAACCATGTCGGATCAGGCCGGCATCAGCGTCGAAGGCTGCGGTGAAGAAGCTGTAGTCATGGGCGGCGCGGGAGCCTGGCTGAAGGTGTCCGGGGCAGATTTCGCGGACGGCTGCAAAGCCCTTGTCCTCACAGCCGGCTCCGAAGACGGCTGTACGGTATATGTAACAAGAGCTTCTGCCGGCGGGGAGATCATGGCAGAGCTGGAAATCCCGGCACAGACGGAGAACCTTACAAGCTTTGAAGCCCCCCTGGCGCTTTCCGGCATGCAGGATCTGTTTTTTGTCTTTTCCGGAGACATTCGCTTCGCCTCATGGGAAGCGATACGGAGATAACCATTTCACCGCTTCCGCGAAGCTTCCTCAAGGTAATTTAAGCCGGTTCCCACCGTCCCTCAGCTTTCAGGAAGCTTTGACCCGCAATATTCGCAGACTGACCCGCGGGTCGTTGCGCCGCAGTTGGGACAGACCTTCAGAGCGCTCTCTTTTTCCTTCCGGATCCGGATTCTTCTCTCCTTCAGTGTGCTTTCTATTGCGGCAACGTGCCGGGTCCGGACGGAATTGGCAATCCAGGGATTGACCGCCCACAAAATCAGCGGCAGGGCAATGGCGAAGGAGAAAAGGCCGGTACCGATATCCGTCATCAGCTCCGTGAAACCGAATATCAGGAAAAAGCCTCCCGCAATCAGTTTTCCGATACAGCTGCCGTTTAAGGCCGCTGGCTGCTGCTCTTCTATGAAATCGGGCAGGAACGCAAGATAATCCGGATGAATATCATCCGGTTTTTTTATGTGCCGGGCAGAAAGGAGCCCATGCAGCCAGGGTATGAGTGCCCAGAGAAACAGCGGAAGGCCGATCACGCCGATAGTCAGGGCCGCTTCCGTATCCGTTCCAAGCTGGCTCAGGGTGAACGCCAGAAATGTTCCGCCGGCGATAAACTTAATGACCGTACCGACATTGAATACCGGCACGGGAATTTCCTTTGCATATTTTTCGAGGACATTCACGCATTCCTGACACAGATAGCTCCTGCTCCGTGCAATAACCCTGCCGCCGGAAAATGCATCAATTGTTTTTCCGCATATAGCGCATTGCTTTGTATCCGCCATGATATGCTCCTCCCCGCAGCGGTTTATGCTGCAGACGTCCGACTTACTGATACCTGACAGGTATCATCGTGTGAAAAACAGTCTTTCATGACTATTTGTGCCGCCAGCCAAAGGCGGCGGAGTTCTCTTTATTCCGGTGTCTGCGGTACCGGTCTGCGTCGTCTCAGCGGCACGTTTTCCCTGCAGATCAGGGCATGCCTGCCACGGCATTCAGCGTCCGCCGCGCTTATGTGACATCTGCATATATCATAACAGATTCCATCCCCGAAAGCAACCGCAGGATTTTCGGCGCAGCGCCGTACGCTTTTATCAGTAGTGATACCGCGGCCCCAGGGCAGCAGCTCTGGCATATACACGTGTGGAACACCCGCAGGTGATACCCGGCCGCGGGCTGTGCGGTATTCCGCGGCAGGTCCCGGCCGGCCAGGAAAAAGGCATTTCCAGCTGCTGTCCCGTCCGGATAGAATATCCTTCACAAATGCACAAAATGTGCTTGCTTTTTTTGCTGTTATCTGGTACTGTTTTAATATGGCGGATGCATTTGAGATCGCCATCCAGGGTAATTTTTTACCGAAAGCAGAAATGTATTTGGTATTTTTTGTTGCTATTATATATTTCGCAATTATCACAACTATTTGGCAAACGATGTTGAAAAATCCCATTTTTTGAAAGGAGGACCGGCAAAAGCGCCGGAAATGCGATGGCAATTCAGTATTCCGTTAATCTTTCAGAGAAAGGCAGGGAGTTTCCGCACTACTGGGAGCTCTGCGTAGGCTCCTGCCACGCGGCAACCCTGCTTCGCGCAGACGTTCAGGAGCATATCCGCAAAGCCCACAGGGAAATCGGTTTTCAGTACATCCGCTTCCACGGGCTGCTGGATGACGACATGAGTGTTGTCATTGCCCCGATGATACCCGTAAAGCCGCCCAGGATCAGTTTCTTGAACATTGACCGGATTTTTGATTTTCTCCTGGATACGGGCATGAAACCCTTTATTGAGCTTGGCTTTATGCCTGAGGCCTATGCGAGCACCGCCCAGACCACCTTCCATTACAAGGGCTTCTCGTCCATGCCGAAAAAGGATGAGGACTGGTCGGAGCTGATCCGCCTGCTCACGCAGCATCTGGTGGACCGTTACGGCCTGGCGGAGGTCCGCAGCTGGTTCTTCGAGGTCTGGAACGAGCCGAACCTGCGCTTCTTCTTTGACGGCACCATGAAGGATTATTTCCACCTCTACGAGCTCACTGCCCGCGCCATCAAGGGCGTAGACGAACGTCTGAAGGTCGGAGGCCCTGCCACTTCCAACAATATGTGGATCCCGGAATTCCGCTCCTTCTGCGAAACCCATAACGTCCCGTACGATTTTATCACCACGCATCACTATCCGTCGGATGACCCGCTCTCCCGGGCCGGCATGAATACGGAGGATGAGAAAGGACGCGGACCCGAAGGACTGGAAAGGCTTGCCGAGATGTCGGAGGAAGAGCGGGCCGCGGCTATAAAGGAGATGGAATCGTTTTTCCGGCACGAGAACAAAAATCCGCGGGATATCCTGTACCGGATGGCCAAAAAGGCCAGGGCTGAAGCCGGCGATTACCCTCTGTACTACACGGAATGGCATGTCGGCCGGTATGATTCCGCCTATGCCGCCGCAGGCGTCGCGGCGACCCTTGCCTGGAACGAAGGGCTTGTGGAGGGCTACTCCTACTGGTGCGTCTCCGACATTTTTGAGGAGATGGGTCTCAACGGCCTGCCCTTCAACAACGAGTTCGGCCTTGTAAACGTCTACGGCACGAGAAAACCCGTATACCGGCTCTTCGAGGAGCTTCACCGGGCGGGAAGCCGCAGGCTTTCCGTGGAGGGCGAAGGGAACAGCCGCACGGCGGAGGTGCTTGCCCTGTCGGATGGTGAAACGGTTACGCTGTTTGTCTACAACCACGACATCGAAGCGCGTGATATAAAAACCGAGGAAGTGGCGCTTACGCTCAAAGGCGGTATCAGGCTTCTCTCAAAGGCTGTCATCGACAGCACGCACACCAATCCCTGCGGCTGCTGGGAAGCCATGGGCAAACCCGACTATCCCACTGCCGCGCAGCTGGCTGAAATAGAAAGCGCCTCCTGCCTCATCTGGGAGGATGTGCCGGCAGGCGGTGATGAGAACCGCATCCTGCTTACCCTGGAGCCCGAGAGCGTTGTCGTGCTCCGGGCAGCACTGAAATGATTTTTTCCGGTCATGACCGGACGAAATAAACGCAGCACGAAGCTGTACCCATCTTATTCAGGAGGAAAGGAAATGAAAACAAAAAAGACGCTTGCTCTTCTTCTCTCTGCCACACTGTGCACAGGGCTTCTCCCCGTAACGGCGGCAATGGCCGAAGAATCTGAAAAGCCCGAGATCACGTTCCCGCTTGAGGAGCCGATCACCCTGACCGCATGGCGCGTTTCGCCCACCAGCGACCCGAAGCTCGGCATCACCACCTTCAATGACATTGAAGCGGTACAGGCCTGGGAAGAGGCTACCAACATTCACATCGAGTGGCAGATCCCGGCTTCCGGCCAGGAGCAGACAAACTTCAACCTGATGATCAGCTCCGGAGACTATCCGGACCTCATCTGGGATATCGGCCAGTACTATGTCGGAGGCCTCGACAAGGCCATCTCCGACGGCGTCATCATCCCGCTGAACGACTACATGGACAACTACCTGTCCGACTACAACGCCCTGATCAGCCAGAACGATTTTGTCTACAGGGACTGCAAGACCGATGAAGGCAACTTCCCGGCCGTTTACTTCATCAACACGCCCGACCAGGGCCCCTGGTACGGCATGGTCATCCGCCAGGACTGGCTGGATGAGTGCGGGCTGGAAGCCCCGGTAACCTATGACGACTGGCATGACGTTCTGACCGCCTTCAAGGAGAAATATGACGCGAAGGCTCCGCTGGCACTGAACCCCAACGCCGGCGATGTCTTCAACGTATTCTCCGCCGGCTACGGCGTCGGCGTCCTCGGCGCCTCCGGCAGAGGCTTCATCAACGTGGACGGCACCGTGAAGTTTAGCCCCATAGAGGACGGCTACCGCGATTACCTCTCCATGCTGCATGACTGGTATGAGGAAGGGCTCATCGACCCCGACTTCTATTCCAATACAAGCTTTGTTTATGTTCCGACGGATGATCTCTGGGCTACCGGCAACGCCGGCGCATGGCCGGATATCTACAGCCTGATCGACATGCGTCCCTACATGGGTGCCGATGAGGAAAACCAGGATATGAATGTTGTCCCGATCCCGGCTCCCGTTAAGGAGGAGGGCGATCAGCTGCATCTGCGCCAGTACAACTTCACCCGCGGAACCGGCACCTGCGCGATTTCCACCAGCTGCGAGTATGCGGATATCGCCGCAGCTTATCTGAACCTCGGTTCCCAGGAGAAATGGGCATGGCTGGCCTACTACGGCGTTGAGGGCGACACCTACACCGTAGAGGACGGCAAGCCGGTCTACACCGACAAGATCCTGAACAATCCGGACGGCCTTTCCGCCAACGATGCCATGATCAAGTTCTGCTTCCGCTCCGCGGGTATGTATATCTGGGACCGCGAGCTGCAGACCGCAGGACCGAAGGCCCTTCAGGCCATCAATGAGGTATGGCCCTCCAACGCGGACGGCGATTACATGATGCCGAACATCACCATGACCTCCGAGGAAGCCAACCGTTACAGCACCATCATGGGCGATGTCAACACCTATGTTCAGGAAAACACAACGGCCTTCATCCTCGGCGACAAGGATTTCGACGAGTGGGAGGACTATGTTGAGACCCTGAAGGATATGGGCGTTGAGGAAGCCATTTCCTACCAGCAGGCCGCACTTGACCGCTTCAACGAGCGTTAACTGCCCGTTTACGGGGCTCTCTCCCGCTGTTTTAATGGCGGCGGGGGAGAGCCCTTTTGCGCGAAACAATGGGCCGTAAGCCGGCCGTCACGGCTCACGGAAAAAGAATTTTCACCTGTATGACAAAAGCTATGAGGTGATTTATGAAATCGTTTATTCTGGATATCAAGAGAAACAAGGGACTGTATATCATCCTGATCCCGGTGATCCTGTGGTTTATCATCTTCGCTTACCTGCCGATGTTCGGACTGATCATGGCCTTTGAGGACTATACGCCCAAGGGCGGGTTCCTCGGCAGCAAGATGGTCGGCTTCAAGCACTTTATGGATTTCTTCAACAGCGTCTACTTCGGCAGGCTTTTAAGGAACACCTTCCTGATCAGCTTCTACAACCTGATCTTCGGTTTCCCGGCGCCGATCATATTCGCCCTGCTGCTGAACGAAGTCAGCAATAAGGTCTTCAAGAAGACCATCCAGACCGTCAGCTACCTTCCCTACTTTATCTCCCTGGTCATCGTCTGCGGCCTTGTTGCGGATTTCACTGCTTCGGACGGTCCCATCACGGAGCTCATCGTTTCGCTTGGCGGGAAACGGCAGAATTACCTGGGCCAGGCGAAGTACTTCAGGACGATCTATGTGCTGTCGGATATGTGGCAGGGGATAGGCTTCTCCAGCATCATCTACCTTGCCGCCCTGGCCGGCATTGACCAGGAGCTCTATGAAGCCGCGCAGCTGGACGGAGCAGGCCATATCCAGCGCCTGATCCACATCACGCTGCCCGGGCTTTCCACCACCATCATCACCCTCCTCATCCTCAGGATGGGAACCATGCTTGCCGTAGGCTACGAAAAGATCATCCTTCTGTATTCGAGCAATACCTTAAAGACCGCGGATGTTATCTCCAGCTATGTGTACAGAAAAGGTCTTGAGGAATTCAACTACGGTTATTCCGCTGCCGTCGGCCTGTTCAATTCCGTGATCAATATGGCTCTTCTGATTATCAGCAATAAGCTCAGCCGGAAGTTCACGGAAACAAGCCTGTTCTAATGGAAGGAGGAGGAAAAATGAAAATTAAACAATCACCGTCCAGAATTGCCTTTCTGGTCTTCAATTATCTCTTCCTTGCCCTCCTGGGATTCCTGTTCATCGCCCCCGTATGGCATGTGGTTATGGCCAGCTTCTCCGACGCGGCCAGCCTGACCTCCCATACGGGCATCGTATGGTGGCCGCTCGGCGAGTTCAATATCGGCGGCTACAAGATCGTGCTGAACAGCCCCAGCATCAGCACGGGTTACCTGAATACCGCTTTCTATGTAATCGTGGGAACCTTGATCAGCCTGCTTCTGACCACCATGGGCGCCTACGCGCTCAGCCGCAATACCATGAAGTACCGCAATGTCATCATGCTGTTCCTTTCCTTTACGATGCTCTTTAACGGCGGCATGATCCCGACCTACATGGTGGTCAAGAATATCGTCCATCTGTACGATACGCGCTGGGCGGTAATCATTCCCTCGGCAATCAGCGTATTCAACCTGATCATCCTCAGGACTGCCTTCTCGCAGGTGCCGGAATCCCTGGTGGAATCCGCCAAGCTCGACGGTGCAAGCGAGTGGACCATCATGTTCCGCATTATTGTCCCGCTTTCCAAAGCGACCATCGCCGTTATCCTGCTCTACTATGCGGTAGGTATCTGGAACTCCTGGTTCCCGGCCATGATTTACTTAAAGGGCCGCGATAAATATCCGCTGCAGCTGATTCTGCGCGAAATCCTGCTGCTCAACGATACCGGCGTCATGACGACCTCCGCGGACGCGGTTAAGAACGTACAGCTGGAGCGCAAGCTCGTGAAGTACTGTACCATCATCGTGAGCACCCTTCCCATCATGTGCTTCTATCCCTTTATCCAGAAGTATTTTACAAAGGGTGTCATGATCGGTGCCGTGAAGGGTTAAAAACGTGCAGCAAAGCCCACGGCTGCACTCTTTTTCCAGGCGTGGCTGCAAAACAGTCATCCGTGGCCATTTGGTCAAAGTACAAAACTGCGTTTCGGGAGGAGGAGTGGATTGTATGGCAAACAGCTATCTGGAACAGGACAGGAGGAAAGCACTGGCAGTTCAGATTGCCCGGGAGGCAATGGTCCTGCTGAAAAATGAAGAGCACATGCTGCCGCTGTCCGAAGGAAAAAGTGCGGCCATTTTCGGTTTGACGCAGGGAGATATCATCATTGGCGGTTCCGGCTCAGGCGCCAGCAGGAGCGCTGACGTGCCGGAGCTCTTCGGGGAGCTGGAGCGGGCAGGGATCAGGCCTGTCTTGGAAGTGCGCGAATGGTATGAGGCCCTGTTCAGGGAAAAGCAGAAGCAGGCGGAAAGCACGCAGAATGCGGAGGGAGAAGACTTTTTCAAACGCCTGGAAGGCCTGGTCGCCAGCGGCCTGATTTACGAGCTGTTCGGGAAATATACGGCAGCGGAGGCGGAAGTCCTCCCGGAGGAGGCGCTGTGGGAAAAGGCGGCGGCACAGACCGATACCGCCCTTGTTTTCATAGGCCGTAAAACCGGCGGCGAGGAATGCGACAGGCGCGTGGAGGATGATTACCTGCTTCTGTCCTCGGAAAAGGAGCTTCTGGATCTCGCCTGCAGGCATTTCCCGAAGGTCGCCGTAATATGCAACGTAAACGGCATGATCGATTTTGCCGCGTTTGATGCATGGCCCGGGATCAAGGCCATCCTGTTCATGGGTCCCGCCGGGGAGCAGGGAACAGCCGCCCTTGCGGATATTCTTTCGGGCCGGTGCTCTCCCTCCGGAAAGCTGAACCAGACCGCAGCCCTGCGGTATGAGGATTATCCCACGGCGAAGCATTTCTCATGCAATAAGGACCGGCCCGAAACAATCCTGACCTATGAGAGCTATGGGCTGTCTGCGGAGGAAAACGGCAGCAGCGGTTTTTCCATGAGCCCGGTAACAGTCTATCAGGAAGACATCTTCATGGGATACCGGTATTTCGACAGCTTTGAAAAAGAGGTCCGCTATCCCTTCGGCTTTGGTCTCAGCTATGCGGATTTTTCCCTGGAATATACGGAATCCGCACTCTCGGGAGGATCGCTGAAGCTTTGCGTCCGGGTCAGGAATCTCTCGGAGAAATACAGCGGGAAGGAAGCCGTACAGATCTATGTGCACGCGCCTTTCGGAGCCCTGTCAAAACCCATGCAGGAGCTGAAGGCCTTTGACAAAACGCCCTGTCTGTCCCCCGGCGGGGATTGCTTGCTGACACTCTCCTTTCCGCTTGACAGCCTGGCATCCTTCTCCGAAGAACGGATGGCCTATCTGATCGAAGCAGGCACCTATACGGTTCTGATGGGAAACAGCTCCAGAAACACAGAGCCCGTGTTAAAGCTCGAAGTACCCGAAGAGATTATTGTGCGCAGTGTTACCGCGGATATCGGTATAAAGGCATGCAACCGGAATAAGCTTCAGCTGCTTGCACCGGAAGGGGAAATCGTACGCTCCGCGGATAAAGTTCTGCCTGCGCTGACGGTAACCCGGGAAGCCGTTATCCGCGAATTTCCCGCTTATCCGAAGCATACATTCCCGGACTGCGCCGGAAAGCCCGTCCCGCTTTTATCCGACGTAAAGGCCGGGCGCGCCTCCATGGAAGAGCTGGTCAGTCCTATGAGCGTGCGGGAGCTTGCGGTGCTCTGCACGGGTTACGGCTCCGGACTGCCCTTCAGCGGGCTTGGCCATATGGATATCCCCTATACCATTCAGGATGAGGAGGGCAATGATATCGGCGGGAAAACACGCGATGATGTAAGCCTCGGCTACTGCAATCCCGCCATTGCAAAATACGGCATCCTGACCACCTGCTATAAGGACGGGCCTGCAAGCGTCGGCATGACAGCCTGGCCTGTAGGCATGATGATCGCCTGCACCTTTAACCCGGCCCTTGCTTACGAATTCGGGTCCGCCTGCGGCGCCGAAGCGGCAATCCTGCAGGTGGACAGCTGGCTGGCACCGGGCCTGAACCTGGTTCGCAATCCCATAGAAGGCCGCGCCTTTGAATACTTCGGCGAGGATCCGCTGCTTTGCGGCGTGATGGGCAGGGAAATCACCAAAGGTGCCATGGAAAACAACCGCGTCACCACCTGTCCAAAGCACTTTGCGCTGAATGAGCAGGAGACCTACAGGCGGGGAAGTGCGAAGAAGCAGATCGACGCGGCGGATTCCATTGTCAGCGCCAGGGCTGTAAGGGAGCTCTACCTGAAGCCCTTTGAGATGGTTCTCACCGAAGCAGCCCCCATGACCCTCATGACTTCCTTCAATAAGCTCAACGGCAGCTTTGCCGGCGGAAACCGGGTGCTCTGCACGGAAATCCTCCGGGGCGAATGGGGATATGACGGCGTCGTAGTCACCGACTGGGGCGATATGGATATCGTGGTGGACGGCGCAGACGCCGTACATGCCGGAAACGACGTGGTCATGCCCGGAGGGCCGCCTGTCATAGAACAGATCCTGAAGGGCTGTGAAGAGGGCCGCGTAACCTTAGATGAGCTGCGGGAGGCAGCGCTGCACCTGCTGAACTATGTGATGTCCACTGAGGCATATGACTGATTCTGACGGGTGTCTTTCACAGGCTGTCCGCTCAGCCTGCGGACATCTGAAGCTGTATCTGAAAACGCCTGCCGGGAGGAAGCTTTCATTCCCCGGCAGGCGTTCTGTTATGGAAACAGTCATCCGAAAATCCGTCTCTCCTTCTTCTCCGGTCATGGGCCATATCCGCGCCGCGTTTTAACGGCCGCGGCATCCCGTGCTGCCGGACGCGCCGGTTACTGCGCGGAGATCTTCCAGATAAAGCGCAGCTTTCCGGACGTACCGTCTGCGATGCCGCTGAAATTGGTATAATCCGCGGCCAGGCCAAGCAGGCCGTTCAGCCCGTCCGA
Organism: uncultured Clostridia bacterium; assembly: GCA_946624325.1. GTDB lineage: Bacteria > Bacillota > Clostridia > Lachnospirales > Lachnospiraceae > Anthropogastromicrobium. Next base: position 18,558 of record CAMOSC010000007.1, read on the forward strand.
AACGCCGCTCAGATCCGGAATGAGCGCTTTGAGCACGGAGGCTTCCAGCGAAAGCAGCTTTGCGCTGCCCTGCAGGGAGGAAGCGCTGCCTTTGAGCGTTTCCGACTCGTCATGCGTCCCGTCCGCGCTGTCCGAAAGGGCCGCAGCCTGTATACAGAGATCCGCAATTCCCTCCAGGCGGCCAGCCGCTTCGGCAACAGTCCCCGCTTCCTCAGCGTCAAGGCCTTCCGCCAGGACCTCCAGCCGCTCCCTGCAGTTTTCCGCGGTTATCCCGGACGCGGAATCCGTATCGATTCCCTGCTCCGAAAGCCATCCGAGCTCCGACTCAAGCGCAGCCGCAAAGACCTCGTCCGCCTTTGTCCGCAGGGCCTCTGCCTCCCCTGCAAGACCGGACACCGATTTTTCGAGAGCTGCCGCGCCGTCAGAAACGTTTCCGGCATCCCCCGCGATTCCGCTTACCCCGTCGCATATGCTCCCTACGGAATTCTTCAGCGTTCCGAACAGGCCGAACAGCTCGGATGCCTTCCCGTCCATATCCGTTTCCGTTCCCGCAAACAGCTCGTCGGTAACCAGGGCGTAAGCTGTAAATGGCCTGAAGTTTTCCGCCTGCAGGGTTATTTCGACGCAATCCGGCACGTTTACATCCGCCAGCTTTGTCAGCGCCGCAAACCGGGCATCCTCCAGATCGCCGGCCAGTCCCGGAAAGGCGATCCCCGCGGCCACGCTGTGGCTTCCGTCACTTAAAATGCGTCCGTTCGTGATCCGGGCGTCCTTTAATGTGTCAGCATCTGCCAGAAAACCGACTACGGCCGCAAAGGGAACATGATAATCCACCGTCTGACCGTCCAGCGTCAGCTGCCGTACGGCATGATTTTCAAAGGAATAGCGCACGGTAAGCTCCCCGCTCGCGCCTAAAGCCTCCTCGGCGGAAATCTCTTTCCCGTCCAGCAGGTACTCCACCGAAAGGGTGACCGGAAGCTCCTCTCCCGGATCGGCGAGTCCCTGGTAATACAGATCTCCTCCCTGGGCGTCCCAGGTAATTGTACCGTCCGCGTTCTCCGTATATGTCCCGGTACCCTTCAGGTTTTCTATTTCCGAAAGACGCGAAACATCGGTCAGACTATCCGCTTTGCTGCCATTGACCAGCCAGTCGCTGACAATCAGCTTCCCGGGACTGCCGGAAGCGTCGCTTATGACATAAACCGTCTCGTTTTTTTCGTTTATCCGGGCTTCTGCACTGGCTAAGCGGTTTTCCTCTCCCTCCGGCAGGCTTTCCTCATTTTCCTTCGCATCCATTTCCGTTTCCGTGCCTTCCGCCGCGCCTTCTGTCTCCCCGAAAGCAGCCGGTACCGGCATCGCAAGCATGGCCGCAATGGCCAGGGCCGATAACGTATGGACTCTGCCGGCTGCCTTTGACATTCCCATTCTGCCCTCCGGGCTCTTCCCTTCCGTCTTTATCCCGAACGGATTATTCTTTTTTCTCATCAGACTGCCTCCTCCCAAAACGCAGTTTTGTACTTTGACTGAATGACTGTTTTGCAGCCACGCCTGCAAGAAACGCAGCCGTGGGCAAAATTGTCTCCTTATAACCGGGTTCCCGCCCTGCGCATATCCAGCGTCGTTCTGCAGATCAGACGGTCGCAGAGCATCAGGAATGCCGGAAGCAGGAATATCACACAGAACATGCTGATCAGGGCGCCTCTGGCCATCAGCATACACATGGAACGGATAATATCAATATTGGAATAGCAGGCCACCCCGAAGGTTGCCGCAAACAGGCCCATACCGCTGACGATAACGGAGGGAATGGAGGCAGCCAGCGCATTCTGTACCGCTTCCCGCTTCATGCAGCCGGAAATCCGCTCTGTCTTGTAGCGGGTCGTCATCAGAATGGCATAGTCTACCGTGGCGCCAAGCTGGATGGTACTGATGCAGATCGGCGCGATAAACGGCAGCTGCTGCCCCGTAAAATGCGCCAGCCCGAGGTTGATGAAGATGGCCAGCTCTATCACGGCAATCAGAATAAACGGAAGCGACAGGCTGCGCTCCACAATCAGGATTATCACGAATATGGCCAGAATCGAGACTGCATTGACCACTTTGAAATCGTGGTCGGTGGTCTCAATCATGTCCTTCATGCAGGGGGCCTCCCCGATCAGCATGCCGGTTGGATCATACTTTTTCAGGACAGCGTTCAGCGCGTCCACCTGACGGTTGACCTCATCACTTGCGACCTTGTACTCCGAGCTGATCATCATCAGCTCCCACTTCCCGCTTCGAAGCATGGAGGTGATTTCATCGGGAAGGACCTCCACCGGAATCCGTTCGCCCAGCAGGGCATCGATTCCAAGGACATACTTAACGCCGTCCACCTGATCCATCTCACGGATCATGGCACGCTTTTCACCGGAAGACAGGCTGCTGTCCACTAACAGCATATGGCTGGAGGCGATGTCAAAGTCCTCCGACAGCTTGTTCTTTGCCGTGACATATTCGATATAATCCGGCAGGCAGTCGCCCAGGTCGTAGTAAACCTCCCTGTTGGTCTCCCGGTATCCATACAGCGACGGAACCAGAAGTACGGCAAAAAGGACAGCAAGGACCGGATAGATTTTCGTCAGCTTCCCGGCAAAGCCCTGCATCTTCGGGATCAGCGCCTTATGCCTGGTCTTCTGCAGAGGGGTATCCAGCAGAAGAATCATCGCAGGGAGAACCGTTACGCTTCCGAGGACGCCGAAGAGTACGCCCTTGGCCATGACAATTCCGAGGTCGCGGCCCAGCGTAAAGCTCATAAAGCAGAGGGCAACAAAGCCGGCGATGGTCGTGACGGAGCTCCCGATCACGGACACGAGGGTATCATGGATCGCCAGCGTCATGGACTGCTCCTTTGAAGCGGGCTTCCCGTCCGCGCCGGCTTCCCGGTATTCATTGTAGCTGTGCCACAGGAAAATCGAGTAGTCCATGGTAACCGCCAGCTGCAGCACGGCGGAGAGAGCTTTTGTAATATAGGATATCTCGCCAAGGAAAATATTGCTTCCCAGATTCAGCAGAATCATCAGGCCCACGGAAGCCAGAAATACAAAGGGGATCAGCCAGCTGTCCAGAAACAGCAGCATCGCCGCAAGGGCACAGGCTACGGCAAGTCCTACATAGATAGGCTCTTCCTGCTCGCACAGGTCCTTCAGATCCGTCACCAGCGCTGACAGGCCGGAGACAAAGCACTGCTTTCCGGCAATACCTCGGATCTCGCGCACAGCTTCCATGGTCACATCCTCTGAGGTTCCGCTGTCAAAAAACACGGCCACCGCCGTGGCGTTGTCCGTATTGAAAGCCCTGAAAAGCCGTTCGGGCAGCAGCTCCATGGGGATGGACAGATCCGCCAGAGTGGTATACCAGAGCACGCTGTCCACATGATCCACGGTCTGAAGCTTCTCAACCAGCCCGGCGATATCCCGTTTTGGCATGTCCTCAACGACAAGGATCGAAAACGCGCCCTTTCCGAACTCGTTTAACAGCTCCTCCTGGCCTTTCACGGTTTCCATCTCCTGAGGCAGATAATCCAGCATATCATAATTGACGCGGGTCTTCGCCATGCCGATCACTGAAGGGATCAGCAGCAGCAATGTGATGATCAGGATCACAATCCGCCTTTTTACGACAAACTCCGAAAAACGCATCGGATAATTCCTCCTCCCTAAACGAAGTTTTGTACCTTGACCAAATGGCCACGGATGACTGTCCTTTGGTCATGTCAGCACTCGTTCCTTCAGGCTGCTAACTATTTTGCACTTACAATCTACAGAGTTCAGGGAAATATGTAAATGGGCAATCGCAGAGCGATTGCCCAAAAATCAGACATATTCGGCGGATTGCCCAGATCCGGCAGCGTCATCCGCATTCCTGCAGCCTGCACCGGCACCGATAAAAACGCGGCAGCCTGGCAGCTGTTCCGGCATTGCAGGAGGCAGGACGGCTGTCAGGGGAGGCAGAACGGCTGTCAGAGCAGACCGCAGGCCTTACACCAGCCCCAGGCGTGAAACGGAATCATAGCACAAGGAAAGAATCTGCTTGGCCTCCAGCACCGCTTCCTGGGGCATGCCTTCATTCATCCAGGCTATGGCCGCGCCGAATAGTTCAAACCGGATGAAACGCTGGATCCGTTCCCGGTCCCGCTCTCCGGTCTCAACGCCTGCAAAGGCTGTATCAAACCAGCGGGAAACCGAATACTCGCAGATCCGCATGAGATACCGCTCGAATACCTCCCTGTTCAGCGAGTGGTAGATGTGGCCGATAGCCCGGCGGTTTTCCAGCACAAAACCGAAGGCCGCATCGACGCACTCCTCCAGGGACGCGATATCCGGGTAAGAGGCGATCAGGCTGTTGGTGCTGTCCAGGGCAATTTCCTCCAGGAGCTGCGGTATGTCATGGTAATGGTAGTAAAAGGTATTGCGGTTGATGCCGCAGTCCTTCACGATATCCTGCACGGTAATCCGCGCAAAGGGCCGCTCATTCAGCAGCCTGATAAAGGAGGCCTTGATAGCCTGTTCGGTGAGATGGGACATTTGTGCTCCTTTTTATGAAACCGTCGCATTCTTTGTCTCTGCCTGCTCCGGCCTTCTACCGGTACAGCTTTGCCAGACCGCCCTCCGCGGTCTCCCGGTAGATGCGGTTTAAATCCCTTCCGGTCTGGTACATGGTCTGCACCACCATATCGAAGGAGATTTTCCGGGTGGAAGTTAGGAAATTGGCTATCCGCACGGAATTAATGGCCCGCATGGCGGCGACCGCGTTCCGCTCAATACACGGGATCTGTACCAGACCGCCGATCGGGTCGCAGGTGAGGCCCAGATGATGCTCCAGCGCCACCTCGGCCGCGTACTCGATCTGGTCGATACCCATCTCAAACAGCTCCGCCAGGGCCGCCGATGCCATGGAGCAGGCAGTCCCGATCTCCGCCTGGCATCCGCATTCCGCCCCGCTGATGGACGCGTTGGTCTTCACCAGGTTCCCGATTATGCCCGCAACCGCCAGCGCCCGAAGCACCCTGCGGTCGCTGATCCCCTTCTCCTCCTGCATGTACCGCAGGACGGCCGGCATGGTGCTGCAGGCGCCGCAGGTCGGCGCGGTAACGACCGTCCCGCCGTCCGCGTTCTGCTCGCTGACCGCAAAGGCATAGGCACAGACAATGCGGTTCTCACGGGTCTCCGGCCGTTCGTCAATATGGCGCTGATTGTATAGCATCTGCGCCTTCCGTTCCACGTTCAGCCCGCCGGGCAGTACGCCGCTGCAGGTCAGGCCGTCCTGGATGGAATCGCACATGGTATTCCACACCTCAAACAGGAAATCCCAGATCTTCGGCCCTTCCTTTTCTTCGACGTAATCGCTGATGCGCATGCGCCTGCTCTTGCAGTACGCGGCAATTTCCGCGAAGCTGTGTTCCCCGTAGATTTCCGGCGGATCAGCCTCAGGCCGCCCTTCAATCCGTATATCGCCTCCTCCGATGCTCAGCACCCGCATGCTTCCCGTGCAGGTATCCCCCCGGTAGGCCGCCAGATCCATCGTGTTCGGATGCGGAATAGTCAGGCTTTCATCTTCATTGAAAACGATTTCCACCGGTTTCGGGGCAAAGGTCTGCGCAAGGACACGGTCGGTCCCGTGGCCTCTGCCGGTGCGGGAGAGCGATCCGTACAGCGTTACCGAAAACCGTTCTGCCTCCCCGTGCTCCGCCAGGAACACCTTTGCAGCCCGCTCCGGTCCCATGGTATGGGAGCTGGAAGGGCCTTTGCCTGTTTTATAGATTTCTCGGATTGATTTCATAAGAAGCCATGTCTCCTTCTGCCGGTCCGGCGGTTCAGGACTGTTTGTATTGCCAGCGCCGGATATTGCAAAAACGGTTTTTGGAATGTCATTTGCATGAACATTTCCCCTGCCTGAGCGTACAATGAATCCTGCGTTATCTCAGAATGGGATATTGCTCAGGTGAATGCCATCGCTTTTTATGGCGTTCACGATATATCATACATTATGCCCGCATAAAAAGCAAGGAAAGGCATCCCCCCTGAGTCGGATTTCCGGACGGATATCCGGGCATGCACACATTATGTGTCATTTTGCTGCATCTTGTCTCAACGCAAAGGATTTTCTTGCAATCCGGCACATGAAAGCATACAATAATGACAGGTCTGTACCGTAAAAAACCATGCCGCATGACCGGAGGGCTTGTCGTCGATAATAAACGCCGCCGCGCTGCCGCATACAGGACTGTCTTTGGGAGCCGTTCTCCCGGAGACAGCGAAAAAACCGAGAGACATACTATGATACCGGCAAGGTATCAGTAAGTCGGACATCTGCGGCAAAAGTCGCTGCAGGGAGGAGACATATTTTGCCCACGGCTGCGCCCTCTGCAGGCGTGACTGCAAAATAGTCATCCGCGGCCATTCAGTCAAAGTACAAAACTGCGGTTTGGGAGGAGGCTGTTTTGGAACAGAAAAAACAATTACTGCTGAAACAATACTACGGTTATGATTCCTTCCGCCCCGGGCAGGAGGAAATCATCGACCGGATCCTCGCGGGACAGGACGTGCTGGCGGTCATGCCCACGGGAGCCGGCAAGTCCATCTGCTACCAGCTGCCCGCGCTGCTGCTTGAGGGCGTGACAATTGTCCTTTCGCCCCTGATCTCGCTTATGAAGGACCAGGTGCAGGCGTTGAAGGAAAACGGAATCCCCGCCGCTTTTATCAACAGCTCCCTGGATACCTCCGAGATACGGGAAACCGTCCGTGAAGCGGCGCAGGGGCGCATAAAGCTCCTCTATCTGGCGCCGGAACGCCTGGATTCGGGGGACCTGGGGGAGCTGCTTTACTCCGGCAGAATATCCATGCTCGCGGTGGATGAGGCCCACTGTATCTCCCAGTGGGGGCAGGATTTCCGGCCCAGCTACCGCCGCATTCCCGATTTTGTGCGCTCCCTGCCGTATCGTCCGGTGCTCTCGGCCTTTACAGCCACCGCAACCGCCCGCGTGCGGGAGGATATCCTTGCCGGCCTTATGCTTCGCGATCCCTATACGGCCATTTCGGGCTTTGACCGTCCGAACCTCTTCTTCCGTGTGGAAACCCCGAAGGATAAGCTCGCCTTCATCCTCGATTATGCTGCCCGGCACGCAACCGAAAGCGGTATCATTTACTGTGCCACACGAAAGCAGACCGACCAGGTATATCTGGCGCTGGCCGCCGCCGGGGTTGAGGTGACCCGTTACCATGCGGGGCTCTCGCAGCTGGAACGCCGGGAAAGCCAGGAGGATTTTCTCTACGACCGCAGCCGCATCATGGTTGCCACCAACGCCTTCGGCATGGGCATCGACAAATCCAATGTGCGTTTTGTGCTCCATTACAGCATGCCCGGCAGCCTGGAGGATTATTACCAGGAGGCGGGCCGCGCCGGCAGGGACGGTGAGCCGGCTGAGTGCGTACTGCTCTATGCCCCGGCCGACACCGAAACCCAGCGTTTCCTGCTGACGCAGCACAATCCGGAGCTGCTGAACCGGAATCTCCCCTCCCCGGAGGATGATTTTTTCCGCTATGCTTCCGAGTATTATGTGCCTGAGGGGTTTACTCAGGATATGACCGACGGTTTTACCCCGGATATGCCCGACGACTCCCCGCGCGATTCCCTGCCTCCTGCTGATCTGGCGGAGATAGAGCGCTCCGGCAGGATCCGCCTCGAAAAAATGCGCGCCTATTGCCTCACGACAGCGTGCTATCGCAAAACCATCCTGGAATATTTCGGTGAGAACGCACCGGCCTCCTGCGGCAGCTGCGCCAACTGCTGCGCAGATTGGTCCGAAACGGACGTAACCGCCGAAGCAAAGCAGGTAATAAACTGCATTTACGAGACCAGACAGCGTTATGGTGCGTCTCTCATCGCGGAAACGCTGGCAGGCAAAAACAACACCAGGACAAGGAAGGCCGGAACCGTCAGTCTGAAAACCTTCGGCAGGCTATCCGGATACCCGGTTGCGGATATTCAGGGACTCATCGACTTTCTTCTGGCGGAAGGTTATCTTGAAAAAACCATGGACCGCTACCCGCTCCTGAAGCTGACCGGCAGGATGAAGGAGCTGGCGGATCCGGATGTCAGGCTCACAATGCGAAACCGCGTGTCATCCGCGGAAGCGGCCGGGGACAGTTTGCGCTATATGGACGGCACTGCCCGCCCGGATGACGCCGGTGCAGCGGGCAGGGGAGCGCTCCCCGGCTCCCGGAAAGCCTCCTCAGGCAAAGGCACAAAGGGCCCGCAGATACCGCTCTCCCCGCTGCAGCTCTCCCTCTTTGAACAGCTGCGCGTGCTCAGGGCAAGCCTCGCCAGGCAGGAAAAAATCCCTCCCTTTGTGGTATTTTCGGACCGTTCCCTGCATGATATGTGTGAAAAGCTTCCCCTTACCCGCAGCGCCTTCCTCACCGTTTCCGGCGTGGGCCTGCAGAAATCGGATAAATACGGGGACGCCTTCGTAAAAGAGATTTCGGAATTTGCCGAAAGCCATGGCGGACGGGATGCCCTGCTTTCCGCCCGGGAAGAGCAGCCCAAAAAAGCGGCGGCACCCTCCGCGGAAAAAGGACCCTTCCGGCTTCTTCCCGAAGAAGCCGCGGCCTTCACCCCGTCCGCGGAGCCCTGCAGCGCGGCCGACCTGGCCAAAAGCCTTCAGGCGCTGGTAAGCGGTGAACGAAAAGCCTCCATGGAAAGGCTTTTCGGCACCACGATTACACGAAAACTCACGGAGCTTGGGTATATTCAGGAAAGCACTTCGGAGGACAGCCGTTTTAACAGCCTGCTTCCGACAACGAGCGGAACCGATGCCGGGCTTGCCGCAGAAGCCAGAACCGGCCAGAAAGGGAAGGAATACTTTGTGCTGCGCTTTGCGGAGCCGGCACAGACGCTTGTGCTGAAGCTTTTTACCGCCCCGCAGCAGTAAGAAACCGCGTGTAAATAACCTGGTAACCGTTCCCCGCAGATCTGCATCCGGCGGACACGCCGCAACTCCGGAAATGGCTGTTTTTCGCCATTTCCGGAGTCCGGCTCTGAACAGCAACACAACTTGTACATTTACTTGTCTGATTGACAGACCGGACTGCGTTGCCGTCTGCGGTAAACGCTCCGTCGGAGCCTTTGTCTGCATGCTCAGGCAGGTTGGCGATGTAGCGAAAGATCCCGGCAGATCACCATTGAAAGAGGTTATGGAATGAAACATCGCATCCGCATCGGCAAGACGGTTCCCAACACCGGGGCCATGGATTTCTCCTGTCTCCTGGACGCACCGGCCGGGAAGCACGGGTTTGTTACCGTCAGGGGAGAACATTTCTATTTTGAGGACGGCACGCAGGCCCGCTTCATCGGCTTTAACTTTGCCGTGCGGGCCAATATGCCGGATCATACCACAGCCGAAAAAATCAGCGCTCGCCTTGCAAGCATGGGCGTGAACCTGGTGCGGCTCACCGGGGCCGACGTTCCGCCTTCCCCGAAGGGCTGGAGCAGCAACCCGGATTATCCGCTCCTGAATTACCCGGAGAGCACACGGCATTTTCATCCGGGCGGTCTGGACCGCCTGGATTACTGGTGCGCCTGCCTGAAGGAAAAAGGCATTTATCTCCAGCTGGACCTGCTCGTCGCGCGCTGTTTCCTGCCTCAGGACGGCCTGGACCGGCCGGAAGCGCTCTCGCCCTCCAAGTCCAGCAGCCATGTTAACGACCGCCTCCTGCAGTTGCAGAAGGAATATGCCTCCATGCTGCTGTCCCATGTGAATCCCTACACAGGACTCGCCTATAAGGATGACCCTGCCGTATGCGCCATCCAGATCTGCAATGAGGATTCCTTCTTTTTTGACGTGGAGGCCCGCAGGTCCTTCCCCGGCGTTGCGTTTTATAAAGCGGAGATGCAGGAACGCTTCAACCACTTTCTGCTGGCAAAGTACCACAGCCGGGAGCATCTTGCAGAGGCCTGGACCTGGAACGGCATCTGTGCCCTTCTGCCGGAGGAAGATCCCCTGTCAGGCACCGTCCGCTGTCCCGAGGCCGGCGATTATGCGCAGCCCGTCAACGACCCTGCCGGCGACTGGGGCTCTCCGGACAGCCCCGCCCGCTATGCGGACTACGCGGAGTTCGGCATGTGGATGAACCGGCGTTATTACGGGGAAATGATCGGCCACATCCGCTCCCTCGGCACCCGTATTCCCGTCACCACAAACTGCCTGTACACCGGTGCGGCGGATGTCGCCTCCAGCTGCATGGGAGATTTCATGCAGAACAATACCTATTTCAACCACCCCGCAGCTGTCATGTTGCCTCCCGGTACGCTTTATGTCCCGAATCTGCGGGAATATGTTTCGCAGGATCCCAGATGCCTCGTGCCTTCCTGCATGGAACCCCGCGGAAATCTGACGGTTCAGGCAGGCGCCGCGGTGCTTGAGGGGAAGCCCTTTGTCCTGAATGAGTGGAATGAATACGGGGAAGCGCCCTTCCATGCCTCCGCCTTTCTCATGACAGCGGCCTACGGCTGCCTGAACGGCTGGGACGGGCTGGATATCTACTGCTATACCACAAGCGATAACCTGGAGGATCAGCCCGAGGATGAAATCGCCCATATCATGGACGCCTACAACGATCCCTCCCTGATCCTGCAGTTCCCCATGCTGTCCGCCGTTTTCCTGCAGGGCCTGGTAAAGGAAGCCCGCAACCGGGTAGATATCGTCTACTCGGAGAATGACCTGCAAACCCAGCCCTCCGGGCACCGTCTGCCCTATACCTGTCTGCCCTTTGTCAGTAAAACCCGTTCCGTATTTCTGACGCAGGGGGAGCGCTATGAGGGAAATGCGGATCTGGCGGTTACGGCCGGCTTTGTCCGGGGCACCGACCTGTACAACGCCTCCCACGCCGTTCTCTTCTCCCATTCCCCCTGGCGCGACGTATGGCGCAGGGGAGATGCCGGCAGCGACTGGTTTTCAATCTACAAAAAGGGGGCAGAGCCCCTGAAAGACTTCACCCGGTCCGATGTCTGGCAAAACAGTCGCTTCCTCGTTTTTGACGATGTGAAAAGCCTTATCACGCAGGATGACTGGAGGCCCTTCTCGCTGGCAGTGGATCATGCCATGAAGCATTTCGGGCTCCTGTCGGAGGGGGAGGGGCTTGTAAGGACCTCCCCCGAACCGGAAGAATCCGGGTATACGGATGGCGCACGGAATCCGGAGATCACGCAGAAGGCGGGCTGTCCTCAGAATCCGGAGATCCCTCGCAAGCAGGAAATTTTCCCGTATCCGGACATCCCCCGGACTGCCTTCCGCTCCGATACCGGGGAAATCTTCTTTGATCCGGCCCACAGCCTTTTCAGGATCGACGCGGAGCGTATAGCCTTCTTTACCGGGAAGCCGGAGGAAAGCATCCTTATCGGAGGTTTTACAATTGTCTGCCGCAATGAGCGCATCACCCTGGGCCTGCTGCCGTTAGACGGCCTTCCGGTTTCCTCCTCCGGGCGCCTCCTGGTAACCGCCATCGGAAAAACCGGTATGGATGAAACTGCCTGGTCGCCGGTTGACGGCGATCCGTCGCTTACGCGGGTGGAACTGAAGGGGAAGCTCTTCCTGGAGACCTTTGAGGGAAGCATCCGCCTGCCCGGCCGGATTGCCCCGGTTATGACCGCCCTGGACGTATACGGCAGCCCGCTGCAGGTTATCCGCGCTTCTTCCGCCGGGAAGGATGTCTGGAATTTCGAGCTGGATGGGCGTATCCCGTCCGGGAATTTCCTGCTGGAACGTTAAAAGCCAAAAACGATATTGTCCGACGCCAGATCCGGGAATGGCAAAGATCCGCATATAATTGAAGAAACTTTCAATCAGAAAAACTGCCTGTCAAAAATCGTACATAATTCAAGAGCCTTTCAGTCAGGAGAGCAGCCCGCCCGCAAGGAAACGCCGGAATCATTGTTTCTTTGCGGACAGGCTGCTTTCTTTTATGATGATGGGAACACACTCAGGCGGAATTTCATGGAAACGCCGATTTAAGCGTTTCCTCAGACAAGCAAATTGCACTGGTTATTTGTATACAGCTCCCAATACCGCGGTACCGTTCAGGGCTCCTCCGGTATGATTCTGTAGCGGGCCTTCAGCGAAGCCCCCTTCAGCTCGCAGCCGCTCTCCACAGGCCGCTCATAGTAGACATCGCTTCCCCAGGTGCAGGGAATCGGACGGCTGCTCGGGTAAATACGCAGCGTCAGCTCCCGGGGATATCCAAAGCGGTTCAGGGAAATATACCATTCCTCTCCGGTGGTATACCAGTCGTCTATGAGCTTCCCGTCCAGGTAAACCTCCGCACGGTCTCCGCTGTATTCCGGAACCAGATAAATGTCGGAAACCGCTCCCCGCTCCGTCAGGTTCTCCATGCCATCCAAGCGCAGCCTGTAGGAGCGTGCGGCAATGCCCTCCTCATCCCGCTCTTCTGCTTCGGGAGAAAAGGTGACAGCGCCCGAAAAAGCATGTCCCGCAGCGCCGGCCGACAGCTCCTTCACGCTTCCGTCCTCACGGATCACGCGGATTCTCTCTTCCGCCTCCTCGGTCAGGAGGATTTTCCTGTTCTCCCGCTCATAGATTGCGCTTCGAATCGAGCCGGCAATATACATTCCGTCCGAAAAGCGGAAAGCGCGGTCCGCCTCCGGGCGGGAAAGCACCGTAATCCATTCGGCGGCGCTTCCTGCAGGGCCTGCCTTCAGCGTACCGCAAGGCGCGCTGATTCTCCGCGTTTCTCCGTCCACACGCAGCACAAACTCCGCATCCCATCCGTCCGTATAGAAGAAATGCCGCTTCCCCAGATGTCCCATATAATACGCGTTCGTGCGCTCCAGAACAGCCTCTCCCACAGGCAGCATAAACGGAATGATGCCCATGGTATCCGCCGGCAGCCGCAGGTCCGACAGCTCTATGCATCCGTCTCCGGGAAGCCCGATCCTCACGGAAACATCGGGATGGGCCTGCATGGAACGGTTCCGCTGATGATTGTTGACAAAAAGGAAGCCAATACCGCTCTCCGCATCCCTTCGCAGCGCCATGCGGATCGTGGAAAGATCCTCCGGGTCAGCCGGCATGGTCTGCGGAAATACCGGCTCCGCCGCTGCCAGCTCCCTGTGATAATCCTGTACCACATAGTGGTGCTTTTTAAGCGCACCGTAACTGGCATTCAGCCTTCCAGCTTCATTGATCGGGGCTTCGAAGTCATAGCTCTTTACGGGCAGTGTGGTATAGCCGCCGATCTCCTGCGTCTCATTGAGTGTGCTGTATTTTCCGTCCGGATTGATGCCGCCGTGATACATGTAGTAGCCGATCAGGTTCAGCCCGCTGCCTAAAAGACAGAGCAGGTTTGCCTCCGTATCCGCGGCGCTCACCACGGGCCTTCTGTGGCTTGTCACCTGAAGCCCCGCCCCCAGCTCGGCCGAGAAATACGGGAAGCGCTCCGCTTGGGATTCCGCTTCCCTGCGCCCTTCTCTCCTCCCATCCGTGCCGATGGAGGGATCGTTGCGGTAGCGGCGGAACAGGTAATTTCTGCTGGCCGGCAGCGGCTTCGTGTCCGTAGCCCAGGGTGCGTCCACATAGCCGCCCATCATGGGGAAGGTCTCCTCCGTCACATAGGCGTCGCCCCAGCCCGTGGCGCAGTAATAGGGCACGTCAAAGCCCGCGTCAATGGCCATTTGCTTCAGCGTATCCATGTGGGCGTGACGCACGTCCGGGTCCGCCGGGCCTCCCACATGACCGTACTCGTTCTCCAGCTGCACGCCGATAACCGGGCCCCCGTCCTTTGCCATCATGCCGGAGAGCTGTCCGGCCAGATGGTCAAAAAGGCTCTTTACCGCAGCCAGATATCCCGGATCATTCGTCCTTGGCTCAAAATCCTCCGACCACTGGATGAAATCCGGGAAGCCGCCGTGCCTGCACTCCGCGTGCACCCATGGGCCGATGCGCAGCCATACCTTCAGCCCGCAGGTCTGACACAGCCGGACAAAACGCCCGATATCCCTGCAGCCGGAAAAATCCCACTCACCCGGCCGCTCCTCATGATGAATCCAGAAAATATAGGTGGCAACAACCTCAATGCCGCCCGCCTTCATTTTCAGCAGCTCCTCTTCCCAGTGCTCCGGCTCCCACCTGGAGTAGTGAAACTCGCCCATCACCGGCAGCAGCCGCTCCCCGTCCTTCTTCAGACTGATATTATCCACCGTATACAGATGTCCCGCGGCATCCCTGCCGCTCATGGGCAGCTCCCGCACAGGACGCTGCTCCTCTTGTATTTTGAATACAACTGTTTCCATCTCCGGTCCTTTCCCGTATAAATAACCCATCCCTTCCATCCTGAGCCATGCCGACAGATCGCAGCGCGAAAAGCCGGCAGACCGGAAACCGGTCTGCCGGCACAGTAAATCCTTCAGCCGCAGGCTTATGGCAAACGACAGTATTTTCTGTCCTTTGCGATCATTATTCCTCGTTCAGGCCGGCTACAAACGTGTCAACCTGTTCCTGCATGGCATCCATGATATCCTGCATGCCTGCATATTCCAGAGCAGCCTTGAACTCCTCAATCGTGGCGTCCACATCGTCCACAAGGCCGTTGCACAGCGGATACCAGTAGGTGCCCATGGCAGCCTCAACCGCCGCATACTGCGTGCTGACAACGGAGGAATCAAAGGTAAAGCCATCCAGATCCCTTGCCGGGCGGAGATACTCAAGAGAGAGGGCATTCCACTTCTCATAATCGTCATCCACCTGGGTCGGATTCTCGTAATAGTTGTCCAGGATGAAGTTCTGGTTTCTCCAGCCCCACCAGTTGGACGGCGAGAAGTCCGGATTTCTCTGCGCCTGGTTTTCGCCGACTCTCCACCAGTCCTTGTCCTCAATACCGTAGTCGGTCAGCTCCTGGATACGCTGGTCGGTGCACATCAGGTTGATGCAGGCCAGGGTTCTCTCAATGTTTTTGCTGGCAACGTTGACGCCCAGACCGCCGTTGATATACTTGGTAGAGCCGAAACCGATCTCCGTGGGAATGATGCATCCCAGATGAACATCCCAGTCCGGATGCTCCTGTAAAGCCTGGTTTCCGTAGATCTGGCAGGTTCCGATGTTCCAGAACATGGTAGCGCCGGTTCCGTTGAGGAAGGTATCCTGCCTGTCGGTGGTGCTGGAGAGCACATCCTGCGGCCAGCAGCCCTTATCCGCCATATCCTTCATCAGGTGGCAGAACTCGCGGAAGTCTTCCATATCCAGGATATAGTTCAGGGTATTGTCGTTTTCCTTTACATTGCGCAGCACCAGCTCGCCGGAGGAAGGAGCTCCGCCAACCACCGCATAGCCATGCGTATAGAACCACTCATAGAACAGGTTTGTGGCGCCGATGGCGTTGCCGTACTGGCCGTCCTCGGCGCAGGCATAGTAGAAATTGATCAGGTCGTCCCAGGTATTGATGCCCTCTTCGAAGCCGTACTTCGCAGCCAGGTCGCCGCGGTAAGCAAAGCCCTCGGGATTGGTCTCGACGAAGTTTGCCGGAACCATGTAAATGCTTCCGTTGAGCTTCGCCTGATTCCAGGCAACCTCCGGAAGAGTTGCCTTCACATCCGGAAGATAGGTGTCGATCAGTTCATCCGTAAGCTCCAGGAAGCCGCCAAGGCCCACGGTCTGCTCATAATGGCACCAGCTCGTGGCCGTGAAGATGAAATCAAAATCCTCTCCGCCGGTAAACAGCAGCGAATACTTGGTGTCATGCTCAGCCCAGGAAAGCCACTCCACATTCAGCGTGGTGTTGATTTCCTCCTCAAGGATCTTGTTGACTTCCGCCAGTCTTACGTCATAGTCAGCCGGCGTATCGCCGACAAGGTACAGGGTCAGGTCCACATGCTCGGCATACGGATCCTCCTCCGCCATGGCCGTAAAGGGGGCAAGGGCGCCGAGGCAGAGAGCCGTGCACATCATTGCGGATACGAATTTTTTCATCGGGTTACCTCCTTAGAGTGTTTTCTTTATTTTGTGCCGCCCCTGGGGGCGGCTTGTTACCTTTTTCTCAGCCCTTCACGGCGCCGATGGTGATGCCCTGGACGAAATAGCGCTGTACAAAGGGGAAGGCCAGAATCATGGGGCCCGTAACCACCACGGTAAGCGCCAGCTTCAGCGTCTGCGTGGGCATGGACAGCGCCGCCAGCACGTCGCCGGAGGCGTTGGTGGCAATCAGCTTCTTGTAGGCCTCGATGCTGTTGACCTGCTGGTACAGGAAGTACTGCAGCGGATACTTCTCCGCGGACTTGATGTACAGCATGGCATTATACCAGTCATTCCAGTATGCCAAGGCCATGAACAGCCCCA
>CAMOSC010000008.1 GCA_946624325.1 uncultured Clostridia bacterium
TTTCAAGTACTTCAGGATAATTCAGCACATTTTGAGTCAAAAGACGCATTATTCCAATTCAATAGTCGCTCGCGGGGAAATTGTTCTTCATTTTCGCGGCCCTGCAGCTGTGCTCATGATATCGCAGGCGTAAAACACGTCACAGTCCGGGTTTACCTGATAACCTGAGGCTGACAGCGGTAATTATCGTCAGCCGCACCGCGGGCGGGTCAAGGAAATGATATACTACGATCGACCGTGAATGACAGTAAGCTGATAAACCCGCTTGACATTTCAGGAACGTTCACTTACACTTGAAAAAAGTAACGGAATGGTTACTGTCCGGCCGGAACGCACGTTCCCTGCGGTCACGTTCGCTTTGGCTGAACAGCAGACCGGAATGTTATGCATAATGAAGGGTAAGGTGGCGAATATGATTTATTACGTGAATTGTAACGCGGCTTTTGACGGCGACGGAACAAAGGAAAGGCCGTTTCGGAGGATCAATGAGGCGGCGCGGATTGCGAAGCCGGGGGATGAAGTGGCGGTATATCCCGGTACCTACAGGGAATATGTGGACCCGGTATACGCAGGTACTGAGGAGCAGCGGATCACCTACCGGAGCGTGGAGCCCCTGGGTGCGGTGATTACCGGCGCGGAGATTGTGACGGACTGGGCTGACGCCGGGGAAGGCGTGTGGGCAGCGCGCATCGACAACACGGTCTTCGGAGGCTACAATCCTTACACAACCTATGTGTTCGGCGACTGGTATTTCGCAAAGCGCGGCAAGCATACCGGCTGCGTATGGCTGAATGATAAAGCCCTGTATGAGGCGGAATCCCTGGAGGAGTGCCGGAAGGGGGAGGTTTATCCCTGCAGCTGGGATCCGGAGGCTTCAAGGCTCAAATGGTATACCGAGCAGGATGCGGAAAAGGGACAGACCGTGATCTACGCCAATTTCGGCGGGAAGTCCCCGGCCGGTGAGAAGGTTGAGATTACGGTGCGCCGGGAGTGCTTCATGCCCTCCAAAACCGGTGTGGGTTACATCACCGTCAGCGGTTTCAATGTGAACAAGGCAGCCACCACCTGGGCGCCGCCGGCAGCGTATCAGGACTGCATGATCGGCCCGCACTGGAGCAAAGGCTGGATCATTGAGGACTGCGAGATCTGGGGCAGCAAGTGCGCGGGCATCGGCCTCGGCAAATATTATGATCCGGAGAATGATCATTACTTCACCACTAAGCATGTGAAGAGCCCCACCCAGATGGAGCGCGACGCGGTCTGCCGCGGACAGTTCCACGGCTGGTCGAAGGAGACGGTGGGAAGCCATATCATCCGCCGCAACAACATCCACCACTGCGAGCAGGGCGGCATCATCGGCAGGATGGGCGGCGTTTTCAGCGTGATTGAGGACAACCATATCCATCACATCAACAACATGATGGAGTTAGGCGGCGCGGAGATTGCGGGCATCAAGATGCATGCCGCGATCGATGTGACCATGCGGCGCAATCACATCCATCACTGCACCATGGGTATCTGGTGCGACTGGGAGGCCCAGGGCACCCGCATATCGCAGAACCTTCTCCATGACAACCAGAGGCCGGCCTTTGCGAAGCAGCTTAAAGGCGGCATGCCCTCGCAGGATCTTTTTGTTGAGGTGGGACACGGTCCGACCCTGATCGATAACAACATCCTGCTCTCCGACGCTTCCCTGCGTATCGCCACCCAGGGCGTTGCCATGGTGCATAACCTTATCTGCGGTTCCTTCACGCTGGTAGGCGGCGGAACCGGCTGGCGCTACACGCCTTATCATATGCCGCATCACACGGAGGTTATGGGCTTTATGACCATCCTCCACGGGGACGACCGCTTCTACAACAACATCTTCGTGCAGAAGTATCCCGCGGACGATTTCTCCCTCCGCAACGACAGCACGGATAAGCCCGAAACGGAAAGCCGGGTCTGCGGCACTTTCTGCTGGGACGAATACCCGACCTACGAGGAGTGGATTGAGCAGTTTGACATGGATACGGATGTGCCGGACATGGGCAAGCTGGAACCCGCCCACTTCGGACATCTTCCGGTATGGGCCGCCGGAAATGCGTATTTTGACGGCGCGAAGGCCTGGAAGAAGGAGCGCTGCAACCTGATCGACGAGACGCATGAGGTGAAGGTGGAGCTGGTCGGGAAAGAGGACGGCTGGTATCTGGAGACCAATCTCTACGAGTATCTGGACGGTTTTGCCTGCGGTATGGTGGATTCCGACCTGCTTGGCCGGGCATTTGAGCCGGATCAGCGCTTTGAGAGCCCGGACGGCACCCCCATCCGCTTTGACGCCGACTACTTCGGCGGTCACAGGGGCATTTCGAATATTCCCGGACCCTTTGCGTGTGCCGAAGCTGCCGGAAAGAGACTGGCGTAAAAACAGATAGTAAAATCAGATAAAAATGCACGCCCGCATGGGAGCCCGAAATACGGATCTCATGCGGGCGTATGCTTTCATCCTATTCTTCGGTCTTCAGTGCCGCCACCATATCAATATGCCTGTTCTTGCGGGCGACCATCAGGCCGACGCCCAGCGATACCAGGAAGGTGAGCAGAATGCTGACCAGATAGGTGACGGGACCGATCACCAACTGCATCTCATATTCGGAGGCGAGGGCCGTCAGCAGGTAGCTGAGCACGCCGAAGCCCGCCGGCAGACCGATCAGGATGCCGGCCACGGTGAGCCACAGGTTCTGGCTGATCAGAAGGCCCGCGATGCGGCGGTCCCTGAAGCCGACCACCTTTAACGTTGCCATCTCGCGGTAGCGCTCGGTATAACTCATGATGCCGAGGTTATAGAGGACAACGAGGCTCAGCACAACGGCGGCCAGGATCAGGAGGGACACCATCACATACATCAGCTCCATGAAGGTGCCGAAGGAGTCCATGATGGCCTGCTTGGTCTGCGTATTCAGAATATGACTGCTGTCCGGTACATCCGTGCTGTCCGTATAGATGGTATTGGCCGTGAAGTCGATGCCGAGCGTCTCAGCATAGACATCGGTCATGACAATGCTCTCGGACAGGGACCGGTCGATTCCCGCGATCACGGCGGTATAGCTGTCATCGCTGCCGTAGGGGGAGAAGGTAAGGGTATCGCCGGCGGACAGTCCGGATTCCTTTGCGATGCGGGCGCAGATATAAGCGCCGTCGTCCGAGAGCGGCATATCCTGCATATCCTCATCGAGGAAGCGTACCAGGCCGTGGGTGATGTGATAGATTTCTAGGCTGACGGGCCTGTCCTCCAGCTGCACGCTCATGGAAGCGCTCCAGTCGCCTTCAAGCTGCTCCGACAGTTTATCCACCTCATCCTCCGTGATGGTCTCGGAATCCAGGTTGACACGGAGCTGATAGTTGATGGCATTGTCATAAAAGGACTGCACAAAGGCTTTCATGGTATCGTTCATGCCAAGGCCGCCCACTAAGAGCACCATGCATCCGACAATACCGAAGAGCGTCATGCAGGTTCTGGATTTGTGGCGGAAACAGTCTCTGAGGTTCCACTTGGTGGCGAAATTCAGCCGCTTGAAAGCTTTGGTTTCCTCCAGCGCCAGATGGCGCATTTTTTTCGGGGAGTATGGCCGCAGCGCATCGGCCGCGGTGCCTTTGAGCATCTGCCGGACGGACAGGAAGCCTATCAGCGTGAGAAATACATTGATAAACACCAGGATCACCCAGCAGAACCAGGGAACATAGAGATCCCAGCGGGGCATATCGATATAGGTGCCCATGGCGCTGTTCGGATTCATGATATACCAGCCGAGAAGATACCCGATTCCGATGCCGAGCAGGGAACCCGCCAGCCCGATCGCCAGGGCGTAGGAGGTATAGTGGCGGAGAATCCGGCTGTCATGGAAGCCAAGGGCTTTCAGCGTACCGATCTGCGTTTTTTCACTTGCCGTAATGCGGTGCATGGTGGTGACCATGGTCAGGATGGCAATGGACAGGAAAAGTACCGGCAGGATGGATCCCATGGTTTTTCCTTCCTCTACCTCCCCCATCGCTTCGGAGTACGAAACGGTCTCATCCTTTGAGAGAACCAGCAGCGTCTTTGAAAGGGCGGCTTCCACCGCTTCCACAAAGGCCTTCTTCTCAAGCGGACTCTTTACGTTGATCTGATAGTACAGGCTGTCGCCGACAAAGCTTTTGAAAATAGCGGGAATGATGTCCTGCAGCATCACCGGGGACAGGTAGACGAAGCCAAAGGAGTTGTAATCCGGCATGAGCTGTGTCTCATCGGGAATGCAGATGAGAAATTCGCTGGCCTTGACGAGGCCTTTTACGGTACCGGTGACCGTGAGCATCTTATAGGTCAGGGTCAGCTTATCGCCGACATGGACGTTATTTTTCGCCGCGTACTGGTCCGAGAGCCAGAAGCCGTCCGGACTTTCGGCATCGTAGGGCTCACCCTCCGTAAGATAAACCCCGGAAACGTCGATGTTCTCGCTGACGGCGATGGCCAGAATATCGGTATCGTCCTTCACGGCGGCGTTAACGGTCAGGAAGCGGGAAGCGTCCGTTACGCCGGAAATTGCTTTGATTTTTTCGAGATCCTCCGCCGTAAATCCGCTCTCCGAATAAATGCGGTAATCCGCAAAGCCGGTCTGTTCGAAAATAAAATCCGTATCCTTCTCCAGACTGTACCATTCCATGTTGAAGCCGACGAAGACGCCGACGCCGAGGCTGATCATGATGATCATGGAAATAAACTGGGCTTTGTAGCGGCCAATGGTGCGGAAAAGCTTGCGCGTAAGCATTACCAGTCCACCTCCTCCGCGGCCAGCGGATGCTCCTGCTGCTCGCAGGAGACGATCCTTCCGCTCCTGACCCGGACAACGGTATCCGCCATTCTGGCTATGTTCTGGTTATGGGTCACGATGATAATGGTTTTTCCCATCTCCCTGGCCATGGAAAGCAGCAGCTTCAGGACGAGGACGCCGGTCTCGGAATCCAGGGCCCCGGTGGGTTCGTCGCAAAGCAGGATTTTCGGATTTTTACAAAGCGCCCGCGCGATGGAAACGCGCTGCTGTTCGCCTCCGGAGAGCTCGGAGGGGAAATTGTGGATGTGGTCGAAGAGACCGACAGCCTTCAGCATATCATGGCTGCTTAAGGGATCCGGGGCAATGTCCTTCACCAGTGCGACATTTTCCAGAACGGTCAGGGTGGGGATGAGGTTGTAGGACTGGAAGACAAAGCCCACCGTTGCGGCGCGGTAATCGGCCAGCTCATTGCCGGTCAGGGTGGAAATATCCTTTCCGTTCACGATAACCGTTCCGGAGGTGGGATTGTCCAGACCGCCGAGGAGGTTTAAGAGCGTGCTCTTGCCGGCGCCGCTCGGCCCGAGAACCACGATGAATTTGCCCTCCTCGAGGGACAGGTTTGCATGGTCGAGCGCCCGCTGCTCATGCTCGCCGTTTTTGTAGACGCGGGATACATCTTTCAGCTCTATAATGTTCATGCTGTTGACCGCGCCGGCCCGGGATATTTACGGGAGAAGCAGATTGAGATCGGTTCTCCGCGGTTCCTGCCGGCTGTTCCTTTCTCCCCGGGACAGCGGGGTAAAAATACCTGCATCGGTGTTGTAAAACACACACAAGAGTTATATTAAGCTAACTGCATTCAGTATAGAAAAATCCGCTTCGGAAGTCAATCCGCAATTCTTCCAAAACGAATCCGAAAAACAGGCGCTTTACCGTGAAAACGATTAAATATATATTTAATCGAATACATTTCCGGAGATCCGCCGCGAAAATGCTTCGGCTGCGTGGGGCCGGATCCCGGAAAAATGGAAGGAATTTTGCCGTTTGCCATAAAATCCGCTTTATGTTATAGTAAAAAAGGATGTGCCTGCAGGGCTTTGTTTATGCGCAGGTTTACACCGTGGTCCCGACAGCTTACGAATTGAACAGGATATCAGACGAGGAGAAACACAAAATGAATCAGCAGGAAAACAGCTTCAACATTCTCTGGGGAAAAACCTATGCGGCCTGCGGGGATTCCTTCACGCATGGCGACTTTACGGGGCTTGACGAATCGGAGTGGTATATCCGGGACGGAATGTACCGGGGAGAGCGGCGTGTTTACCCGTTCCTGATCGGGGCACGGAACAATATGCGCGTCATCAACTCCGCCGTAAACGGCTGCACCATGGCGGATAAGGAAGGGCGGGATGCCGATCATGTATTTGTGCGGGAGGCCTACCGGAACATTCCCGCGGACGCGGATTATATTACGCTGTGCTTCGGCATCAATGACTGGCATCAGGAGATTCCGCTGGGATCGCCGGAGGGTACCGATCCGTTTACCTTTTACGGGGCCTGGAATACGGTGATGGAGTATCTGCTGGAGCACCATACCTACGCGAAAATCGGGATCATTGTGACAAACGGCATCGGGGAGGTGGGTACCTACACGGAAGCAGAGCGTGTGATCGCCCGAAGATGGGGCATTCCGTATCTGGATATGCAGGCAGACCCGCGGGTGCCGCTGATGCACCGGGTAGCGGACCGCCCGGAGCTCTGCGAGAAAGCAAAGGAGATCCGGCTGAGGGCATTCCGCGTATCCGAGACCAATACGCACCCGAACCCGCAGGCGCATGAATATGAGAGCACCTTTATCGAGCATTTTCTGCGTTCCCTGTAGCCTGCATATCCCGCAGGCTGGTGGTGTATCCGGCCTGCGCCCGGCTCTGAACAGCCCCAGTATTTTCAATCAGCGGGTATCCGCGGAGGGAGGATGGAAACGACATGAGAGAACAGATTCTTTTTAACGACGGATGGACTTTTGTCAAAGAGGGAAAGGCGCAGGCGGTAACGCTTCCGCATACCTGGAATGCCGAGGACGGCCAGGATGGCGGGAATGACTATTACCGCGGAACCTGCCTCTACAAAAAAAGTTTTCCGGATCCCGGAGCGGACGGGGAAGTCTGGCTTGAATTCCGCGGGGCGGCCATGACGGCCGAGGTTAGCCTGAACGGAAAGCTGCTTGCGCGGCATGAGGGCGGGTATTCCACCTTCCGCGTCAACCTGACGGATGATCTTCGGGATGAGAATGAGCTGACGGTTTCGGTTGACAACGGCGTCAACCGCCGGGTATATCCCCAGAAAGCGGATTTCACCTTCTACGGCGGCATTTACCGCGATGTTTACCTGCTGATCGTGCCGAAGGAGCATTTCAGCCTGGATTATTACGGGGGCAGCGGCATTAAGGTGACCCCCGTTGTCTCCGAGGACCTCTCGCTCGCGGAGGTGACCGTGGAGACCTGGCAGAACGGCTCGGGCCCGGTAACCATACAGGTACGTGACCAGGTGCAGACGGCCGTCCCGGAAAACGGTTATGCGAAAGCGGTATTCCGGCTGGTACAGCCGCATCTGTGGAACGGAACCGAAGATCCGTACATGTATACCGCCAGCGCCTTTCTGGAGAGCGGAGACGGCGTGGGCACCAAATTCGGCTGCCGGCGGATCGCCTTCGATCCGGAAAAAGGTTTCATTCTAAACAATAAGCCCCTCCGCCTGGTGGGTACCGCAAGACATCAGGACCGCCAGGGCATGGGCAATGCGCTGACCCGCAGGGAACATGAGGAGGATATCTTCCTCCTGCGGGAAATGGGCGCGAATACCGTCCGCCTTGCCCATTACCAGCACGACCAGTATTTCTACGATCTCTGCGACAGGGCAGGCCTTCTGGCGTGGGCCGAGATTCCCTACATTACCGAGCACATGCCGGAAGCCCGGGAGAATACCCTCAGCCAGATGCGGGAGCTGGTGATCCAGTGCTACAACCATCCTTCAATCATCTGCTGGGGCCTCTCAAACGAGATTACGGCCACGACCGGCGTCACCGAGGATCTGGCGGACAATCACCGTGCGCTCAACGACCTCTGCCACCGGCTGGACCCGACCCGCCCCACCACGATGGCCCATGTTTTCATGCTGAGCTCCGACGATCCCTTTGTGATGCTTCCGGATATCCGCAGCTACAACCTGTATTACGGCTGGTATGTGGGTGAGAAGGAGCAGAACGACGAATGGTTTGACAGCTTCCACGAGAAGCATCCGGAGGCCGTGATCGGCCTTTCCGAATACGGGGCGGACGCGAATCCGCGCTTCCAGAGCGCAAATCCGCAGAAGGGCGACTGGACGGAGGGCTATCAGGCAATCTACCACGAGCATATGCTGAAGATGTGGTCCGAGCGGCCCTATATCTGGGCCATGCACTGCTGGAACGGCTTCGATTTCGGCGCGGACGGAAGGGATGAGGGCGGAAAACCCGGCCAGAACCAGAAGGGCCTGATCACCTTTGACCGGAAGATCCGGAAGGATGCGTTCTACATTTACAAAGCATATCTGAGCAAAGAACCGTTTGTGTACATTGCCGGCCGCAGATACGCTGAGCGCGCCGAAGAAACCACGGAAATAAAAGTTTACAGCAATCAGCCGTCCGTCACGCTGTTTGTGGACGGAAAAGAGTTCGGCTCCCAGGATGCGGATAAAATCTTCCGCTTTAAGGTGCCCATCACCGGGGAGCATGAGATATCGGCGGTTTCCGGAAAGCTGAAGGATACCATTACCATCCGCAGGGTTGAGAAGGCAAATCCGGATTACGTGAAGGACGGCACGAATGTCCTGAACTGGTTTGACCGGGACGATGAAGTGGTAAAGGACGGGTATTTCTCGATTAAAGACAGCATGGCAGCGGTAAAGGGATGCCCGGAGGCAAAGAAGGTCTTCGACGAGCTGGCAGCACCGCTTATGGAAGCGGCCAAAGCGGCCTACGGCGATGTGGCGAAGAAGGTGCAGATGCCGCCGGAGATCCAGGCCATGATGGATAAGATGAGCGTGGAGGCAACCCTGAAGCAGATAGGAAGGCTGGTTTCCCCGGAATTTATCCACAAGCTGAATTATGCGCTGAACCAGGTGAAAAAGGACGCGGAGTGATCTGACGGCATAAAGGAACCGTTACAGAATAACCTGAACATCCGGCGGGCAGGCCACAACTCCGGAAATGGCGGTTTTAGCCATTTCCGGAGTCTGGATCACAGTTACGTCAAAGAATAAAACTGCGTTTTGAAAGGAGAACTGCCATGAACAGGACATTTCCAAGAACCGAGGTGGAGGGCCTGTCCCTCTCCCGCATGATTATCGGGACCAACTGGATCGGCGGCTGGAGCCACAGAAGTCCGGCTGCGGACTGCATGATCAGAACCCGCCACGCCGAGCCGGAAACCATCGTCCCCATGCTGAAGACCTATCTTGAATACGGCGTGGATACCATCATGGCTCCCTTTGGGGGCATTCCCGCGCTGGTAAAGGCGGTGCGCATGGCGGAGGATGCGACGGGAAAGGGTATGATCCTGGTTGACACGCCCATCATCAATGTGGACGACAGCCCGGAAGCAAGGCGCGAGGCGGAGCAGGTTATCCGCGAGGGCAGGAAGCTCGGCGCAAAAATCTGCCTGATCCACCACTCCAGCGCGGAGCAGCTGGTGAACAAGAACAAAAAGCAGCTGGTGCGGCTTGAGGATTACACGAAGATGATCCGCGATGCCGGGATGATCCCCGGGCTTTCAGCCCATATGCCGGAGCTTGTGGTTTACAGCGACCTGAACGGGTATGATATCCAGACCTATATCCAGATCTACAACTGCATGGGCTTTCTGATGCAGGTGGAGGTGGAGACGGTCAACCAGATCATTCATGACGCAAAGAAACCGGTCATGACCATCAAGCCCATGGCCGCCGGAAGGACCACGCCCTTTGTGGGACTGAATTTCTCCTGGGCCACCATCCGGGACTGCGACATGGTCACGGTTGGATGCTTTAACGAGATGGAGGTACGGGAGGATATCGAAATCTCCCTGGCCGCGCTGGAACACCGCCGCGCAAACATTGAGAAGCGGTCCAGCCCGAACACAAAGCAGGATGCTTTCGGGGCACAGTCCTGAAGATGAAATGATTCGGAAGCAATGAGCCATGCACAGCCTGAGAGACAGGCTGTGCATGGCCGTTTGACTTCTGCAGGGCTTTTTCCGCCGGCTATCGTGAGCAGGCTCCATCCACCGTGAGTCCGCCGGCTATCGTGAGCAGGTCCATCCACCGTGAGTCCGCCGGCTATCGTGAGCAGGTCCATCTACCGTGAGTCTGCCGGCTACCGGGAGCTGTCTTCATCCGGTCTGAATTCCCTGCGCGGTATCCGGATTTCAACCTCTGTGCCCTCCCCGGGAGTGGATGAGAACTTTAATCCGTAACCGAGCCCGTAGATGAGACGCAGCCGCTGATGCGTGTTGTAGATGGCAATATTGCTGCCGGAGGAGCTGCGGGATGCCGCGCCGGTCGTGCCGGAAGAAAGGGCGGCCTGCTCTTTGCTGTCTGCATCACCCAAAATTCCTTCCAGAACCTCCGGCCGGATACCGACGCCGTCATCGGAGACGATGATGACGATGTCCTCGCCGTGGGCGCCCTGATCACACCAGGCCATAATGACGATGCTTCCTTTTCGGGATTCTGTCTCCCAGATTCCGTGGAGGATGGCGTTCTCCACGATGGGCTGGAGGATCAGCTTCGGAATTTCACACTCCTGAAGCTCATCCGGCACATCGACCAGCAGGCTGATACCGTGATCAAAGCGCATATTCTGCAGGCTGACATAGAGCTCGACATGGCGGAGCTCTTCCTTTAGGGGGACTGTGATCTGTTTTCGGGAGAGCGTCAGTTTGTAAAAATTCGAGAGCGACTGGATGGCTTCAGAGGCTGCCTCCGTGTTCCCGGAGATGGAGAGCCAGTTGATCATGTCCAGCATATTGTAGAGAAAGTGGGGATTGATCTGTGCCTGCAGGGCACGGACCTCGGAAAGCTTCAGCTTTTCGGCGCTTTCCTTCCGGGCGGCCATAAGTTCGGAAAGCTGGTCCATGGCGGAATTATAGGCGGTCACCAGCTGCCCTACCTCATCCTTTTCCGGGCCGATCCGAATTCTGTCCGGCGTGTTCCGGTCACGGTGCAGCATCTGTCTGGTGATGCGGGACACCCGGGAGGTTATGCTGTTGGTCAGGTAGAATTCCAGCAGAAGGAAAACGGCGCTCAGTACGATAAAAATGAGGATCATGGCCCTGAAGAGGGCCTGTTCGGCTGATGTGACGTTTTTGACCGGGATAACGGAAACCAGTCTCCAGTCGCTGTTTTCGATATCCCTGTACGCCATGTAAAGCTCTGTCCCCAGAATGGTTGTGCGGTAGAATTCTTCCGGGGAGGCGATTCTCTTCGCGATTTTTTCATAATCCAGAAAATACAGTCCGGAGAGTGTGGCATTTGAGGAAGCCACAAGGTTTCCTCTGCCGTTGACGAGATAGTAGACGCTCCCGGTTTCGGTATCGTGCTGGTTCAGACGCAGGATGGCCTCCAGCTCGGGCCTGGAGAAATAGATGGCGATATACGCTGCGGGATCCGGGCTGCCCGGGACGATGCCGGGGCCAAAGCGGCTGATGTATGCAAGCTCTCCGCAAGCCTGTTTCTCAAGGTTGGTCAGATAGAAATCCGGACAGAGCAGGGTTTGGACAGCGGGAAGCCCCATGAAAATGCCGTGCCAGTAGCTGCTTCTGACATCGGAGAGGGGACGTATGAAGGCGGCGGTGGACAAAGCGGCTTCAGAACCGGCGGCAGGAGGCTGTGAAGCGGCGGATAAACCAGCCTTATCATTCAGGCGCTCAAAAAAATCCGAATAGGCGGGATTGATATAGATACGCAGAGCCGTAACCAGATCGGAGTCAAGCAGGCTGTCCAGGGTATGAAGGAAATCCTGGGCCAGGGTTCCCGTACGGTCGTCTGCGATAAGCGTGTCAGGATCCTCCGCGTAGGCCGTCCGGGTCAGAAAAGAGAGGGAGGATACGGTATTCATCATGCTGCCAAGATTTCGTATACGCTCGGAGATTGCGTTTCCCGTCTGTGTTACGAGCGCACTTTCCGCCACAATGGTATCTTCCGTGACTATACGGTATGCCCTGTAGAAAATCAGGGAGGCGGAAACGGACATGGCCAGAAGAATCAGTACATTTACAATCAGGAATTTGTAGCGCAGCGGAAGATCATGCGCATAATAATTTCGAAGCCTGTTCAAAAACATTTTTATCTCCTGCGTTTTCCTGAATGCCCCGGGAACCGTCCGTCAATACCCGGGGAAATATGCCTGCCTGGATTCCGTCCTGCCTGCGCATCCTGCCAGTGTTATCTGCGCAGGGCTCCTTATACCTGCAGCGAGTCCCTGAACTCGGAGGGGGAGAGGCCGAAAGCTTTTTTAAAGGCCTTGGAAAAATAATTGCTGTCGGAAAATCCGACCTGTACGGATATGTCCGAAATGCGGTTGCGGGGATCCATTAACAGCTCCCGGGCTTTCTTCATGCGCAGCTCCGTGATATAGTGCGTTAGGGTATCACCGGTTTCGGCCTTGAAGATGGTGCAGACATAGGAGGTTGAGAGATGAACCTCGTCGCTGATGGCCTTGATGGACAGGTTCGGGTCCGAAAGATGTCCGGAAATATAACTGCGGATCAGGTAAACCGGGGAGGAGACGGAGACGCTTTGCGTGAGTGCCTTCAGAAAGTCCGCGGTCTGTTCCTCCAGCATCTGCTGCAGCATCTGAACCGAAGAAACGCCGGAGATCCGCTCCCAGAGGCTGTAGCGCAGGGCAGCCGGCAGGTCGATATGCAGAACTGTGGCGGCCTGCTTCAGTTCCCGGAAAAGCCTGTAATAGAATTCGCGCACCTGGTTTGGCAGGAGACCGGTTTCAGCGGAGAGGGTGGGCAGGAGGGAATCCAGATAGTCCCTGATCGGAGCGCCATCCTTTTTCAGCAGCAGATCCCTGAAACATCCTTCGGGAAAGTGCAGGGATATATCAGCGATCATACCGTGAGATACGGATGACTCGTAGCGAAGCGCGGTGCCCTCCGGATAAAAAAAGGCCCTCTGCAGTGTAATAATAGCGGTATTATAGGAATCGTAAAGCTGCCACGGCCCCGCGGCCGGTTTGCCGAACACCAGGTGGAAGCGCAGCGGAACGGCGCCGAGAAGTTCTGCAACACGGTCCGCAAGATACTGCTGCTGTGCCTCCGACGGACATTTTTCCGAAAACAGCTGGAGAATACAGAGTGAAGGCTGGCGCAGCACATGAATGCAGCTCATTGACAGATGCGGCAGAACTTCCGAAAGGATCTGTTCTATCCGGTCCTCCTCCTGGGGAGTAACGGGGGTATAGCACCGGATCAGGGCGGTGACGCAGAAACGGATTCTGTCCGGATCTACGGGAAAGTCCTTCTCCGAGACAAGGACGGCCGTTCCCGCCTGGGTGAGGCGCTGCGCGGCGGCCGCACTGCTCTGTCTCCGGGAGAGATCCCGGAGTCTCGCGTTTTCCCGCTTTTTCAGAACGGCTTCGGCAGCCTCAGCCAGCACCTGGTTTACCTCGGACAGGCGGATGGGCTTTTCAATGTAGCTTACGGCCCGGAGTTTAATGGCAGCCTTGAGATATTCCTTATCGGAATAACCGCTCATGAAGACAATACTCATGTCCGGAAAACGCTGCTGCAGCGTTTCTGCCAGGCTGATGCCGTCCATGCGCGGCATCCGGACATCCGTCAGGAGGATATCCGGACGGAAATCCCTGCAGAGCTCAAGGGCCTGCAGGCCGTCTGCGGCAGTCTTTACGGAATCTATACCGAGGTGTTCAAAGTCTGCGCCGCGAAACAGGCCCTCCCTGGTGATGGTCTCGTCATCTGTAATCAGAAGATTCATATGCAAACTCCCGTTTTGGTGAAATATGCCTTGCTGTGCGGAAACCGTTATATCCGGGATTTTTCAAGACAGCTGTTCCGGTTTCCCTTTCCGAAAATATTCCGGCCCGTTCAGAACCGGTTATCCGTATTTTACCACATCCCATGGCCGGACACAAGTTCTTCGGCTGGCGGCATAAAGGCTGACAGGGCTATCCGGTACTGCGCTGCGGGAGCGCCGGAGGAGAGAGTATCGAAATTTCCCTGATTCCCAAAGAAATTCCTCTGCTGAAAAGAGGCAGGATCTGATATACTGAGTATGATTGGCCGGGGTATGTGTCCGTCGTCCGGGATTCCGGATTCCGGCAGTCAGTGGGCAGTCAGTGCCCTGCGGACGGCCGTACCCGGCGAGGCCTGTGAGCAGCCGTGCCTCGTCTGCGCGGGAACCCGGCATAGTTATTCGGGCACGGGTGCCTGCAAGCCGGCGGACGGATATGCGGGTTATTAAACAGCACCGGACAGCAGGGGAAAGCTCTGCTTTGCCGGGCAGACAGGAGGGAAAGGTGTCGGATATCGAAGCAAGCGCCGCACAGCAGGAGGATATCATCCTGGAGCTTCGCGGAATCACAAAAATCTTTCCGGGCGTGAAAGCGCTGAACAACGTTCATTTTCAGCTTCGCAGAGGTGAGGTTCATGCCCTGATGGGAGAGAACGGTGCCGGAAAATCCACCTTTATCAAGGTGATTACCGGCGTTCATGAGCCGGAAGAAGGGCAGATTTTCCTGAACGGACAGGAGGTTCATTTCAGAAATCCGAAGGATGCTTCGGCAATGGGAATCGCCGCGGTTTACCAGCATCCCACTTCCTATGCCCAGCTTTCCGTAACGGAAAACATTTTCATGGGGCATGAGATCATGAAAGGCAGGATGATCGACTGGGCAGCCATGAATAAGGAAGCGCAGGCCCTGCTGGAGCGCCTGAACGCCAACTTCAGGGTGACGGAGGAGATGGGCGCGCTTTCCGTGGCACAGCAGCAAATGGTGGAGATAGCGAAGGCGCTTTCCACCGGCGCAAAGATCGTCATTCTGGACGAGCCTACCGCTGCCCTTACCGCGAACGAGTCCAAAGAGCTTTACCGGATTGTGGATCAGCTGCGGGATGAGGGGGTATCGGTAATCTTTATCTCCCACCGCATGGAGGATATGTACCGTCTGGCTACGAGGGTCACGGTCTTCAGGGACTCCCAGTACATCGGAACCTACGACGTGGATAAGATTACCACCGCCGACCTGATCAAAGCCATGGTGGGCCGCGAGATTTCCGATATGTACCCGAAGCCGGAGGTGGCAATCGGCGGGGAACTGCTGCGGATCGAGAATTTTTCCAGACAGGGCTTCTTTAAGGATGTCAGCCTGAACGTGCATGCCGGCGAGATCGTCGGCCTGACGGGGCTGGTGGGCGCCGGCCGGACGGAAACAATGGAAGCCGTCTGCGGCATTACAAAACCGGATTCCGGAAAGGTTTACCTGGAAGGCAGAGAGCTTTCCATCCGGAAGCCGAAGGATGCCATGAAGGCAGGCATCATTCTGCTCCCGGAGGACAGACAGCGCCAGGGCCTGATCCTGAAATGGGGCCTGGGACGCAATGTCACCCTGCCCATCCAGGAGGAAATGGCCAATTCCGTTTTCAACAACGAGAAGAAGGAACGGCAGGTGGCCAGGGAATATCTGGAATCCGTGGATACCAAGGCGGTGACGATTTTTGATGCGGCAAGCTCCCTTTCCGGCGGCAACCAGCAGAAGGTTGTGGTGGCGAAGGCTCTGGCGCAGAAGAATATGAAGGTGGTCATCATGGATGAGCCCACCAAGGGCGTGGACGTCGGAGCCAAAGCGGAGATCTATGCCATCATGGGGGATCTGGCAAAACAGGGCTACGGCATCATCCTGATTTCGTCCGAGATGCCTGAAATTCTCGGCATGAGCGACCGTATCTACGCCATGTGCAAGGGCAGGATTACCGGCTGTCTGGACAGAAGCGAGGCAACTCAGGAGAAGATCCTGGAGCTGTCCATGGAATAAGGAGGGGCCTTACTGATGAATAAAAAAGAGAACGGAATCTTCCGGAAGATCACGGGCTCCCGCGAGGCAAGCCTCCTGATCGTGCTGATTATTCTGCTGGCGCTGATAGAGCTGCTGCAGCCATCCTTTCTGGCTCCGCAGAACATTGCGCAGATCTTCCGCAACAACGCGCTGACCATGCTGATGGCGCTCGGCATGCTCTGTGTCATGCTGACCGCGGGCATCGATATTTCCATCACCTCGGTGCTGGCCTTTTCCGGCATGACCATTGGCCTCCTGCAGAAATACGATGTCATACACAACACACTGCTGCTGTTTCTCATCGGCGCGGCCATCGGCGCCGTCTGCGGCATGCTTAACGGTCTGATCATCTCCAAGGGCAAGGTTGCCCCGATTATCTGCACCATGGGCTTTATGTACATCTGGCGCGGCATGGCCTATGTCATCTCCAACAACGCCTGGGCCTCCGCGGAGGATGTCTCCGGCTTCTCGGATTTCGGAAAGAGCGGCGCGCCGGGACCGTATATTATCCTGGCAATCGCCTATGTGATATTCTTCATCGTTATGAAATGGACGCGCTTCGGCCGCAGAATCTATGCGGTCGGAAGCAATGCTGAAGCGGCCCGCATTTCCGGCATCAATGTGGATAAGACCATAACGCTGGTCTATACCATCATGGGCCTGCTGGCGGGCATTACCGGCGTGCTGTCCGTATCCATTTACGGCTCCGCACAGCCGAACATGCAGTACGGCAAGGAGATGGATGTCATTGCCGCCTGCGTCATCGGCGGCGTGGCCATGAGCGGAGGCAGGGGTACGGTTGTGGGCACCTTTATGGGAGCCCTGATCATAGCGGTTATTGCCAAGGCCCTGCCGCTTGTCGGCCTGGATTCGCTGTGGCAGAACCTGGTAAAGGGTATCATCATCCTGGTGGTTGTAATCCTGAACGTGGTGACGCAGCGCGTGATGGACAGGCGCGCGCTTGCCAGAAGGGAGATGTGAGTATGGCTGGAAAATCCGGAAGAACCATATCGGCCGAGCCCCGGGGAACGGTAAAGAAGCTCCTGTTTTCCTGGGAGAGCGCCATGGTGCTGGTGTTTTTGGGAGTGATCCTCCTCGGAAACGTTATCTCTCCCTACTATACCCTGAAAAATGTATTCCGCGAGATGCCCAAATATCTCTCGGAAATCTTCATTATGCTGGCCATGGGATATATCCTGGTGCTGGGTGATATCGATATTTCCGTTGGATCGATCGTATGCCTGAGCGCGACACTGGCCTGCATCGCCGACAATGCGGGACTGCCCTTTGTCCTGGTGGTTCTCATCTGCATTCTGACAGGCCTTGCCTGCGGATGCCTGAACGGCTTTATCGCGAGTCACTTTACGGAGCTGCCGACCATGATTATCACCCTGGGAACGCAGATTATTTTCCGCGGGATCGCGGAGGTCAGCCTGGGACCCGGCGGTTCCATTTCCCTGCAGAACAAGGATGCCATCAAGCTTCTTTCCAGGAAAATCGGCATCATCCCGGTATCCTTTTTCGTGGTGCTGGTATTTGCGCTGATATTTATCGTTGTGCTGGGCAGGACAACCTTCGGCCGCAAGCTCTACGCCATCGGTTCGAATTCCACGGCGGCAAAATACGCGGGTATTGACGTGCAGAAAATCCGCTGGATTGTGTTTACCGTGGCCGGAACCATGGCGGGTGTGTGCGCACTCTTCTTCCTGGCGTCGACTTACGGCGCGAGCACTACCACGGGGCAGGGCTTTGAGATGGAAGTGATCGCCATGTGCGTATTCGGCGGCATTGCCACCACGGGCGGAAAGGGAAAGCTGATCGGAGGCTTCTTTGCGGCGTTTATCATTGTCTGCCTGCGCATTGCCCTGGGCCAGATCAATATGAATACCCAGCTGATCCTGGTCATCATCGGAGCCATGCTTATCGTGTCCGTGCTGATCCCGGCCATCGGGAATGCGCTCAGGCTTGCGCGGAAGAAGGCGGAGAAGGCCTGAGGCAGTTCCGAAAGATTTCCCCGAAAGTAAAAGATTTTACGCTTTCGGAGTCAGGGACGGGTCAGTATAATAAAAGCAACAATAAACGGATTCTCCGCAGGTGTGCGGCGGATTCAGGCACGGGAAAACCCCTGTGCCGGGCCTTTTAAAAAGGAGGAAACCATGAGAAGAAAGACAGTCAGTTTACTGCTTGCAGCTGCCATGATGACAAGCTTTGCAGCAGCTCCGGTTTTCGCAGAGGAAATCGAGACCGAGGAAGCCACCCAGGAAGAGGCAGAGCATGTCTATACGAATGCTGCCGATGGAATGACCCTTGCCATCGTCACGAAGGCTGCAGGCAATCCCTACAACGAGAAGGAAGCCGAAGGCTTCACCGAGGTTGTTGAGGGTGAGGGCGGTACCGTGGTTGTTCAGCATCCGGAATCCGCTACCGCAGACGCACAGATCGCCGTTATCAACTCCCTGATCTCCCAGGGCGTTGACGCAATCGCCGTTGCCGCCAATGATACCAACGCTCTTTCCGCAGTTCTGCAGGAAGCCATGGACGAGGGCATAAAGATCCTTACCCTGGATTCCGATGTCGCTCCGGAAGACCGCGCAACCTTCTGCAACCAGGCAGGTGTGCAGGAAGTCGGACAGTCTCTGATCGACGCTGTTTATGATCTGACCGGCGGCGAAGGCCAGTATGCGATTCTTTCCGCAACATCCCAGGCTACCAACCAGAACGCATGGATTGAAGCCATGAAGGCTATCTCCGAGGAAGATGAGAAGTATGCTTCCCTCGACCTCGTAGAGGTTGCATACGGTGATGACGAGTATCAGAAGTCCACCGACCAGACCGAGGCCCTTCTTCAGAAGTATCCGGATCTGAAGGTAATCTGCGCACCCACGACCGTTGGTATCGCTGCAGCGGCAAAGGTTCTCCAGGATCAGAAGTCCGAGGTTGTCCTTACCGGTCTTGGCCTTCCGTCCGAGATGGCTGAGTATATCGGCGATGATGAAGAGCATTCCTGCCCGTACATGTTCCTGTGGAACCCGATTGACCTTGGAAGACTGGCCGCTTACACCGCTATCGCCCTTGTAAACGAGACCATCACCGGTGCCATCGACGATGAGTTCGAGGCCGGCGACATGGAGAGCAGCCCCTACACCCTGACCGCAGTCGGCGATTCCGAGGAGTTCTCAGAGATCATCCTTGGACCTCCCTTCAAGTTCGATCCCGAGAATATCGAGGAGTGGAAGGAAGTATATTGATCTGACCGACAGACGGTTCACCGACAGAAAAATGCAGCGCCTCGCGAAAAGCGGGGCGCTTTCTGTTTTTCAACCGGTTATAACCTTGACACCCTCCGGCACCCGGTATTCCAGGTCCAGGCTGCCGTCCGGCTTCTTACACCATTTTACATACACCATGCCCTTCGGCGTGATGACCTTTCCTTCGGCGTGGGTCATGTAGCCGGGGA
This sequence comes from uncultured Clostridia bacterium, assembly GCA_946624325.1. Taxonomy (GTDB): domain Bacteria; phylum Bacillota; class Clostridia; order Lachnospirales; family Lachnospiraceae; genus Anthropogastromicrobium. The sequence continues at coordinate 19,340 of CAMOSC010000008.1, forward strand.
CGGGAGCGATGCGGATCACCTCAAAGCCCGGAGCGGCGGGCGATACGCCGAGAGTAACGGCGGGGAGCTCGAAAAGCGCCAGGGATCCCCAGGCGTGGCAGTCGCTCCTGCCGGCGGTACCGTCATTCTCCACGCAGGTGGTGAGATTGCAGCGCACCATCTCGCGCCAGAGCTCCCAGCGCTCATCGGTGCGCGTGTACAGACCGGTCATCTCCATGGCGCGGAAGAGGTAATAACCCATGGCTACGGTACACTGGGCGTAATCCGAAGGATGGTCCAAGGTTTCAAGGAGCGCAGCTTTCCCTTCCTGAGGCGTTACGACTCCTGTGAGAAGTGCAAATACCTGGCAGTGCTGGCTGAGATCCGAAACGCACGGGCCGTCCGTAATCATGCCGCTCTTTTCGTCGCGGCAGTATTTCCGGACAGCCTCGCGTACGGATTCGGCCCGGCGGCGGTACTCGGCCGCGGTGTCTTCCCTTCCGATATAGTCCAGTATCTCGGCGGCGGCATCCAGACCGGCGATGTAAAGCAGGCTTTCCATGGTGATGGGCCCCTGCAGGGTAGCGCGCGGAACTCCGCTGGTCTCGCTCCATTCGGGCGCCCAGTCGATGAAGGACCAGTATCGGACGGCAGTGCGGTTGAGTCCGCCAACCTTTCCTACCAGACCGCGCGCATCCAGATTCCGGTTGAAGAATTCCAGGATTCCGTCAATGGTGGCCAGGTAATTGCGCAGGAAGGCTTTATCGCCGAAATACTGCATATGGTCGCGTATCATCAGAATGTAATAGATGGAAAATCCGGGGATGATATTGGGCTCATAGCAGGGATAGGAGCAGTTGATCATTCCGTCATAGCGCCTGGAACGGCTGAAATCATCGATGCATTTGCGCGCAAGCCTGTCATCCGCCGAGACCATGTAGGTGAAGAGGATCTGGCTTCTGGAATCCATGGCATACTGCAGCTGCTCGTAGAAGGGGCAGTCCATATAAGTCTCCTGCATACAGCGGCGCAGGGTATTCAGGCTGATTTTCCAGACGGGCTCAAGGCTTTCGTCCGAGGTCTTTACCTCGGTTTTTGCTTCCAGGGGGTAACCGCTCTCCTGATAGTCAAAACCGCCTACGGTGAGAGGTTCATCCGCCGTCTCGATCGTGAGCATGATAAAGCGGAAGGTACGCAGCCAGAAGGGCTCATAGACTTCCGGAAGAGCGGCGTTTCCGCAGCCGCATACCGTATAGTGATCCGTATAGCCTTCCAGCTCGCCGTTTTCAAAGTCGCAGCGGTCGGCTTTCAGCCGCTGCTTCAGGTAGCTCTTTCCGGGGGCATAGCGGTCTTTCTGTACATAGGATTCGGAACAGAGTATTTCGATGCGGGAGGCCATACCGCCCCGCATACGCAGGGAGAGGAAGCCGCTGAGCTCCTCACCGGCGGAAAATTCCGCAGATACCCTGCTGTGCGCGGGGATGACAACCGGAGCGCCATGCCGGATCAGGCGGGTCCAGACGGATTTCGGATCAGCGGTTTCATGTGTCGCGGCAGACCTCTGCCCAACAGACTCTTCTGCAGGATACCGCTCCGCGGCAGTCTCCTGCGCGGCAGACTCTTGTGCAGCAAATCCCTTTGCGGCGGCTCCCTGCTCATTGCAGTCCTGTGCGGAGCATACTTTTCCAGTTGCCCGGAAGACTTCGTCAAACTGCCGGTCTTTCCGGTACATGTAGGGAATGGTACGCTTCAGAAGATTACCGGGAACGGCCGCGGGGCTGATGCTGTGGCAGGGATAGGGGCTTGCCGCATACCAGGCGCTGTCATCGTATCCGGGCAGCATCCAGCCATGAAGCGCGGGGCAGCCTGAGGCATCTTCCAGGATCTGAAGCGGGGCAAAGTAGGGATTCTCTGAGACAATGGCGATATTTTCCGCGGAGAAGCACTTCCAGGAAGCATCAGCGGTGAATCCAAGCCTGCCCCATGCAAGAGGATCCGCGGCAAATGCTTCAAAATCCTCCAGGGTCTGATCAATGGGTTCCGGTTCATGGCCGGAAAGCTCTTCAACATACAGGCCGGGCTGGGCGGTGCGGAAGAGGCTGTGGTTTCCGACCCTGCGCTCCGTCGGATAATGGAGGACGATGGCAGCCAGAATGTTTTCCCCGGCTTTGAGATACGGGCTGATATCAACTTCATCGTAAAACCAGACACTTCTGTCGCCCTTGGAGGGGCCGATTTCGGCAAGCTCCCCGTTGACATACAGCTTGTAACGGGTATCGGCGCTGACCCGCAGCAGGCAGGGCTTCTCCGGGAGCCGTGAGAGACTGACCGATTTCCTAAACAGCACAAACTGCGGCTTCCGCGGATCCGGCTCATGCTCCCTGGGGATCCAGATCCATTTCGTGAAGGGGATAGTATTTGCCATAGGGACCTCCTTGATGTGTGATAGCGATGTAATCGTTCGGAGTGTGCGGGTATATTTCCCTGGTCAATCCGTCTGTACCCGCAGGGGTATGCGTATCTGCCGGCGGCTGTAAGTGCCGTCATGGTTTTATGACGTTCACCATAGCGCTTCCGAATATCAGTATAATGCCTTCTGCGTCTTAATGCAAGAAACAACACGATGGGATAATCCGCTTGACGCCTTTTTCGGATACGGGTACAATGGGAACGGTCTAAAGAAGGAGGAACATATCATGAGCCTGTATGCCATCGGAGATCTGCACCTGCATTTTCAGTCGGAGCTGAAAAATCCGAGCCAATTGCATGATAAACTGTGGAAGGATCATGAGAAGCGTTTTCTGGAAAACTGCAGAAGCATGGTTCTGCCTGAAGATACGCTGGTGCTGGCCGGTGATCACAGCTGGGGAAAGAATCTGGAAGAGTGCGCGAAGGATCTGCAGTACATCTGCGATCTTCCCGGGCGGAAGATCCTGCTGCGCGGCAACCATGATATGTTCTGGGATGCCAAAAAGACGGCGCAGCTGAATAAAGCGTTTTCAGGAAAGCTGGAATTTCTGCAGGGGAACTATTACGCCTACGGCGACATAGCGCTGGTTGGCACAAAGGGTTATACCTTTGAAGGCCCCTTCTACCTGGACCGTTTCGGGAATGTGACAGGCTGGGATGAGCGGGAGGCGGAGCATGCGCAGAAGCTTGTGAAGCGGGAAGCGGCGCGCCTGGAGGAATCCTTTCTGGCAGCAAAAAAGGACGGGTACAGGCGCTTTATCATGTTCCTGCATTACCCGCCCACCAATGTGATTCAGAAAAACAGCATCTTTACAAAGCTTGCGGAGGATTACGGCGCAGAACAGGTCATCTACGCGCACTGCCACGGGGAGAGCCGTTTTCACGACAGCATTCTCGGGAAAAAACGCGGGATCCGCTATTCCCTGGTGTCGGGGGATTATCTGCGCTGGCGGCCTTATAAGATTCTGTGACAGGCCGCTTCCATCATCACGAAGAAAGCCTGTCCTTCCGGAGCCACGCCCGGACGGTCAAAGGTCGGCATACCGCAGACGGGCTGCAGGAAACCGAAGGAATCCACATGGGCTTCCACAGCCAGACGAAGCCTGTCAGCTGTCTGCAGATATGGATTATCGGGAAGCCAGCCGCTTTTGATGCCGCGGTAGATGGTATAGGCGGTCATCTGGGAGAGGTTGTATTCCGCAAAGGAGGTATTGTCATCCAGGGCGTTGCGGAAGCTGCCGTCGGGCAGACAAAGCGGGAGGACATGATCCAGCAGCGAACGGTTGAGGCGGATCAGTTCCTCCCGCTCTTTTTGCATTTCTGCCGGAAGCATGTCAATGACCCGGGCTATGCCGGCCATGGTCCAGCCGTTGCCCACGCCCCAGAGGGAGGCGTCGCGGAAGAAAAGCTTACCCGAAACGGCTTCGGGGTTCTCTGCGGCGGCATCAAAGCCTTCCGCACCCGGAGCCGGCATGCGGGATAAAGCGGCTGCATCTGCCTCGTCCGAAGCCTCTTCTGCATCCTTGAAGCGGCAGATATGGCGCATCAGCCCGGTTTCCGGATCCCGAAGCGCGCCGATATAGCATCTGATATGATTCAGGGCTTCCTCGTATTTCCCTGCCGCGGCCAGAAAAGGCGGCATCATGTAGGGGGAATCGGACCAGTATTCGGCCTCGTGCATCAGATGATAGACAGCCCCGGCGCCGCTCCTCGGCGCGCGTTCAAGCGCCCAGGACAGGAGCCTGTCCAGTGCATCGGTGTAAAAGGGGTCGCCGGTACGCTTTGCCAGCACGGCAATTCCTTCACCGCAGCTGCAGGCATCCACTGCGCTGCCGTCATGACCCGCCTGTGCGGGCCGTCCGTCTGCCCCGGTACGCAGGATAGCGGCACGCACCGTCTGTTCCAGCAGCTCATTCTCTCCGGCCTCCAGGCAGGCCTGGATCAGGCAGCCCTGTTCCCAGGAGAAGCGCTGGAGGGCCAAAAGGGCAAATAAGGCTTTTCTGCTCAGTTCATTCATATTTTTCCCTTCCTTTGCTTTTTGCGTCAGTTTTTTCAGTGCTTCCCTGATTCCCGAAGGAATAAATCATAATTCGCTCCTGCCTGCTGCCGTCCGGAAACAGGTCCGTACAGGACAGCTCTTTGAAAAAGCTGAATTCGGGCATGTCGGCCATGCAGGAGAGAAAGCCCTGTGCCGGAAAATAGAGAAACAGAAATCCGCTCCTGGATTGCTCGCGCAGCGATTTGCAGATGCGCAGCAGTACCCGCCTGAAAACCGCTTCCGGGAAGGGATTGAAGAAGAAAAAGCAGTCAGCCGCGTCCGGATTGTATTCCTCCGCCTCCATGCAGGTAAAGCAGACCTGGCCTTCCACGGGAACTCTGCCCTTGAAATGCCTGCCGCCGGATATCCAGCTTTCCACATTCGCTTCCGCCTTTTTCACCATCCAGGGATCAAAATCCACGCCCAAAGCCCGGCATCCGGTGACGGCCGCCAGGAAGATGGCTGCGCGTCCCTTGCCGCTGCCGTAATCCAGAACGGTGTTTTCTCTTGTGATCAGTTTTTCCTTTGCAAGCCTCTCCAGGCAGACGTAAGGCGTGGGCTCGTAGGCATGATGGGATTCATCGGCCTTCAGGGCATCCCTGCCGCCGGTGGAAATGTTCAGACGGGCATCCCAGGCCCGCTCCAGCTGCTGCACTTTTGTCATAGGTTATCCTTTGGGGGTGGCTTTCTATTCTGAAAACGGCCCGCCTTTGCGCGGGACGTATGGTATTCACGTCACCGGTGTTTTGATCGGTGGCAATACCCTTTGCTGCGGGGCATGCGGGTTACTCCGGAGGACGGCCCGCTTCTGGCGGGACGTATGGTGTCCACGCCCGGTGTTTTAAACGGCGGTGATGCCCCTTGCTGCGGGGCATGCGGGTTACTTCAGAGACGGTCCGCCTCTGGCGGGGTATATGGTATCCCTGACTGACACAGGCAGATGAACAAAAAGCGGGGACTCAGAGAATCACAGTAATCGTCAGCGACTTTCCGTCCGTGCTCTCCGCCGTGATTTTCCCCTTGTGGCGTTCGACTACCGCATGGGCGATGGAAAGGCCGATCCCATAGCCTCCGGTTTTGGAGCTCCGGGAGGCGTCTGTCCGGTAAAAGCGCTCAAACAGCCTGTTCTGCTTTCCTTTGGTCACGTTGTCGGCGGGGTTTGAGATGATGAACTGGACACCGCGCCCTTTCCGCGTGAGCGAGAGTGTGATGGCGTGGTCCGGCAGACAGTATTTTACGGCGTTGTCGAGCAGGATCGCAAGCAGCTGCCTGATGGATTTCTCCTCGCCGGAGTAGAGGATTCCGGGCTCTATGGAGGCGTTGATTTCCTTTCCGGAAGAGGCCGCCACCGCGGTGAAATCCTGCACGCATTCGTCCACCGCATCCGAGAGCGAAAACTCCGTGCGCTGCAGCGTTTTCGGATCTTCTTCCATTTTCGAGAGTGCGATCAGCTCCGTGGTGAGGGAGGAAAGGCGCTTTACCTGCCGCCTGGTGCTCTGGGTCCATTCATCCTCCCCGTGCAGCATTTCCATAACCTCGGTATTGGCGTCTATCACGGAAAGCGGCGTGCGAAGCTCATGGCCGGCATCGGTGATGAACTGCTTCTGCCTGGTGTAACTGTCTGCCACCGGGCGCATGATAATGCGGGAGAGGAGGATGGTCAGAAGCAGAAAAGCGGCCATCCCGCCGAGGCCGACCAGGATGCTGATCAGGATGACGGAGCGGAAGGAGGACAGGTCCTGCCTGCAGTCGAGGAAGAGGATCATAAAGCCATCGTCTGTATCCGTTCGTTTATAACGATAGGAGGACAGGAAGCCCTTTTCCTTACCCGACGAGAATACCTTTACCGCGTATTCCTGCGCATCCGCTTCTTCGATTGCAGCGATATTTCCGATATCAGCAGACTGAATTTCGCCGCTTTCATCGAGCAGGACAGTAAAAAAACGCGTGGTATAGGGCGTTTCCTCGTTGATTTCCAGGGAGCGTAGAAAGCCGCGGCCGTTTTTCTGCCTGAAATGCTCTGCGTCGAAGGCGGGTACGCCGGGAGAGCGTCCGCTCAAAGGCTGTCCTGAGATATAGGGGGCAGTTTCCCCTTCGGGAAGAATCTCCGGAAGCGGGGGCGGACCGTCACCGTCCCAATCCTCGGCGGCTGGCCCCATGCCGCCCTCTGCCAGGGCTTCCCCTGACGGCTGCTGCAGGAAGCCGGACATTGCGGGATCGCTTCCAAACGGTCCCCCATCCGGGAATTTCCCTCCGTTTTCAGCCAGGAAAGAGAGCATTTCGTCCGCCTGCCGGACGGTGGTGACATAATTGATTGCGGAGAGGGAGGCGAGAATAATACTCAAAACGATAAATATCGACAGAATAGCCGAGAGAATAAACTTGTTCCGTACACGGCGGATCATTTGGCTTCCTCCATGACATAGCCCATTCCGCGGGCGGCCCGAATGCGCACGTTGGCCGAGAGCGAGCCCAGCTTTTTGCGAAGTGTGGAAATGTAAACCCAGACAACGCTGATTTCCGTATCACTGTCATAACCCCAGACCTTTTCAAACAGGGTATCCGCAGAGATGAGGCGGTTGGCGTTGGCCAGAAAGAGTTCCATCATCTGAAACTCCTTGTTTGCCAGGCGGCAGCTGCCGGAAGCGGTGGACAATTCCCCGGAGGAGAGGTTCAGGGTCAGATTTCCGAGTGTCAGGCGTTCCCTGGCGGAATCATCTTCCGCCGGGGCGGAGGGCTGTGCGGGTGTGCGCAGCAGAGCGCGCAGTCTTGCCAGAAGCTCTTTCATATCAAAGGGCTTGGTGAGATAATCGTTGGCACCGCTGTCCAGACCTAAAACCCGGTCGTCAATTTCAGCCTTTGCGGTCAGCATGATGACGGGTGTGGCATCATCCCGCTCCCGGAAATGCTTCAGCACCTGTATGCCGTCCGCGCCGGGCATCATGATATCAAGGATCACGATATCATAATGATTTGCATCCAGGTGCTTAATCGCGGTAAGCCCGTCATAGACGGGATCCACCACATAGCCGTTATGTTTGAGAATCGCGCTGATTGCGCGGGAAAGATCCTGTTCATCTTCTGCGAGAAGCAGGCGCATGGCAAGCCTCCTTTGTAGGAATGCGGGTCCGGTCCGTCGCGGATTTTTCTGTGCAGGAACCCTGCATACATATTCACGCATGGGTGTGCGGCTGTGCTCGCACAAAAACCGCACAGCGGGGCCGGGCAGAAGGCGTCATCCGCCTCCTGCCTGATTTTCCGGGATTCGGCGACGGATGGCAGCAATATACTACAACAGCATACCATATTCTGAATGCGGAGACAAGAGAAGGATTGTCCGCTTCCGAGACGTTTTCCGAGAACGGCATCTCAGAAAGCGGAGTGTGAACGCTGCGCGGCAGAACGTGCCGGAAGCGGTATGGTTTCTGCTTTCTGTCCGGCAGCTGTGAAATACAGATTGTACGGTTCTTTTGAAGAGTATCCCATCAGCCCTGTACTGAGGCGCGTGCCACTGCCGCTCAGAGAAGCCCGGCGATCTTTTTTGCCAGCGCCATGATGGTCAGCATGGGCGGATTGCCCATTGAGCGGGGCAGTATCGTCGCATCCGCGACGTACAGGTTGTCCGGCAGGGAAGGATGATGGAGCGAAGCTTTCTCATTCTGCGTAAGCGGCAGCATGCCGCCGGGATGGCCAGCGTTGCGTGTGCCCAGGTCCTTTGTCTTTTCCACCAGCATATTGGGAAGCAGCAGGCGGATCATGCGTTCATCCATAAACAGGCCGGTGCGGCGCAGGGCGGCCAGCCTGTTGATGGACAGACATCCGGTGACGGACAGCCGGCGGAATGGGCAGACATCTGGTAGCAGACATCCTGCTGAACAGACCGCGGCATATCAGGGCTGTTTTGGGGCTTCCACCCGCAGGCTGTCCTCCAGCCGGTTGCCGAGGTCATCCTCCAGGCAGAAGTGCCATTCCGCATAAAGCGGCCTTCCGGGGAGCAGGTACCGGACATGACCTTCCGACGTGTCATCCCAGGTGCATTCCCGGAGGCTGCCGTCTTCATCTTCAAAAGTCACGCGAATCTCGCTGCTGATAATTCTGCAGTCCCCGCCGCGCTCTGACTGAGCCTGCGTCGGATTTTCCGCATCGTACAGATACCACATAACCTTATAGGGGCTTTCCGTACAGATACCGAACTGAAGCGCAGCTGTTGTCGCCTCATCACCGAGCACTGCCCGGTATTCCGCTGAAACCCATGGGTTTGGTTCTGCACCGATAGCTTCGGCAATTTTACCGGCCAGAGGATCACAGCCGCACAGAAACTGTCCGGAATAATAGTATCCGGTATCGATCATCGGATACGGGGAAGGGGATGGTCTGTAATACCAGGTTTTGCACGCCGCCCTGTTATAATGGATATACCTGTTTGCGGGGACCAGGTTTGGGTCAGCCAGCTCCGGGACGCCGTTCTCTGCGAGGTAAAGGCAGCAGTCCTCCGGGAGTTCCTGCAGATAACAGGTTCCGGAAACCTCGCCATAGCGTCTGTTATCAATGTCGACCCGGATCTGTGCGTCCTCCGTTCCGGTGCTGATTTCTTCTAACAGCTTCAGGATCTTTTCTTCCGTTTCGGCAGGGTTATCCAGAAGGCGGAGCCTGACGGAGCAGAAACCCGCATCGCCCTCCATGACCTCCGCCTGCGCAGCGGACTCCCCCAGGGAGAGGTCAAAAAACTGCGACGGATAAAAACAGACGGAGCATTCTTCATTCTGGGCGAATCTGGCCGCGGTCTCGCCCGTGAACGGGAATAATTCTTTTTCCCGCAATTTGATCAGCACTTCTTCCTGCGAAACGCCCCAGTAAATATTTTCGAATGGCGATTTAAGCCATGCCCGGATATCCCGGATAATCTCTTCATTCCGAGCCGCATCCGCATCATCGACCGGCCGGGAGACCAGTGTGGCGGCGCTTTGGTCCCTGTGAAGGCTTTCCCGGATAACTGCCGTTGACGGAAGGACTATAGCGGCGGCGCATAAGACAGCTGCCGCGCTGCGCCAGAGCACGGTGCGTATGGACAGGCCTGTTTTTTTCTTCGGCCTTCGTTCCGTCAGCATATCCTGTACCAGCAGGCCGTCAATTCCGTTAAATAATTCCAGCTGTTCCGTCTGAATCTCTCTGCGTTTCATCCTGTCTGTTCCTCTCTTTCAGATATTTGGCCAGTTTCCTGCGCATCCTGAACAGGATGCCCTTTACACGGTTGGGACTGCAGTTATAGAAGGAAGCAATGTCCCGTATACTCTCCATCTTCCAGTACCTGCGCAGAAGCATATTGCGTTCTTCGCGCGGCTGTTCCCTGAGAAAATCGCTGATGTAACCGGAGATCAGGTCAGGCGGCCCCGGAATTGAGCGGGGATCCGGTATACAGTCCGCCAGCTCTTTAGTCAGCTCAACGAGAACCGCGTGCCGCTTCAGGCTGTTTTTCATTTTCAGCCGGTTGAAGGCCAGATTCCGGCAGACCGTCATCAGCCAGGCCTCCAGGTGCTGCGGCTGCAAATCCGGGATGTGGATCCACGCTTTCATGTACACGTCATTGCGGTTTTCTTCGGCATCCTCTGCGGAACCGAGAATCCTGATGCCGAGTTTCAGAAGCGGCATGCCGTATTTTCTGTCGGTTTCGACCAGAGCGGATTCGTCCCTTTCCCTGAAGAGACGAAGGATTTCCGGATCATTCATAGGGAACCTCGCATATTTCGGATCTTTGGGTACTGTTAGGGCAAGCGGTATATTTCCCTGGAAAATTCGCCTGCCTGCATCCGTTGTGGTATGCCCGGCAGGGGCTTTGTCCTGATGTTTATTCACGGCAATGGGGAAACACTTCCTCTGTCTGTTATGACAGCTTCTGAATGAAAAAAGTTCGTCTGAATACATAAAACAACAGAGCGGTAAAAAGCCTCCCCTTTGCGGCAGAGCTTTGCCGGTAAAGAAGAGGCTTACGTCTGCGGGCAATGAGCACCTGCAGGCCAGAGAGGAACTATAAACAACGATTCAATCAGCGCTGCCCGGTCTTCATCCCTTCCATGCCGCAAGCAGCTCCCGCACAGAGGGGAAGATATAATCCGCATGGTAGGGGGAGGCCGCCTCTTCTTCGCGTGTGGCTTCCCCGGTGAGCACCAATGCGGTTTCCACGCCCGCGTTGACGCCGCAAAGGATATCCGTGTACATGCGGTCTCCCACAACCAGGGTTTCATCTTTCGTATAATGATTGAGGGAGAGCGCCATCTCCACCATGCCCGGCTCAGGCTTGCCGATAAAGACGGGATCACGCTTTACGGCGTGGCCGATCATCTGGCACATGGAGCCGCAGTCCGGTATAAAGCCGAACTCCGTGGGGCAGACGAGGTCCGGATTGGTGGCGAGATAATCCACCTGCCGCGTGGAAAGGATTCGGCAGACATCAACCAGCTTCTGATAGGTCAGCTCGCCGTCGTAAGCGACCAGAACGCAGTCAACACAAGGGTCGCCGCAATCCGTCGTCACCCGGATGCCGTTTGCCGAGAGCTCCTTTCGGAAGGATTCCGTTCCCATCACATAGACGAGCCGGCCGGCGTGGTGCTGCTGCAAATAACGCAGCGTGGCGGTTGTGGCGGTGACAAAGCTGCTCTCATCGGTTTCGATTCCCCAGCGATCGCGGAAGGAGCGGATATAATCGCGGTTGCTCTTCGTGGAATTATTCGTGATGAAAACAGACTTCCCGCCGCAGGCGCTGATTGCCTGCAGCAGATCCATTGTCCCGTCAATCAGGTTCGGTCCCTGGGCGATGGTACCGTCAATATCAAAAAGAAACAGTTTTTTGTCGGAAAGCATATGGTTAAAACTCCTTTGGCAAAGATGCGTTCTCCTGTACGCTTTGCTTACGGTCTCTGACAAACAGAAGACCGATGGCCATCAGGACGGGGAAGAATACGGCGAAGAAAAGACCGCGTTTCAGGTTTCCCCCGGAGGCGTTTGCAATCATTCCCACAACGGTGGGTCCGGAGGAGCAGCCTACGTCTCCGGCCAGGGCCATCAGGGCATACATGGCGGTGCCGCCTCCGGGAAGGGTCCAGGCGGCAACGCTGAAGGTGCCGGGCCAGAAGATGCCTACCGAGAAGCCGCAGACGGCGCAGCCGATCAGGCCGAAATACGGATTGGAGGAAAGGCTCGCCAGAAGGTAGCTGGCCACACATAGAACGGCGCAGAGAAACATCATTTTTTTCAGCGGGATGGTATCGCTGTGCTTTCCGTAAAATGCCCGGGCGGTGCCCATCAGGACGGCAAAGGCACAGGGACCGGCGAGATCTCCGGCGGTTTTGGAAAGGTGCAGGGCGGATTCCGCGAAGGCGGAGGCCCACTGGGACATGGCAAGCTCGCTGGCACCCGCGCAGACCATGAGCACCATCAGCAGCCAGAACATTTTCCTGCGCAGCAGGGCGGAAAGCGGGATCCGTTTTGTACCCTCGGCAATGATGGGATAGATCGGAACGCGGGAGAAATACCAGATGTTAAAGAGCGGGACGATCGCCCAGAGACAGCACAGGATGCGCCAGTTCGAAATCCCGGCCAGACGGAAAAACAGCGTGGAGAGGAGCACCACGCCCATCTGTCCCCAGCAGTAGAAGGAGTGGAGCAGGCTCATGGCCGCCTCCTTCTTTTCGGTGGGGCAGGCTTCCACGATGGGACTGATCAGCACCTCAATAATGCCGCCGCCGATGGCATAAAAGACAACGGCGATCAGCAGCCCCGGATAGGGATCCGGTAAGATGCCCGGGAGCAGGGCCATGCCCGCAAGACCGGCTGCCGCAAACACGTGGGCCGCCATAATGCTGACCCGGTATCCGATGCGGTCGATCACCTTCGCCGATACCAGGTCAACCGTCAGCTGCACAGCGAAATTCAGTGTGGTGAGGATGGTGATCCGGTCCAGCGAAAGGCTGAATTCCGAGGCAAAGGTAAGGAAGAGGAGCGGCGCCAGGTTGTTGACAATGGCCTGGACAATATAGCCGATGTAGCTGGCGTAGATGGTATGCGCATAGCTGGAACGGATCTTGCTTTTCATGGGAACACTCCGAAAATTGTTTTTGTTCAGAGCCGGACGGCAGGCTCATGAAAACCATGGATTCAGCCGGCCGAAATCTGAACAGGGCGGACTATACCGAAATCAGCCGGCATGCAGGCTAAGCTGCAAACCGGCTGACGGGAAATACGTTAAAAGACGGCTTGTGAACGCCGCTATAGCGGCCGGGGCTCCTGGCAACCGTTACGGAATAACCGGAACATCCGGTCTGCCTGTTTTTCGACTGCCGTGTCGAAAAGCCTTGCCGTAGATAAATGCCCGGAAACGAAGACGTTTCATTGTCTCCGGAGTCCGGCTTCGGACAGTTATCAGAATTTGAAGGTATCCTTCAGCCCAAGCCATTTTTGGTCGCGGTCGCTTAGATTCAGACAGGTGCCGTCCGCAAGGGCATAGCCCTCCGCCGAGGCGCTGCCGCGGTATACGCCCGTGACGCCCGGCCACTTTACGCCGATCTCGGGATCGTTCCAGGCAAGGCCGCCCTCGTCGCCAGGGTGATAGAAGTCCGTGCACTTGTAGCAGAACTCGGCCGTATCCGTGAGCACCAGGAAGCCGTGGGCAAAGCCCGGGGAGATATAGAACTGTTTATGGTTCTCCTCGGAGAGTTCAACGCCATACCACTGGCCGTAGGTGCTGCTGTCCGCGCGCAGGTCCACCGCCACATCGAATACGCTTCCCCTGATGGCGCGCACCAGCTTGCCCTGGGGGAACTGCTTCTGAAAATGCAGGCCGCGCAGAACGCCCTTTGTGGACATGCTCTGGTTGTCCTGAACAAATACCATGTCCAGGCCGGCTTCGTGCATATCATTCTGGTTGTAGGTTTCCACGAAGTAGCCGCGGCTGTCTCCGTGAACGGTGGGTTCTATAATGTAAAGTCCCTCGATGGGGAGTTTTGTTACCTTGATCTGTCCCATGGAATACTCCTTTTGTCTGTCGGGTGATGTTCGGAGCCTGGCCTTAAAAAGGCCGAAAGTGCGCCTGGCTCTGAACAGGTACAATAATTGCTTGCGGAAAAAATCCGGTGCTTTCCGGAGAATGCCGGAGCCGGTACTTCAGTCTGTGCCGGAAGCCGCCGGATATGTACCGCAAAGAGAAGGAAATACGGGATCTGCATGCTTTATCATATCTCTGATGCGGTCAGGCTGCAGCGGGTCCCTCGGGGGGGGGTTACGCCTCCTGCGTCTTCAGGGCCTCCAGGTACCTGGCGAGCGCATCCTTCCAGTCGGGAAGCGGCGTGAAGCCCATCTCGGTGAGCTTGC
>CAMOSC010000009.1 GCA_946624325.1 uncultured Clostridia bacterium
CGGACGACATCGTCAACGAGTTCGGCGCGGACACGCTGCGCACCTACGAGATGTTTATCGGCGCGTTTGACCTTGCCGCCGCCTGGAGCCAGGAAGGCGTGCGCGGATGCCGCCGGTTCCTGGACCGCGTGTGGAAGCTTCAGGAGATGGTCAGCGAAGAGGAAGGCTATTCGGCCGCGCTTGACGCCAAAATGCATCAGACCATTAAAAAGGTCTCTTCCGATTTTGAAAGCCTGAAATTCAATACCGGTATCGCGGCCATGATGTCCCTGGTGAATGACTTCTACAAGGCCGGCAGTGTGACAAAGGGTGAATACAGAACCCTGCTGCTGCTGCTCAATCCCGTTGCCCCGCATATCACGGAGGAGCTTTGGGAGCGGGCCGGTTTTGAAGGAAGACTTTATGTCGCGGCCTGGCCGCAGTATGATGAAGCCAGAACCGTTGAGGCTTCTATTGAAATTGCCGTACAGATCAACGGAAAGACGAAAACCGTTGTCAAGCTTCCGAAGGATGTATCGAAGGAAGATGCCATCGCCGCCGGCAAAGAAGCTCTCGGCAGCCGTCTGAGCGGAACCATCGTAAAAGAAATCTATGTGCCGGGAAGGATTGTCAATATCGTACAGAAGCCGTAAAACAGCAGGAAAAATATTCCCGCTGTGATCGGAAGGCCAAAGCAGGAGCTGCCTGCCGCCTTCAAAAGTACGGCAAAGCTGCCTTATACAGCCGGAACACCGTGTTATCCTGCGGTTTCCGGCTGTACTGCAAAGACGGAGAAATCGGAGGAAGCGGAATGAAACTCAGAAGGAAACGGAAAGGATTTTCGTCCGGCTGCCTGATACTGACGGCCATCCTTGTTCTCTGCATATTCGGACGGGCACCCTTTGCCCGGGCGGACGAAAACTACGGGGCGGACGCCTATTATTATGTCAGCTACCTGGAGACGAATTACCCGGAGCGTGCCGTGGCGAATCCGAATCTGGATGCGGCTTCCGCCTGGCTGAAAAGCCAGATCACCAATATGGGCTACGAATACGGGAGCCAGCCGTTCTCGGTCCCGCTCGGGGAATACGTGATTAATGGGGAGAATATTTATTTTTCCAAACGGGGTGAGAGCGACCGCGTGATCGTGGTGGGAGCGCACTATGATTCGGTTCTGACCCGGGGAACGGATGACAATGCCAGCGGTGTGGGAGTCCTCCTTGAGACTGCTGCGAGGGTCTCCGCGGGAGGCATGTATCCCTTTACCATCCGCTTTGTGCTGTTTTCCGCCGAGGAGCCTGGATGCGTCGGGAGCAAATATTACGTGGAACAGCTGAGCGCCGAGGAGCGTGCTAGGATTCTCTGCATGATCAATCTGGACACGATCGGCGCCGGCGATTATATGTATCTGTACGGAGGAAGCGCGGAAAACGGAACGATTGTCCGCACCTGGGTTGTGGAGCAGGCCCTTGAAGCAGCCGAAAGCCTGGGGCTTGCCATGTCCACCCATCCGGATGTGAATCCGGAATTCCCTGCGCCGAGCAAGCAGACCGCCAGCGACCAGGAAGCCTTTAATGCGGCGGGAATCCCGTATCTGTACTGCGAGGCGTCCAACTGGAACGGCGGTCCGATGACGAATTTCTATCAGACGGACAATCCGGCGGTGGCCGACGGCAAAATGATGCACGTGGCTGCTTATGAAAGTCTGGCATTTTACAATCAGACCTTCGGAAACCGCTTCCGGGAACACCTTGCGGCTTATGCGGAGCTTCTGGACTGGCTGCTGAATAACCTTGTGCCCGATTCCGGCACAGCGGGGCTGTCTTTTGAAGAACGCAGCGAGACGGTCAGGGCTGTCTCCGACGTGAGGATCCGCAGATCGCCCTCCACGGGGGCGGAGGTCCTGGATGTCCTGAAGTCGGGAGAGGAGATTCTGCGCGTCGGCTACAGTGAAAGCTGGAGCCGTGTATCACGGGGGGACCAGACCGGCTATATCAAGACGGAGTTTCTGGAACCGCAGGAACCCACGAGCGAAGCTTTGGAGACAGAGCCTGCCGAAACGGATTCTGCCGCAGAAGAACCGGAAGACCTGACAGATGAGGACGAAAGCGCGTTGACGGAACCGGAATCCGGGGATCTTTCCGAAACAGGGCTGTCCGGGACGGATCCGGAAAAGGAGCAGTCTTCCGCGGCGGATACTGCTGAGGAGGAGACGGCTGAAGAAAAAAGCAAATCAGTCCCGGAGACGACCTATCCCGGAGAACCCGAAACCGTGGTTCTGACTGCCGCGCCATCTGCACCGGATCGCTCCGGGCCTTCCGGAAATGCACTGGTGGATCACGCGGTTTCCGAGGTGAAGGATACGGCGGATACGCTGACAAATTCCGTTCGAAAGGTGTTTTCCGGTTTTTCTCCGGAAAGTTTTTCGGAGACCATTCGCCGTGAACCGGCGCTTGCGGCGGCACTGATTGTCGGAATCATTCTGCTTGCGGTTATACTCTGCCTGGTGGTTTACCTGATCAGACTCCGAAGCGGAAAGAAATAAGAAGAGGATATTTATGACGGAACTCTCTATCAATGATTTTCTGTCCCGGCTTTCTTCCGGAGCACCCGTTCCCGGAGGAGGAGCGGCCGCTGCCCTGGCGGGAGCAATCGGGGCGGGTCTGGGCGGCATGGTGTGCAGCCTGACCGCGGGAAAGAAAAAGTACGCCGCCTATGAGACGGATATCAAGAGGCTGGCGGCCTCCATGGAAGAACTGCGGTCGGGTCTTGCCGGGCTGATGCGGAAGGATGCCGAGGCCTTTGAACCCCTTGCCGGTCTGTACAAGGTGAAGAGCTGCTCTTCGCCGGAGGAGGAACGGGCGCTTGAAATCCGGAAGGAGCAGGCGCTGGCCGGGGCCTGTGCGGTGCCCCTGGAGGTGCTTCGTCTCTCATGCCGCTGTCTGGAAGGCCTGGAAGAACTTGAACGGAAGGGCTCGGTACTTGCCTGCAGCGATGTGGGCGCCGGGGCTTCCCTGGCAGCGGCAGCGGCTCAGGCAAGCTTCCTGAATGTCCTCATCAACACGAAAGCCATGAAGGACCGGGAGACGGCATCACGCATGCAGGGGGAAGGAGAAGCACTTCTGAAATCTGCGAATGATACTGCCGGGCGGATTTACGCAAGGGTAACGGACCGGCTTGCTCCGGGAAACTAACCTGCATGCTGCGCGGTACAGGATACACAGGCCTCAGCGGGGGTAGTTTCGGGAGTAATTCGCATGCCTCGCGGCGCAGGATACACAGGCTCCACGCGGGGCTGTTTCGGAATAACCTGTATGCCCGGCGGCGCAGGTTACACACAGGCCTCCTGGGGAGGCCTTTTCAGAGTAAAGGGCGGAGGGCTGGCCATGAAATTGCTGAAGGGAACGGATTATATCCGCGCGAACAGAGAAATGCTTCTGAAGCGTGCACAGGCGCTGCCGCGGGCTCCCAGACTGGCAGTGGTGCGGGTAGGGGAAAGGCCGGATGACCTGTCTTATGAGCGGGGAGCCGCGAAACGGCTTTCCGGATTTGGGGCGGAGCTGGTTTCGGTATCCTTCCCGGAGGATGTGCAGCTGGAGACGTTTCTGGACGCCTTCGGGAAGCTCAATGCCGATCCGCTTGTTGATGGAATCCTTCTGCTGCGTCCGCTGCCGCGTCATCTGGATGAAAGCGCTGTCATTGCCCTGCTGGATCCGGATAAGGATGTGGACGGGATTACCCCGCAGAATATGGCGAAGCTGTTCATGGGGGCTTCGGAAGGCTTTGCCCCCTGTACTGCGGAGGCGGCTCTCCGGCTGTTAAAGACAGCCATTCCGGATCTGACGGGAAAGCGCGCGGTGGTGATCGGGCGAAGCCTGGTTGTCGGGAAACCGCTTGCAATGCTGTTACTGGCGGAACACTGTACGGTAACCATATGCCATTCCCGTACGGAGAATCTGGCTGCGGTCTGCCGGGATGCGGATATTCTGGCTGCTGCCGCGGGAAAGGCGGGACTCGTAGACGGATCCTTCGCATCGGATGAAGCCTGTATCCTGGATATCGGGATTCATGTGCGGGAAGACGGCAGTATGTGCGGTGATGTCGCGGCGGACTCGTTTGCGGAGAGGGATGTGCTCCTGACACCTGTGCCGGGCGGCGTTGGCAGCGTCACCACCATGATCCTTACGGAGCATCTAATCAGGGCGTGTGAGAGGAAAATGCTTCAACGCAGTCATGGCTGAATCAAGTCATCCGCAGCCGGCAGGTCAGGGTACTGCTTCGTATGGGGAGGAGACATATTTTGCCCACGGCTGCGCCTTTTCAGGCGTGGCTGCAAAATAGTCATCCGTGGACATAAGGTCAAAGTGCGAAACTACGTTTCGGGAGGAGAAGGAAATTGGAGACAGAACGTATTCAGGTCCGGTACCTGAGCGACCGGATTGAAAGACTGGCTTATATCGGCGGCAAATCCGACTGGGTGGATCTGCGCGCGGCGGAAGAGGTCCGTATGAAGGCGGGCGAATACCGCCTGATTCCGCTGGGCGTTGCCATGAAGCTTCCGGAAGGATATGAGGCGCATATCGTCCCGCGCAGCAGTACCTTTAAAAATTTCGGGCTGATCCAGACGAATCACATGGGCGTGGTAGATCAGTCCTATTGCGGGGATAACGACCAGTGGTATTTTTCGGCCTACGCGCTTCGCGATACCGAAATCCATGTCAATGACCGGATCTGCCAGTTCAGGATCATGAGGAACCAGCCGCAGCTGTGCTTTGAGGAGACGGAGCATCTCTCGGATGTTGACCGGGGCGGTTTCGGGTCCACCGGGAGAAGCTGAAGCGCCGGCGCCTGTTCCGGGGTTATACCGGCAATGGCCGGGCCGGATATTGCAGGCGCTTCGGCGTGCTCACCGGCTGCAAATCCGTGGCGAATCATGAATTATTGACAGAGGCATCCATGAACCTGCACAGATTGTACCTGTTCAGAGCCAGACTCCAGAAATGGCGAAACGATGCCGTTTCTGGAGCTGCGGCGTGCTCGCCAGATGCAAATCTGAGCGAAAACATGGATTTCGGCCAGCTGAATCCATGCGTCCGCACAGATCTGCGCCTGGCTCTGAACAGGTACATGCAAACACGGCTGCGGAAGAATGTCGGTTGACATTTTCCGCAGCCGCGTTTTTATGGATATCGGCGGTACAGCAATTCAGAATGTGCGGGTTACTCCGCCTCGGGCTGGGAATAAGCCGCGATGTCAATATCCGCGATATTGAGAATCTGGACTTCTCCGGAGAGGTTTTCATAGAGGTAAAGGAGCGTATAGTGCGGAACGGCGTTCGGTACCACGGGGGTTGTGACGCACAGGAAGCAGTGGTTTTTACCGGCAACTATCTGGCTGCCAAGGTATGCGACCGGCTGGTAATCGGCTCCCAAGAGGGTGGAGAGGGCGGCATCCAGCAGATGCTGGCGCTCCTCGTCGATCTCAAAACGCTCGGGTATGCTCCATCCGCCGAGGACGCCTCCGAATCCGGCAGGCGCCGGCTCGACGGCTTCTTCCGTCATCAGCTCCTCTTCCGTGACAGGCTCTTCTTCCGTTATCAGTTCTTTTTCCGTGACCGGTTCTTCTTCCGTCATCGCTTCCTCTTCCGTGATCGGTTCTTCCTCCGTGGCGAGCTCTGAGAGCGCGGCCGGATCAAAGACCATAGTACCGGTCACCTCCGCCTCTTTGCCATCGGGACTTTCAAATATATAAACAAGATAATAGGAAGGCTCTGCGCCGGGATAGACCGTACGCGCCTGGGACAGGAAGCAGTGCCTGGTACCGGCAACAACCTGGGACGCAAGGTGGGCAACGGGCATGTAATCTACGCCGAGAAGCATTCCGGTGGTGCGCTCAAAAAGGTCCGTGAGTTCTTCGGTCAGCTCGGCGGAATCATCTGCCTGCCATCCGCCCATGAGGAGCTCGTCAGCGGTTTTCGGAATCTCTTCGGGAATATATTCACCGCCCTCCGCCAGATTCGACATACCGGCGATATCCAGGTCGGTGATGCCCAGAACCGAGGTGTTTCCCTGCAGATCCTCATAGATGGAAACGACTGTATAGTAGGGAATCGAACCGGGATAGACCAGGCTGGCACGCGCCAGGAAACAGTAGTTTTTCCCTGCAACCAGCTGACTTCCCAGGAAGGCAACCGGCTCATAGGAGACACCCATCAGCCTTGCCATGGTATCCTGGAACAGTTCAGATAGTTCTTCGGGTATTTCCGGATTTTCGGAAACCTGCCATCCGCCCGCAAGCTGCGGGGTCTCGGTAAAATCCGCCGGTTCTGAGGCGGTTTCCCCGGGCTCCTGCGCATAAACTGCGGATATTCCGGACAGCATCAGGACTGTGGAAAGTGCAATCAGTCTTTTCTTCAGCTTCATACAAACCTCCTTAACGATTCTGAAGGAAACGCAAATGATTTCTTTCAGTATACCACATCATATCTGCCGCCACAATGGAAAAAAGGCGTTACTTTTTTCGGGGAAGCCGTTTTTGTGCGGGAAGCCGGGCAATGCCCCGCATTACCGCAAGAATGAACCTGTTCCTATTCAATGAAGCTGCGGCTGTCCGCAGGCATTGCAACTGATCCGGGCAATGCTCCGCATCACCGCGCTAAAGAATCAAAGTATTTTAATTGACAAATCCACCGCGATTGATTATACTAATTCGGAAGGCCTTTTACAGACGGACTGTACGGCCTTCCCGCCGCCGGGGGCGGCCGGAAAACAGGCAGGGGAGCGGCGGTTTGAATGAACGCGGTCTCTGCCGGGACATGAAAGGACAGCGGAAACGTGAAAGAATTACTGATCGGTAATGCCGCCGTAGCGCGGGGATTGTATGAAGCCGGATGCGGGTTCGTATCCAGCTATCCGGGAACGCCCAGCACGGAGATCACGGAGTTTGCGGCGAAATATGATGAGATTGTCTGCGAATGGGCGCCGAACGAAAAGGTAGCGCTGGAGGCCGCCTTCGGGGCATCCCTCGGTGGGATGCGGGCTGCATGCTGCATGAAGCATGTGGGACTGAATGTTGCGGCTGATCCGCTTTTCACGCTTTCCTATACCGGGGTGACGGGCGGAGTTGTCGTCTGCGTGGCGGATGACCCGGGCATGCATTCCTCCCAGAATGAACAGGATTCCAGGAATTATGCGCGTGCCGCAAAGCTTCCGATGCTGGAGCCGGCGGATTCGATGGAGTGCCTGGAATTCGCCAAAACGGCTTTCGCGCTTTCCGAGCAGTTTGACACGCCGGTGCTTCTGCGCACCTGTACCAGGATAGCCCATTCCCAGAGCATCGTTGAGACGTCCGCGCGCACGGAATGCCCCGTTAAACCCTATGAAAAGCATCCGGAAAAATATATCATGATGCCCGCCTATGCAAAGAAAAGGCATCCGTTTGTCGAAGAGAGGACGGAGAGGCTTTCGGAGTATGCGGAAACGGCGTCTTTCAACCGGGAAGAGTTTTACGACGATAAAATCGGTATTATCACTTCCGGAACCGCTTATCAGTATGTGCGTGAAGCATTCGGGGAGTCGGTCAGCGTCCTGAAGCTGGGGATGGTTTATCCGCTCCCGGAGAAAAAAATCCGGGCATTTGCGGCAAAGGTACAGAAGCTGTATGTCGTAGAGGAGCTGGATCCGTTCCTGGAAAATGCCGTGCGGGCTTTGGGAATCGAGGTTACGGGAAAGGCGCTTTTCTCCATGCTGGGCGAATTCTCGCAGAAAACCGTCCGGGAAGTCTTCGGTCTGGAGAATCCGGAAGCCGGGAAGCTGTCCCGTGAGATTCCGGCCCGTCCGCCCATGATGTGCGCCGGCTGTCCGCACCGCGGGATGTTCTATGCCATGGCAAAGAAGAAGCTCACGGTACTCGGTGATATCGGCTGCTATACTCTCGGAGCCCAGGCACCGCTGTCCGCGCTGGACAGCACACTCTGCATGGGCGCTTCCGTTTCGGGGCTGCACGGCTTCAATAAGGCCCGCAGAGCCGAGGCGGAAGGAAAGAGCGTTGCGGTGATCGGAGATTCCACCTTTATCCATTCGGGTGTTACCGGTCTGATCAATATAGCTTATAATGCCTCCAATTCCACGGTGGTTATCCTGGACAATTCCATCACGGGCATGACGGGTCATCAGCAGAATCCGACTACAGGCTACAATATAAAAGGGGATCCCGCCGCAAAGATTGATCTGGAAACGCTCTGCCGCGCGGTCGGAATCAACCGTGTCCGGGTTGTAGATCCCTATGACCTGAAAGCCTGCGAGGATGCGCTTACGGAGGAGCTTGCCGCTCCGGAACCCTCCGTGATTATCTCCAGGAGGCCGTGCGTACTGCTCAAGTATGTCAGGCCGAAAACTCCGCTGCACGTTTCCCGGGAAGATTGCAGGGGCTGTAAAAAGTGCATGAAATTCGGGTGCCCGGCTATCAGCTTCCGGGACGGAAAAGCGCAGATTGACCGCACGCTTTGCGTAGGCTGCGAGGTCTGCAGCCAGATCTGCCCGTTTGGCGCGTTTGTAAAGGAGGGAGAGGCATGACAGATACAAAGAGCATCATGATCGTCGGAGTCGGCGGCCAGGGATCCCTGCTTGCCAGCAAGCTCCTCGGGCGCCTTCTGGTGGATGAGGGGTACGATGTCAAGGTATCCGAGGTCCATGGCATGAGCCAGCGGGGCGGATCCGTCGAAACCTATGTGCGGTTCGGAAAGCGCGTCAGCTCACCCATTATTGAGGACGGTGAAGCGGACATTATCGTTTCCTTTGAGCGGATTGAGGCGGCCAGATGGTTTTCGCGGCTGAAAAAGGGCGGGACCATTGTAGTCAATACCCAGATGATTGATCCCATGCCCGTCATAATCGGCGCAGCCGAATATCCTGCGGATGTTCTGGAAGAAATGCAGAAAACCGGGGCCGCGGTGGATGCCATCGACGCCCTGGCCCTCGCGGAGGAGGCCGGTTCCCCGAAAGCCGCAAACATAGTCCTGATGGCAAGGGTGGCCAAATATTTTGATATACCGTATGATAAATGGATTCAGGCGATTGAGAAAACCGTTGCCCCGAAATTTGTGGAGCTCAACCGGAAGGCGTTTTCTCTCGGCTACCATTATCAGAAATAAATCGATGGGCGGGCGGGAGCTTTTCCCGCGGCGTACCGCTGTTGCAGTAGTAAGGATTTTTCGGTAGCATGTTACTGTTCAGAGCCAGGCGCAACTCTGTGGAGAATCACGGATTCCGCTGGCGGAAATCCGTGATTCTCCGCAGAGTTGCATCTGGCGAGCACGCCACAACTCCAGAAATGGCTGCTTTCGCCATTTCTGGAGTCTGGATCTGAACAGTAACCGCAGCAGTATCGTGAATCTCCGGGACCCAGACAAGGAGGAATTGCAAAATGGGACCTTTTTATCAGGAGGAAATTGAAACCGCCTCGCGGGAGCAGATCCTGGCCTGGCAGAATGAGCGGCTTGTAAAGCAGGTCCGCAATGTCTATGACAATGTGGAGTATTACCGCAGAAAAATGGATGAGAAGGGCGTGAAGCCGGAGGATATCCAGTCTGTGGAGGATCTGTACAAGCTTCCGTTCCTGACCAAGGACGATCTGCGCGACGCCTATCCGTACGGCCTTATGGCCCGTCCCCTTTCAGACTGCGTCAGAATCCAGTCTACCAGCGGTACAACGGGAAGACGCGTGGTGGCATTCTATACGCAGCATGATGTGGACCTGTGGGAGGAGTGCTGTGCCAGAGCTATTACGGCTGTCGGCGGTACGAAGGAGGATGTCTGCCAGGTCTGCTACGGATACGGACTGTTTACCGGAGGTCCCGGCTTAAACGGCGGTTCCCACAAGGTGGGCTGCCTGACCCTGCCCATGTCCTCCGGAAATACGGACCGTCAGATTCAGTTTATGATTGATCTGCAGGCCACGATCCTCTGCTGCACCCCCTCCTATGCGGCTTATCTGGGAGAGAGCATCATCGAGAGGGGACTCAGGGACCAGATCAGGCTCAAGGCGGGCATTTTCGGCGCGGAAGCCTGGACCGAGGAGATGCGGCACGATATCGAGCAGAAGCTCGGAATCAAGGCTTATGATATTTACGGGCTGACCGAGATTTCCGGCCCGGGTGTTGCGTTTGAGTGCAGTGCTCAGAACGGCATGCATATCAATGAGGACCACTTTATCGCGGAGGTGATTGACCCGGCGACCGGCGAGGTGCTTCCGGAAGGCTCCAAGGGTGAGCTCGTGTTCACCAGCATTACCAAGGAAGCGTTCCCGCTGCTGCGCTACCGCACCAAGGATATCTGCATTCTGAGCCGCGAGAAATGCTCCTGCGGACGCACGCATGTCAAGATGACGAAGCCTCTGGGCAGAAGCGACGACATGCTGATCGTCAAGGGCGTCAATGTATTCCCGAGCCAGATCGAGACGGTTCTGCTCCAGAAGGGCCTTACCTCGAACTATCAGATCATCGTGGACCGCGTCAATCACAGCGATACCATTGAAGTTAAAGTCGAAATCACTCCCGAGCTGTTCTCCGACGATATGTCAACGCTGTCAGCAAGGGAAAAGGAGATCGTGGATGCTCTGAAATCCATGCTGGGAATCTATGCAAAGGTCAGCATAGTGGAGCCGAAGTCCATTATCCGGAGCGAAGGAAAGGCCGTGCGCGTCATCGACCGCAGAAATCTTTACAAGGGATAAACAGCCTTCTGCGGGTTTTCCCGGATTTGCATGCGGCGAACACGCCGCAACTCCGGAAATGGTTTCTTATCAGCAATGATACCGTAACATTTGTTTTCATATTTATCACAGGAGGTTCACCATGACAATTCAACAGCTCTCGGTTTTTGCGGAAAACCGGTTCGGAACGACCCTCAGTGTTACGGAAGCCCTGGGGAAAGCGGGAATCGATATCAGAGCGCTCAATGTAGCCGATTCCGAAGGCTTCGGCATCCTGAGAATGATTGTGGACGATACGGAGAAAGCGAAGAACGTACTGGATCAGGAGCAATGCATCACATCCGTTGCGGAAGTCCTGGGCGTTTACATTCCGGATTCTCCGGGCGGCCTTTCGGAGGTTCTGCGGATCCTGGCGGATCATCAGGTGAATATTGAGTATCTCTATGCTTTTATCGTGAAGAGCGACGTTAACGCCTGCGTGGTGCTTCGCGTCAGGGATAACGAGGAAGTGGAGCAGATTCTCACGGAGGCGGGCATTAAGCTCGTCAGCAGGGAGGATATCCAGGGGCTGTAAACCGAAGCTCCGGGAACGTACAGTTTCAGGATCGGGTGGGTGGAAAACCATCCGCCACCCGATTCCGCAGGAGAACATTCGCAGCCTCCGGCTGCTTTTATCCGGAACCCGGCAGATGTGGAAGCCGCAGCGGCTTTTACGCCTGCCGGGTTCCTGCGCGAAGCAATGGCTTCCCGCTGTTGACAGCGCCTGGATGGCGTGGTACAATATACAAACTCTCTACAGGAACAGGAATGCAAAGAAAGCGGGTACAGGCAATGCTGCATATCGAGAATACTTCAGTCATGAATTTTGAAAATGCCGTTCGCGGAGCAAGGAACCCCATGAACAGCTGGAAGCGCATGGACAGTACGACAGATGCCGAGGGCAACTTTCATTTCGGGCCGAATGACCTGGATCTTGCCGTGCGCCTGGTGCGCGCCGGCTCGGATCACAGAAAATTCCTGAGAATGGTATTTGTGTGCATGGATGTCACGGCACCCCTTTACTGGTGGAAGGAATATGACACCTATAAAGTGGCGACGGTTGCCAATTCCACGAGCACCATGCACAAAATCCACAGCAGGTCTTTTTCCATGGATGATTTCTCCACAGACCATATGACGGCGGGTACGCGGTCGTTTATGGAGGGTATCGTGGAGAAGCTGGAGGAAATCCGGAAACGCTATCTGGAAACGAAATCGAAGGAGGACTGGTACGACCTCATCCAGCTGCTCCCCTCGAGCTATAACCAGAAGCGGACCCTCACCCTGAATTACGAGACCCTGATCAATATTTATCATTCCCGGCATGATCACAAGCTGCAGGAGTGGCATACTTTCTGCAACTGGATTGAAAGCCTGCCCTACGCAGGGGAGCTGCTGACGGGAGCGGAAGAAACAGAAGGTTAAGGGCAGCGCGGATGCGCGCCGCCGCAGCATGAAAAACGGACCTGCCGGTCCGGATCACAGAGAATACGCATGGGAGTACTGCGATGAATTTGATGATCAAAGCGCCGGCAGGTTTTTTTATGCCGCTTTTTTCTTTTACCGCCATGCTGCTTTTTGCCCGGCTTGCCATGCAGGACTGGCAGAGCAGGAGACTGTCGAGGCGGGAACTGCTGCTTCTTCTGGTGCTTGGAGGGCTCAGGCTTTTGGGGGAAAATGCGGCCCCGGACTGCCTGGCCGGGTTTGCGGCGGGGTTTCTCCTTTTCCTGATCCCGTATCGGCTCTTCCGGGGGAAAATGGGCAGGGGAGACGTGTACCTTGCGGCAATTCTGGGGCTGTGGATGGGATTCGGCGCATTTCCGGAGGCAGTGGCCGCGGCGATGGCCCTTGCGGCGGGAGCCGCGCTGATGCGCTTCGGGAGAACGGGGCTTCCGATCGGAACTTTTCTGATCCTGGGAGCCGCCATCTCGCAGCTGATGCGTGCGCTGGAAAAGGTCCTGGCTGGATAACGCGCCGGGAGAGCTTTCATGGGCAGGCGCAGCACGGATATCCGGCTCTTTTTTGCGTATCACCGTAAAACGCGCTTGCCAGTTGGCAAGGTTTGTACTATAATATACGCGGTTCATTCCTGCAGAGGAAGGGTATGCTCCGCGCTCAGGCGCGGAAAGCGGAAAGGAGAAAACATGGGATTTATTGAGAGCCTTAAGGTAAGGGCGAGAGCTGACAAGAAAACAATCATTCTTCCGGAATCCATGGACAGAAGAACCTGGGCGGCGGCTGAGCAGATTCTCCGCGAGGATATTGCAAACCTGATCATTCTTGCAGGACCGAAGGAAGTGGAGGAGTTCGGAAAGGAATTCAATACAGAGGGTGCTACCATTATCGACCCCGCCACCTATGAGAAAACCCAGCAGTATATCGATCTTTTCGTGGAGCTGAGAAAGAAAAAGGGCCTTACCGAGGAAGAGGCAAGAAAGATCGCCCTGAGCGATTTTGCCTACTATGCATGCCTGATGATCAAGGCCGGCGATGCTGACGGTATGGTTTCCGGAGCCTGCCATTCCACGGCGAATACGCTTCGTCCCTGCCTGCAGATCATCAAGACAAAGCCCGGCGTTAAGCTGGTTTCCGCCTTCTTCCTGATGGTGGTTCCGGACTGCGAGTACGGCGAGCACGGCGTGTTCCTCTTCGCGGACAGCGGCCTTGTACAGGATCCGAATCCGGAAGAGCTTGCAGCCATTGCCCAGTCCTCCGCGGAGAGCTTTGAACTGCTTACCGGAGCAAAGGCCAAGGTGGCCATGCTGTCTCATTCCACCAAGGGCAGTGCAAAGCACGACCTGGTGACCAAGGTTACGGATGCGGTGGCAATCGCCCATGAGCAGTATCCGGATCTCCTTCTGGACGGCGAGCTGCAGTTTGACGCGGCGGTGGTTCCCTCCGTTGCCGCCTCCAAGGCTCCGGGAAGCCCGGTTGCCGGTCAGGCAAACGTCATGATTTTCCCGAACCTGGATGCCGGAAACATCGGCTACAAGCTGGTTCAGCGCCTTGCAAAGGCAGAGGCCTACGGACCTATCACGCAGGGAATCGGAGCTGCCGTAAACGACCTGTCGAGAGGCTGCAGCGCAGAGGATATCGTCGGTGTGGTTGCCATCACCGCGGTACAGGCGCAGGCACAGTAAGACGGCAGACGGTTTTTGCGCCTGTCCGCCTGTTTCCTGAAAAATCCGGTTGACAAACACGGGCTGTTTCGATATAATACTTGAGTATGTGTCAGTGTCCCCGTACTTTTTACGGGATGACAGGAGGATTGCATGCAGATAGATCTGACGGAGTTTTTTTCAGCGGCCGGTCTGACAAAGGAGATGGAAGTCCCCTTTGAACAGAAGGAGGTGTGCTGGAACGGAGAGCAGTATCCGGTTTCGGAGGCCCTTCCGGTTCAGCTTACGGTTACCGGCGAAGGCGGCGGTGTGCTCAGCATATCCGGAAGTGCCCGTCTCACCCTGGAAATCCCCTGCGGCAGATGTCTGACACCTGTGGCATATCCGTTCACCCTGAGCTTTGAGCACAGGATTGAAACCGCGAATGAAGGGGAAGAAGACACGGAGGCGACGGACGAGCAGCCTTTCGTCCTGAACCATCTGCTTGATGTTGACCGGCTGGTCAGCGAAGAGCTGTATGTAAATATGCCTATGAAGGTTCTGTGCAAACCGGATTGCCTCGGGATCTGCCCGAAATGCGGCTGCAACAGAAATATCAGGGATTGCGGCTGTGACCTTTTTGAGCCGGATCCAAGAATGGCTCTGATCCGTGACCTGTTTCAGGGAGGCGGAGAGAACGGTTCCTGATATCGGATCAGGCTGTAAATGACGAAGCACGGCTTCGGTAAAAGGAGGTGGGATCATGTCTATTTGTCCGAAGAACAAATCCTCTAAGGCAAGAAGAGACAAACGCAGGGCGAACTGGAAGATGGGAACCATGAATCTGGTTAAGTGCAGCAAGTGCGGTGCACTGACGCTTCCGCACAGAGTCTGCAAGGCCTGCGGTTCTTACAATAAGAGAGAGATCATTTCTGTGGAAGACTGATCGTAACAAGTGCCCTGCCCTGTGCAAGGCACTTTTGCGTTTCGGAGGTTATTGAATATGGTAAGAATTGCACTGGACGGCATGGGCGGCGATAACGCGCCTTCCTGCATGGTTGAAGGAGCGCTTGACGCGCTTTCGAAAAACAAGGATATTCAGATTACGCTCGTCGGTGTTGAGGAGAAGCTGCAGGAAGAGCTTAAGAAACACGGGGGCGTACCGGAACGACTCAGCATAGTGCCCGCCACCGAAGTGATTGAGACAGCGGAGCCGCCCGTCGAGGCAATCCGCCATAAAAAGAATTCCTCCATTGTGGTAGGGCTCCGTATGGTCCATGACCTTCAGGCCGATGCCTTCGTGTCCTGCGGCAGCACCGGTGCGCTGCTTGTGGGCGGACAGCTGCTGGCCGGCCGGGTGCGCGGCGTGCGCAGGGCCCCGCTGGCCCCGCTGATCCCTACGGTAAAGGGCGTATCATTGCTGATTGACTGCGGCGCGAACGTCGATGCGAAGGCCCAGGACCTGGTATCGTTTGCCCAGATGGGTTCCGTCTATATGGAAAATGCCATGGGCATTCAAGAGCCGTCGGTCGGTATAGTCAACATCGGCGCCGAGGAGGAAAAGGGGAATGCCCTCGTGAAGGAGGCTTTCCCGCTGCTTAAGGCCTGCCCGGGAATCCGTTTTGTCGGCAGCGTTGAGGCCAGGGATATCCCCTACGGCGCCGCGGACGTGCTTGTAACGGAGGCCTTTGTCGGGAACATCATCCTCAAGCTTTACGAGGGTGTGGGAACCGCGCTGATTAAGGAAATCAAAAAGGCCATGATGAGCAGTTTTACCGGAAAAATCGGCGGTATGCTGGCAAAGCCTTCCCTGAAGGGGGTTGTCAGGAAATTTGATTCCAGTGAGTACGGCGGAGCACCGCTTCTCGGGCTGAGAGGACTTGTGGTCAAGGCACACGGAAGCTCCACAGCAAAGGAAGTCAGCAACGCCATTTTGCAGTGTATAACGTTTAAAGAGCAGAATATTGCCGAAATGATTGAAGAACGCCTTGCCGGCCAGCCCTGATGCGGGCGTTCCCGCAATGCAAGGAGAGATCAGAGAACTGTTCCGCACCTGCCGCTGTTTGCGGACAGGGGTGCAAAACAGGTATCCGCAGCCATAAAGTCACAGTGCAAACGGTGTTCCGGGAGGAGACATATTTTGCCCACGGCGGAACTTTTGTCCACGACAGAACTTTTGCCCACAGCGGAACTTTTGCCACGGCGGAAATTTAGCCGGTTGTGGCTGCAAAACAGTCATCTACGGCCATCAGGTTCAAGTACAAAACGGTGTTCTGAGAGGAGGTATCACATGGAATTTGAAAAATTGAAAGCGATTATTGCGGATGCCATGGGAATTGACGAGGACGGGATTACGCCTCAGACGAGCTTCAAGGAGGATCTCGGGGCGGATTCCCTGGATGTTTTCCAGATCGTTCTCGGAATCGAGCAGGAGTTTGATATTGAGATTCCCGAGGATGCGGTGGAGAGCATCGAGACGGTGGAGGATGCCGTGAATGCCATCCGCGGGGCAAAAGCATAAGAAACCGCAGCCGGATAACCCGGGCAGCCTGCGAAGGAAGGTTTTAAGCCGGACGGGCAGGGTGACCGCGTTTTCCGCATACGGTTCCGAAGGGAACGTCTGAACGGGCGTTTCCATATAAAATGATTGCGACGCCTGTCCTTTTCTTCTGGAAACGGACAGGCGCATGCCATAGAAAGGGGAAATACGGTGAACAAACTGGAGGAGATTATCGGTTATCATTTCCATGATCCGTCCCTGCTTGAACTGGCCCTGACGCACAGCTCCTACGCGCACGAGCATTTTGCCGGGAAGCGGCACGACAACGAACGCCTGGAGTTTCTCGGGGATGCGGTGCTGGAACTGGTTTCCAGTGATTTTCTTTACAGCCAGCATGAGAAATATCCGGAGGGGGAGCTGACAAAGCTGCGGGCAAGCATTGTCTGTGAGCCCACGCTTGCCCTTTGCGCGGATGCCATTTCGCTCGGAAGCTTTCTGCGGCTTGGACGGGGGGAGGAATCAACGGGGGGAAGGCACCGGGCGTCCATTACGTCGGATGCCATGGAAGCGCTGATCGGGGCGATCTACCTGGATGGTGGTTTTGCTAATGCAAAAGATTTTGTCATGAAGTTCATCCTGAATGACCTTGACAGCAAGAAGCTCTTTTATGATAGCAAAACAATCCTTCAGGAAATCGTCCAGAAGGAGTTTGCGGATCCGCTGTCCTATGAGCTGGTGTCAGAGGAAGGGCCGGATCACGACAAGCGCTTCTGTGTCCGCACCTTCATCGGAACAGTTCCGTACGGCGACGGAGTCGGACATACCAAGAAGGCGGCCCAGCAGGTCGCGGCTTATAAGACCATTCTGATGCTGCGTGAAAAGACGAGGGAAACATGTACCTGAAAAGCATTGAGATACAGGGCTTTAAATCGTTTGCAAACAAGACCCTGTTTGAATTTCACAACGGAATCACCGGTATTGTGGGTCCAAACGGCAGCGGGAAAAGCAACGTGGCCGACGCGGTGCGGTGGGTTCTGGGCGAACAGAGCGCCAAGCAGCTGCGCGGAAGCAGCATGCAGGACGTTATTTTTGCCGGCACCGAGCAGAGGAAACCGCAGGGGTTTGCCTCGGTGGCGATCACCTTCGACAATTCCGACCATGTCCTGAATGTGGATTTTGACGAGGTTACCGTTACCAGAAGGGTATTCCGTTCCGGTGAGAGCGAGTACATGCTGAATCAGACTCCCTGCAGGCTGCGCGACATCAATGAGCTTTTCTTTGACACCGGCATCGGCAAGGAGGGATACTCCATCATCGGCCAGGGCCAGATTGACCGGATCCTGAGCACTAAGCCCGATGAGCGCAGGGAGCTGTTTGACGAGGCCGCCGGCATCGTCAAATACAAGTACCGCAAGAATGCGGCCATGAAGCGGCTGACGAGCGAGCAGGAAAACATGGTGCGCCTGACGGATATCATGTCCGAACTGGAACAGCGCGTCGGTCCCCTGCAGAAGCAGTCCGAGAATGCCAGGGAATATCTGAAGCTGCATGATGCCCTCCGGGAACGGGAGATCAATGCGTTTGTGCTGGAAAGCAGACAGGGTGAGGAGAGCCTGAAGAAAACCCTGGACCGCCTCGAGATCGTCACGGGGGACTTTGAAGCGCGGCAGGCGGATATTGAGAACCTGAGAAAGGAGTATGCCTCCGGGGAACAGGCTCTCGCAGACGCCGATGCGGCCATAGAAGAGGTCAGAACGCGCCAGGAGAAGCTGAAGGCCGCTCTCCAGGAGCGCGAAGGCCAGATCCTGGTGCTGAAGGAGCAGATCCGTACGGAGGAGCTGCGGACGGAACATGCCGAGAGCAGAAAACGCCAGCTGGAAGAGCGGGCGAGCGAGCGTGCGGATAACCGGAAGGAGACGGCTGAAAAGCGCCAGGAACTCAACCGGCAGATCTATGATGCCCAGTCAAGCCAGGCAATCCTCAACCGCAGGGCAGAGGAGCTTCAGGAAAAGCTCTCTGACGCACAGCAATTGATCCGCTCGGGGCAGAGCAGGGTGATCGGCCTGCTGAACCGGAAAACAGAGCTGGCGGCGGATCTTCAGAAATACGACACGTTACTGGAGCAGCTGCGGATTCAGAAATCCCAGCTCACCGGAGACCTGCTGAAGTCCGGTACAAAGGAACAGGAGACCTCCGAAGAGCTGAAGCGCCGCGAGGCAACCCTTGCCAAAAGGCAGGAGACGCTGGAGAAAGGCCGGCGGAAGCTTTCGGAGCTGGATGCGCTTCTGCGCGGGCAGCGGCGGGAGTTTGAGGATCTGCAGAATGCCTACGGCGAGCTGCGCCGGGCCCATCAGGCTTCGCTCACCAGACAGGAAAGCCTCAGAAACCTCGCGGAGCGCTATGAGGGCTACGGGAACGCCATCCGGCGGGTGATGGAGGAGAGAAGCTCGGAACCCGGTATCTGCGGCGTGGTCGCGGATCTGTTTCATGTGGAGAAGGAATACGAAACGGCTATTGAAACGGCACTCGGCGGCAGTATTCAGAATATCGTCACCGACACCGAACAGACGGCAAAGCGGCTGATCGGTTTCCTGAAGAAGAACCGCCACGGCCGGGCGACCTTCCTTCCCCTCGATGCCATCACGAAAACGCAGGACTTCCATCAGCGGGAAGTGCTGAAGGAGGAGGGAATCATCGGCCTGGCGAGCGGGCTGGTGCGCACCGAAAAGAGATACGACAGCGTACGGGAGTTCCTGCTCGGCAGAATCGTCGTTGCCGATACCATTGATCACGCCATGCGGGTTTCCGCAAAGTACAAAAGGACCCTTCGCATTGTCACGCTCGAGGGGGACCTGCTGAATCCGGGAGGCTCCATGACGGGCGGCGCATACCGCAACAGCAGCAACCTTCTCGGCAGAAACCGGGAAATGGAGGCGCTGGAAAAACAGATCGCCGGGGAGAAGGAGAAGCTGGAAAAACAGAAAAGAAGGCTTGAACAGCTTTCCGGAAGTATCGGAAATCTGGACAGGGAGCTCTCCGAGCTTCGCCAAAATGCTGAGGATGACCGCCTGAAGGAGACGGCGGAGCGGATGCGCCTGGATGCCGAGAAGGAGCAGCTGGAACAGATCCAGAGGGATGCCGGCCATACCCGGGCGGAACTCCTCCTTCTGGAGCAGTCCGTGAAGGAAGCGATGCAGAAGCGGAGCGAAGTCCTGGAGGAGTCCGGACAGGTTGAAAAGGATCAGAGCCTTACGCAGACCGCTTCGGAGGAATCCATCGCGAAGTCCGAGAGCTGGCAGGACGAGCTGAAGGAGGTCCGGGCGGGCCTTCAGGAACAGGAGCTGGTGCTTGCCAGGCTTTCCCAGTCGGATGCCTTCCTCTCCGAAACACTGCTGCGGCTCTCCGAGGAGGAGCGCGGCGAGGGCGGGGAGCTTGAATCCCTGAACAATGATCTTGAAAATTCGCGGGAGGCGGTGTCGGGACTGAATGCCAGGATCGCATCGCTTTCCGATGAAAACGTGCAGGCGGGCGAGGCGCTTACCGCGTGCGTGGCGCAGCTGGAAGTGCTCACGAAGGACCGTGAGCGGAAAAACAGTGACCTCAGGGGCTTCTTTGAGAAGCAGGAGGAGCTGTCGGGACAGCTCAGGCTCCTGGACAGGGAGCAGAATACGCTGGAGAATCAGAAAAACAGACAGGAAGAGCGCCTCAACGACCTGACTGAGAATCTCTGGACGGAATATGAGCTGAACCCCAGTCAGGCGAAAGCCCTGTTCTCGGAGAACGGCGTACCTTTGCAGGAGCTGCGAAAGGAGATCAAAGCCTTAAAGGAGCAGGTAAAAAAGCTGGGCCCCGTCAATGTCAGCGCCATCGAGGAATATGCCGAGGTCAGTGAGCGCTATGAATTCATGAAAAAACAGTATGATGATCTGGAGGTATCCAGAAAGATGCTGTTAGATGTCATAGAGGAGCTGGACCGCGGCATGCGAGAGCAGTTTACGGAGCAGTTTGCCCTGATCCGCGAGGAGTTTGACCGGGTTTTCAAAGAGCTGTTCGGAGGCGGAAAGGGCACCATTGAGCTGGTTGAGGGGGAGGATATACTGGAAGCCGGCATTTCCATCATCTCCCAGCCGCCGGGCAAGAAGCTGCAGAACATGATGCAGCTTTCGGGAGGAGAAAAGGCCCTGACGGCCATCGCCCTGCTGTTCGCCATCCAGAACCTGAAGCCGTCGCCCTTCTGCCTGCTGGATGAGATAGAAGCGGCGCTGGATGACTCCAACGTGGGTCGGTTTGCGGGCTACCTCCATAAGCTGACGGCGCACACGCAGTTTATTGTCATCACGCACAGAAGGGGCACCATGTCTTCGGCAGACCGCCTCTACGGTATTACCATGCAGGAGAAGGGCGTATCGGCCCTCGTCAGCGTAAACCTGATTGAGAATGAACTGAGCTGAGGAGTAAGCCCTGTATTTCACGGCATAAGCACCGGCGGCAGAACGGACAGACGGAAGGAATAAACGATGTTTGAGAAGAAAAAAAGTATATTTCAGCGCCTGAAGGAAGGCCTCACAAAAACCCGGGACAATATTGTATCCGGGATTGATTCCATTTTCCATGGGTTTTCGGCGATCGACGATGATTTTTACGAGGAACTGGAGGAAGCGCTGATTATGGGCGACCTCGGCGCAAAAACCACAGAGCAGATCCTCGACAACCTGAAGGAACAGGTGAAGGAAAGGCATATAAAAGACCCACAGGACTGCCGTCAGATGCTGATTGACAGTATCTGCCGCCAGATGGATCT
The DNA here is from genome assembly GCA_946624325.1 of uncultured Clostridia bacterium. GTDB lineage: Bacteria > Bacillota > Clostridia > Lachnospirales > Lachnospiraceae > Anthropogastromicrobium. The sequence goes on from CAMOSC010000009.1 coordinate 21,128, forward strand.
CGGGGAAAATGCCTATGAGTACGAAAAGCGCAAATCCGTCGTCCTGGTGATCGGCGTAAACGGTGTGGGAAAGACCACCTCCATCGGAAAGATCGCTTCGCAGCTGAAGGAGGACGGAAAGAAGGTCCTGGTTGCCGCCGCGGATACCTTCAGGGCCGCCGCGATAGACCAGCTGGACACCTGGTGCAGGCGCGCCGGCGTTCCCATGATCGCACATCAGGAGGGATCCGACCCCGCCGCGGTCATCTATGACGCCATACAGGCTGCCAAAGCCCGGGACATCGACATCCTGATCTGCGACACGGCCGGCCGCCTCCATAACAAGAAAAATCTCATGGAGGAGCTGAAGAAAATCAACCGTATCATCGACCGCGAATATCCGGAGTGCTACAGGGAAACCCTTCTGGTCCTGGATGCCACCACCGGTCAGAACGCCATGGTACAGGCTCAGGTTTTCACGGAGGCCGCTGGGATTGACGGCATCATCCTGACCAAGATGGACGGTACCGCGAAAGGCGGCATCGCCGTTGCCATCCAGTCGGAGCTCGGTATCCCCGTGAAATACATCGGCGTAGGCGAGAAGATAGACGATCTCCAGAAATTTGACGCGGAGCAGTTTGTCCGCGCGCTGTTTGACGTAAAGCGCGATGAATGAATGGACGGCGGCCCGAAGCCGTAAGGGGAGGAGCGCATTTTTCGCTCGCCCTGTGTATTGAGAGGTACATGGAAGACGAAGAAAGTGTGTCAAGAAAAAATACTTGACATCCGGACACGGATCGTGTATGATACATCGGGTGATGCAAAGTGGAACGAATTGTTGAACGCACATTGCTGTATGATTTCTATGGGGACCTGCTTACCGAGCATCAGAAACAGATCTATGAATACATCGTATTTCAGGACCTGTCCCTGAGCGAAACGGCTCAGCTTGCGGGAATCAGCCGTCAGGGCGTACACGACCTCGTGCGCCGCTGTGATAAAATCCTGGCGGGTTATGAGGAGAAACTGCACCTTGTGCAGCGTTTCCTGACCATACGGGAGTCTGTGGAGGAGCTTCATCAGAAAGTGTGCGCCTTTGCGGCCCGGAAGGGGGAAGCCCTTCCTGCCGAGATTGAGTCTGCCTGCCAGAAACTGCTGCAGGAAATCTGAGAGGTCTCCGGAAAGGATGCGACTGCATGGCTTTTGAGAGCTTAACGGAAAAACTGCAAAATGTCTTTAAAAGCCTTCGCGGGAAGGGACGCCTGACAGAGGCGGACGTCAAGACCGCGCTGAAGGAAGTAAAGATTGCCCTGCTGGAAGCGGATGTGAACTTCCGGGTTGTGAAAAACTTTGTGTCGGCCGTCCAGGAGCGGGCTGTGGGGCAGGATGTCATGAACGGCCTGAATCCCGGACAGATGGTCATCAAAATCGTAAATGAGGAACTGGTGTCCCTCATGGGATCCGAGACCACGGAGCTGAAACTCCTTCCCGGAAACGAAATCACGATCATCATGATGGTTGGCCTCCAGGGCGCCGGTAAAACCACTACGGCGGCCAAGCTGGCCGGAAAGCTGAAGGCAAAGGGAAGACAGCCTCTGCTTGCCGCCTGCGATGTCTATCGCCCGGCAGCCATCCGTCAGCTGCAGATCAACGGCGAGAAGCAGGGTGTGGAGGTTTTCACGATGGGTGAGAACCACAGCCCGGTGGATATAGCCAGGGCAGCCGTGGAGCATGCGGCTTCACACAATCAGAATGTGGTGCTGCTGGATACCGCGGGACGTCTTCACATTGACGAGGACATGATGGATGAGCTGGTCCGTATCCGGAACGCGGTTCCCGTGACACAGACCATCCTTGTGGTCGATGCCATGACGGGTCAGGATGCCGTAAATGCCGCCTCAAGCTTCAATGAGAAGGTGGGAATTGACGGGGTGATCCTGACGAAGCTCGATGGTGATACCAGGGGCGGTGCCGCGCTTTCCATCCGGCAGGTGACCGGAAAACCGATACTCTATATCGGTATGGGAGAGAAGCTCTCCGATCTGGAGCAGTTTTATCCGGATCGTATGGCATCGCGTATACTCGGTATGGGCGACGTCATGAGCCTCATCGAGAAGGTGCAGGCGCAGGTCGACGAGGAACAGGCCCGCGAGATGGAGCAGAAGCTCCGCAAGGCAAGCTTCAACCTCAACGACTACCTGGACCAGATGCAGCAGATGAAAAAGATGGGCGGCATCGGAGAAATCATGAAGATGCTTCCCGGTATGGGTCTCAACATGAAGGCCAAAGACATGCCGGATATGGATGTGACCGAAAAGCAGATGGCGCGCACCGAAGCCATAATCCGTTCCATGACCCCGAAGGAACGGGAAAATCCCGATATCATCAATGCCTCCAGGAGAATACGCATCGCCAGAGGCGCCGGCGTGGATCAGGCGGAGGTGGGAAGACTGCTCAAGCAGTTTGAGCAGGGACGCAAGATGATGAAGCAGCTGCCCGGCATGATGGGCGGCAGGGGAAAACGGGGAAGGTTTAAGCTTCCCTTCGGATTATAAGGAAAATGGAGGAAAAAAGATATGGTCAAGATCAGATTAAAGAGAATGGGTCAGAAGAAGAGTCCTTTCTATCGTGTTGTCGTAGCGGATGAGAGAGCACCGAGAGACGGAAAGTTTATCGCCGAGATCGGTATCTATGATCCGAATCAGGATCCCAGCCTGATCAAAATCGACGCCGAGGCTGCCAAAAAGTGGCTTGGAACCGGTGCGCAGCCTACCGATACCGTTGCAAAGCTGTTAAAGATCGCCGGAATCGAGAAGTAATATCGCCCGACAGTCTGAAACCTGCCCGGAGGTAGAGATATGAAGCGCTTGCTGGAAATCATTGCAAAATCGCTTGTCGATCATCCGGATGAAGTGGTGGTTACCGAGACGGAGAACGAGAAGGGTATCCTCCTTCAGCTGAAAGTGAATCCGCAGGATATGGGGAAGGTAATCGGAAAACAGGGAAGGACCGCACGTTCGATCCGGACTCTCGTTAAAGCTTCGGCATCCAGCGATGACAAGAAGATTATTGTTGAAATTGAGTAATTCATAACGGTAAAAGATCCTGGCTTTCGGGCTGAGGGTCTTTTTCGGTTTATGGATCGTTTCCGGTACTGCTCAGAGCCAGACTCCGGAAATGGCGTAAAGGTGCCATTTCCGGAGCTGCGGCGGGAAACCGAAGGAAGCTTCGGTTCGGTCTGCGGACGGAAAGGAGATTGATATGAAGCTTTCACTGATGACTTTTTCACTGATGCGGGAAGGAATCAAAAAGATTATCGATGCGGATATTTTATGCAGGATTATCCGTGAAGCCGGGTATGAAGAGGCGGATATTCTGGAGAGCGAGTTTGCGCTCTATGGACGAAAGGAGCTTCTGGACGCGCTGAAACGGCACGGGGTCCGCCTGGGCTGCCTGATCACGGAGCTGCCCTTTTTTACGGCGCCGGAAACCGTTGGGAAGCTGGCGGCATCGGCGCTTGACCTGGCCCGGGAATCGGGCTGTGCATGGCTGATGGTTGTGCCCGGCGGAACGGGGCCCGATGACAGAAAAGCCTGCGCGGCAATGACCAGGGAGGAACTCTTAAGCAGGACGGCGGAGTGCTTCCGCAAGGTCTGCTCCCTTGCCGGACCGCTGGGTATCCGTGTCGTTTTTGAGAATACCCCTCATGATTTCAAACCGCTTTCATCCGCCAAAGACGTAAAGGCCGTGCTGGACGGGGTACCGGGACTGGGCCTTGTTTTCGACACCGGAAATTTCCGGGTTGCGGATACGCATGCCGACGAGCTGGAGGCTTACGAGCTTCTGAAGGACCGGATCGCGCGGATTCATCTGAAGGATGTGCGCATCGCGGATTTCCCCGACGGGGAGCGCTGCACGGACGGGCGTTCCATAAAAGCCGTACTATCCGGCAGCGGCGTCATTCCGCTGTGCGAGCTGATACGCAGAAGCCTTGCGGACGGCTACAGCCAGTCCTATGCGGTAGAGTATGCGGCACCCTCCGACACCCACGGGATCGGACACCGGGATACGGCTGCAATCTATCTGAAGCAGCTGCAGAACATGGAAGCGGGAACCTTTGAAAAGTGTCCGAAAGGCAGCATTCCGGGGATTGAAAAGCCGGTATCCAGGATTTTCTTCGGGACAGCCATCCGCCCGGTTATGATGCGGGCGAATGCCAGTATCCTGCTGGATCTGGCCGCCGCCTGGGGAATCAATGCCTTTGACTGCGCGAGGGGCTACGGGGAAGCGGAAATCGCCCTGGGGGAATGGGTGCGTGCGCGAAAGAACCGGAGCGAGGTTGTGATTCTGACAAAATGCGGAAATGTCGGACCTGACGGAAGCGTGCTGGTCAACCGCGGGGTGATTGAGCGGGAACTGAACGAGAGCCTGCAGCGGCTTCAGATGGATTACGTGGACATTTTCCTGCTGCACCGGGATGACCCGAAAACACCGGTCAGTGAGTTTATAGAAGCGCTGAATGATGCGAAACGGGCAGGGAAGATCCGGGTGTTCGGCGTTTCAAACTGGACAAATGAGCGCATTCAGGAGGCCAATGCCTACGCCGCTTCGAAAGGCCTGGAGGGCTTTGGCGTTTCAAGCCCCAATTACGGGCTGGCGAGACAGGTCCGTGACCCCTGGGGCGGCGGCTGTGTTACGATTGCCGGCCCGGAGAACCGTATGGCCCGTGCATGGTATGAGAAAACGGGCATGCCGGTGCTGGCTTATTCCAGCCTCGCAAGAGGTTTTCTCTCGGGACGCTTCCGCAGCTTCGATGAAGCCGGGGCAAAGCGCGTGATGGATTCCTTCGGCCTGAAGGGATATCTTTCCGAGGATAATATGGAACGCCTGAAGCAGGCGGAGGATCTGGCAGAGCGCACGGGCTTAAGCGTTCCGCAGGTGGCCCTGCAGTTTGTGCTGGCAAGCCCCATGAAGGTGTTTGCAATCGCCGGGACGAGCGGTTTCGCACAGCTGACGGAGAATGTCCGGGCAGCGGCGCGTCCCATGGATCCGGAGGACTGGAAACGTCTGGACGCAATCTGAAAAGGGCTGTGGGAATCTTTTTCGGGACTGCGGCGTCCGGGCATACGAAATAAAAAGAAAAGGATACAAAAGCTGTTGCATGTGCGCCGGACTGCCGATATACTGTAACCGATTGTCATAATGCTTCCTGCAAAGCAGGCCCGGGACATTTGAGGAGACATATTTTGCCCACGGCTGCGCTTTTTGCAGGCGTGGCTGCAAAATAGTCATCCGTAGCCATTAGGTCAAAGTACAAAACTCCGTTTAGGGAGGGGTGAAAAATCATGAGCGTGGAATTTGGAAAGAAGCTGAAGGAACTTGAAAAAAGCTGGAGACTGCCGCAGATTCCGGAGGAGATTCCCCACGGGGATATGCCCGGAGACCAGGTGGTCATCGGAGAGGGCCATATCCGGAAGGCGGAGCTGATTTTCCCGAAGCTTCTGGGACTTGCCGGAGATATTCTTTCCGGGAGAACACAGGATAAGATTGTTATAGCGGTCAGCGGGGGCTCGGGTGTCGGAAAATCCGAGACGGCATCCCTGCTTTCCTGGTTTTTTGCGCAGGCGGGCATCGGAAGCTATACCCTTTCGGGGGATAACTATCCCAGAAGGATCCCTGCCCAGAATGACGCCGAGCGCCAGCGCGTATTCCGGGTAGGCGGTATCCGCGGCATGCTGGCCGAGAAGGTATACTGCGAAGCCGCCGCAAAGGAGCTTGCCGGCCTCTGGGAGCAGGATACGGATGCCGAAGGAAAGCTGTGTGAGAAATATCCCTGGCTGGCGGTATACCAGAAATACGGCAGGGAGGCGCTCGCCGGGTACCTCGGGACCGAAAAGGAACAGGATTTTGACGAGCTTTCGGACATTATCCGCTCTTTCCTGGACGGTGCCGGTAAAATTTTCCTGAAGCGCATGGGGAGAACCCCCGACGCCCTCTGGTATGACGAAGTGGATTTCTCGAACGTGCAGGTGCTTGTAATCGAGTGGACGCACGGCAACAGCGCGTTCCTGAAGGGCATCGACATTCCGGTGCTGCTCAACAGCACGCCCGAAGAGACCAGGGAACACCGCAGGGCGCGCAACCGCGACGGTAAGACGGACAGCCCGTTCACCACCATGGTGCTGGAGATCGAGCAGGGGAAACTTGATGCGCGGGCGGAGGCGGCGAAGCTGATTGTCTCCAAGAGCTGTGAACTGTTAAGCTTTGAGGAATACTGCAGGCTGATGCGCTGAAACACCGGAACATCTTCCCGGAAAGGGCTTTTCCGGGCCTGAAGCAGCAGGGAAGGCTGTCTGCAGCCGGCTGGCGCCGCGGCTTCTGAAGCGGCAGGCCCTGTCGGCTTTCGGAGCATGCTTCCAGAGCGCTGCGATACGTGAACAGGAGGATATTATGAATAAGAATCCATACGGCCCCATGCTCAACGCTTATCCGGACAGCATGGGCGGGAAACTCGGAGATATCGTGAAGCTCCTGCAGAGTCCGGAACTGAAAGGGGCTTTTACCTCCTTCTACATTCTGCCGAGCATCTTTAACACCGACCTGGACAGGGGCTTCTCCATCATCAGCTATGATATCAGCGAAACGCTCGCGGATCCCGAGGATCTTCCGGCGCTGCAGGAGCTGGGCATTGACCTGAAGCTGGATTTTGTGCTGAACCATCTGTCGGTTCTGTCGGACCAGTTCCAGGATATCCTGAAAAAGGGAGACGACTCGGAATACAGGGATTTCTTCATCGACTGGAACCGTTTCTGGGAGGGCCACGGCACCATGACGGAAGCCGGGTATATCGAACCGGATCCCGATGTCATCCGTGATATGTTCTTCAGGAAACCGGGATTGCCCATCCTGATGGTGCGCATGCCTGACGGACGCGATGTCCCCTACTGGAATACCTTCTACCAGGAAGTCCGCTATGATCCGGTGGATGCGCAGGACCTGATGGCCGCAATGCCTCTTCAGTACGGCACGGCACAGCGCCTGGCTGAGACGGTGAATCAGGCGCTTGCGGAAGGGAAGACTCCGCCGGAAATCGATTTCGGTGCCCTGGGGGCTTATCGGGACGCCGTGGTCAATGTCCTGGAAGGGAGAAGAAAATATCTCGGGCAGATGGACCTCAACATCCATTCCCCGCTGGTTCTGGAGTATTACCGGGAAACACTGAAGAAGCTGGCCGGCTACGGCGCGGCGATTGTGCGCCTGGATGCCTTTGCCTATGCGCCGAAGGAGGTCGGGGAGCGGAATTTCTTCAACGATCCGGGTACCTGGGACCTGCTGGCGCAGATCCGGGAGATGGCGGATGCGTGCGGGCTGCGACTGCTGCCCGAAATCCATACCGCGTATGAGGAACGCAGGCATGAGGAGGTCGCCGCGAAGGGCTACATGGTTTATGATTTCTTCCTGCCGGGCCTCATGATAGACGCGCTTGAAAGCAGGAATCCGGAAAGGCTTGCGGCCTGGGCCTGTGAGCTGCTGGAAAAGAAGATCCGTACGGTCAATATGCTGGGCTGCCATGACGGTATTCCGCTGCTGGACCTGAAGGGCCTCCTTTCCGACGAACGGATCGATGAGCTCGTTGAAATCCTGATGAGCCGGGGCGGCGGCGTCAAGAACCTGCACGCGAAGAAAAAGATGTATTACCAGGTGAACGCCACCTACTTCAGCGCCATCGGTGAGGATGAGCGCAGGCTTCTGTTAGCGCGTGCGGTGCAGATGTTTATGCCCGGAAAGCCCCAGATCTGGTATCTGGACCTCTTCGCGGGCAAAAACGATCACGAGGCGGTAAAACGCGCGGGCGCCAACGGACACAAGGAAATCAACCGCACCAATCTCTCCGTGGAGCAGGTGCGGGAAGGCCTGAAGCGCCCGGTGGTGTCAAGGCAGATCGATCTGCTGCGGATGCGCGCCGGATATGCGGTCTTTCATGAGTCGGCGGATATTTCCGCGAAAGCGGAGGGAAGCCGGCTTGAAATCAGCTGGGAAGCCGAGGGACAGCGCGCCATGCTTTCGGCGGATTTTGATTCCCTGGATATCTCGATCCGTATCTGCGAGACAGCTTCCGGAAACGTTCTGTATACATTTACCGCGTGAGAGAAAAGAGGGGCAGGCCGTCAGGCCTGCCCCTCTTTATGAAGCTATTGCTTTTCGTCCTCCCGCATCTGCGTGAGCATCCCGATCAGGACCGAGCGGAGATGCTCTCCGGAATGCTTGCGCTGCTCGGGCTCCAGCTTTTTCAAATCTATAGGCTCGCCGATGCGTATTTTCACGACCGTCGGGCGTATCCGGGGGAAATGATCCTCCAGAATCTCCGAGGTGTGCAGCATGGCAATGGGAATAACCGGACAACCGCTCTTTTCCGCAATTTTCATGCTGCCCTCCTTAAAGGGGAGCAGATCCAGCTCATTTTCGGTGCGCGCCCTGGTACCTTCCGGATAAATACAGAGGGAGATACCGGACTTCACTTCTTCAATTCCCTTCAGAATCGTTTTAAGCCCTTCCTTAATGTTCTTCCGGTCCAAAAACAGGCAGTGGATGTATTTCATCCAGAGGGAGAGAAGCGGAATTTTAAGAAATTCCACTTTCGCGACGTACCCCGTGACCGCGGGAAAGACCAGGTAGCTGATGACTACGTCAAAATAGCCGCGGTGGTTGCCCACATAGAGCACCGGCCTGTCCGCGGGAATGTTTTCAAGGCCTTCCACGGTATAGCGGGACCCGCTGAGCTTGTAAACCACATAAAAACCGAACCGGACATAGCTTCTGGAAAGCCTGTCCTTCAGCCCGGGATTTTTTTTGCCGATCAGCCAGAAGACGAAAGCCGGAATACAGCCGATCACAAGGAACAGGACAACAAAGAGCAGGATCAGGATTAAGCGGATCATGATTCGGCATCCTCCTCGGGCGGTGCGTCGGGATTCAGCATGCGCGCAAGCGCTTCATCCTCCTCGGGTTCGGTTCCGGGCAGCGGTTCACAGCGGCCGAAAAGCTCCGTCATGGCCCGCAGGTTTTCCGCCAGCTTCGGCGTCAGATGATCCGCCCGGAAACGGAAGCCCCAGTTGCCGGACGCAACGGCGGGCGTGTTCATGCGGCAGTCGCTCCCGAAGCCCAGAACATCCTGGATCGGATAGATGCTGTAGCGTGCAATGGAGGACATCGCGGCGCGGATCATATCGTAGTGAATGATATTGCCGTCCGTGTTGAGATACCGGCGGACACGGTCCTGAACCACGGGCGACTGGGCCTGGTACCAGCCGTAGGAGGTATCGTTGTCGTGGGTGCCGGTATAGCAGATGCAGTTGTCGGTGGTGAAACGGTAGGGCATATCGCCGTTGTCCTTCGGATTTCCGAAGGCAAACTGAAGAACTTTCATGCCCGGAAGACCGAAGTCATCCCTGAGCTTCTCAACCGGCGGCGTAATGATGCCGAGATCCTCGGCCCATATGGGGATGTCCTTCCCGAATTCCTTGCGGAGGCGGAGAAAGAGCTTTTCACAGGGGCCCGGCATCCATTTCCCCTTCATGGCGGTTTTTGAACCGTAGGGAATGGCATAAAACTGTTCAAAACCCCTGAAATGGTCAATCCGTATGCGGTCTACCAGGCGCAGCTGTCCGCGCACGCGGTCCACCCACCAGGCATAGCCGTCCTTCTCCATGGCCTTCCAGTCATAGAGCGGGTTTCCCCAGAGCTGTCCGGTGGCGGAGAAGTAATCCGGGGGAACGCCTGCGACAACCGTGGGATAACCCTTGGAATCCAGCAGGAACAGACCTCTGTTGGCCCAGACGTCGGCGCTGTCCATGGCCACGAAGATGGGGATATCGCCGACGATTTCGATGCCGTTGATGTGTGCGTATTCCCGGAGGGCATGCCACTGACGGAAGAAGAGGAACTGGATATATTTATAATATTCAACGGAATCTGCCAGCTCCCGGTTCCATTTTTCGCGAACGGCGTCGTCCGGGTCGCGGAGATCGTCATCCCATTCGAGCCAGCAGGCTCCGCCATGGGCGTCCTTCCCCGCCATGAAGAGGGCATAGTCGTCCAGCCAGCGGGCTTCCCTGTCGCAGAAATCGCGGAATTCCTTCACCATGGAGACGGGTGCGTTTTCCCGGAAATAGGAGAAGGAGCGCTTCAGCACCTTTGTCTTGGCCGGGATCACATCCCCGTAATAGATGTGGTTCGGATCAAAGCGGGGATAATCGGAGAGGGATTCTCCCGCAAGCAGGCCGTCCCGGACCAGCTCATCCGGACTGATTAAGAGCGGCTGGCCGGCAAAGGCTGAAAAGGACTGGTACGGCGAATCACCGTAGCCGGTAGGCCCCAGGGGCAGGATCTGCCAGATTTTCTGGCCGGCGCCCACGAGGAAATTGATAAAATCGTATGCGCCTTTTCCGAAATCCCCGATCCCGTAGGGAGAGGGGAGACTGGTGGGATGCACCAGGATTCCGGAGTAGCGCGGACTAAGCTCTGACATGAAAGCTCCTCCTGTCTGGATTCACTCCTGTAAGGGTTTCCCGGCGAGTTCCCTCCTGTGCGCATCAAGAATGCGGTTGATGCGGCCCGTGGGGATCAGGAGGTCGTGCAGGGATGCATTGTGATTCAGGTGGTCTATGATAAGGGCAATATATTTGCTGAGATCTACACTCACATAATAGGGCCGTTCAAGAAGCTCGGGCCGCTGGTATATGAGGTTGGTGGTGAAAATGTGGTCAATGATGCCCTCCTCATAGGCCTGGTCGAATTTGGCAAGACCGCCCGTAAAGAGCCCGAAGGTGGCGGCGCCGTATACCTTGCGCGCTTTTCTGTTCTTCAGCTCGCGCGCAACCTCGAGCATGCTGTCGCCGGAGGAGATCATATCGTCGAGGATGAAGACGTCTTTTCCCTCCACGTTGCTGCCGAGGAACTCATGGGCAACAATGGGATTCTTCCCGTCCACAATCCGCGTGTAGTCGCGGCGCTTGTAAAACATGCCCATGTCCACCCCAAGATAGTTTGCCAGCTGTACGGCGCGGCCCATGCCGCCTTCATCCGGACTGATGACCATCAGATGGTCGCTGTCGATGGCGAGATCGGGCTCCGTGCGGAGCAGCGCCTTGATAAACTGGTACACGCAGGGAATGCTCTCGAAGCCGGCGTGCGGGATGGCGTTCTGTACCCGCGGATCGTGCGCGTCAAAGGTGAGAAT
>CAMOSC010000010.1 GCA_946624325.1 uncultured Clostridia bacterium
GCAAATCCGGCGCGGCAAACGACAAAGTAAAGAGAACTTTGTCGTTTGCTATAGTATAACATGGTGAATTTCATGCAGGCAGTAAACCGGGGCAGGGAATCGTTTCTGCTTGCCGCGGTGCGCCAGATTGCCCTGAACATTCCGATCCTGTTTCTGTTCAACGCGCTGTTCGGGATGATGGGCATCGTCTGGACCCAGCTCGTGGCGGATGTGCTGAACGTTATCGTTTCCTATCTGGTCTACGCCCGCGTGATACGTGAAATCCGGGCGGAACGTCCATTATGAGGGGCGGAGATGTTTATAAAAAAGGACTGAAAATGAACCTGGATCTGGATCCGTTTTCAATTGCGATACTTCTGATTGTCGGAGGCGGTTTTCTCTATGCGTTTTTCTACATCTGGCGGGTGAAACGAAACGGTATAGAGGCTGAGGGATATATCAGCAGGATTGTAGAGCACGAGAGCATCGATTCGGACGGTATGACATCCGTGACCTATGATGTATTTGTTGTGTATACAACCCAGGAAGGAAGACAGGTGGAGGGAGAACTCTCAAATCCCAAAAACAGGCTTTCCGTGGGCGACCGTATTCAGCTCAAATATCTGCCCGGGAAGGAAAAGAATCCTGTTCTGACGAAGACGCTTCAGTAAGGATACGCCGAATGCCGATCCCGGTGCGTGTCGCCGTTTCCAAAACTTCGGCGTGCCCGCCGGATACAGATCTGGTTGCTTGTTCAGAGATTCAGACTCCGGAATGGCTAAAAACGCTATTTCCGGAATTGCAGCGTGCTCGCCAGATGCAAATCTGTTGGGAATCATTGACTTCCGCCATCGAAATCCATGATCCTCAACAGATTTGTGCCTGGCTCTGAACAGCTGCGGCAGGCTGTTGAAAGGATGAGGCGATAATCATTTTGAAGAGCTGCGGAAACAGAAGCTTGCATTGATGTCCGGATTTATGTATAATGGTTATAAACATACTGCCCGACTGCGGTTGCAATTCCCGTGGGCGGGATGAACCGGAGCGAAGCGAAGTTCAGATGTATCGGAATCTGAGCGAAACGTGGATACATCGGGAACGAATGAAATGCGGATGTATCGGTAACGAGCAGATTGCGGATGTGTCGGAATCGAAGCGGACTTCAGATGCATTGGAATCGGAGTGGATTGCAGATGCATCGGAAAGGAGCGGAAAATGGGCTTGCTGTCAAAATTGTTCGGAGATTCCAAGGCCAGGAATGAGGCCATGGATATGCTGAAGGAAGTGGCGAATGCCGCAAAGAATTTCGGTGAGGAGCTGGAGAAAAACGCCAGAAAAGTCTCTGAAAGCGGTGCTCAGAGTAATGTGGATCCTTTTGATGTGGATGCGCGGAAGAACTCCGCTCAGCAGACCGCATCAAAGCCGGATGCCGTACCGGTTTCACCGGTAAAAAAGAGTACGGGAGGCGAGGCCCCCTATGGCGTCTCCTGGGGTAAGCATATGCCGGATGAGGAGAACCAATTCTCCTTCGGCGGAAGCTATGCTCAGTATTTTGAGGAGATCTTCCGGGAAGAGTTCCCCATGTATCAGTTGGAAAAGGAATCCGCAGCCAAAGGGAAGGCCATGATATTTACCTTCATGCAGGGAGGACGGAAAGCCCTGGTGGTGGAGATCCTCTCTGAGAACAGCGGCCGGAAAAAAGTCCGCAGCGAATGTGCTGAGCAGGGTGTTCCCTATATCCGGTACTACCACGACCATGAGGGCTGGTGGAATACCAGAAATTATGTGGTAAGCCGCACCCGCGCCGCGCTTGGCTGCTGATCAGAAGTCAGGAAACGGAAAGGGGATGCTTTTTGCGCCTGTGGCGGACCCGGCATGGACCTTTTTCAGTGCTTCGCAGGCAGCCGGTTGATGTACGGTCCCGTACATTCCGGAATTTCCGGAATTTAATGGTTCCCCTTTCTGTTTTCATTACGGCTGTCCGGAAATCCCGCGGATTGCGCAATCCCGGCCGGGCAGCCTTTTCACGCTGCGATCTGTCGGCATGGCTCAAGATAGAAAAAGACAGCACTGGTCCGGGGAAGCTGATCCGGTCGTACATTACAGGAGAGATTCCATGTCCATGCTTGAACTGCTTTCGGAGGAAAGCTCCTGGAGAAGGTTTTATGAATATAAGACTTCTCTCATCTGCCCGAAGTCCGATGAAAAGGAGCTTGCCGCCTTTATCGAAAACCGCGGTTATCTTCCGGTGTGCCGGAACATACGGGAGGGCAGGCCTTTCCCGCTCCCGGAAAAATCCGTCATCAGCAAGCAGGGTACCGGGAAAAAGCGTACGGTCTACACCTGGCCCCGCGATGAGAACCTGGTGATGAAGCTTTTGACCTGGCTGCTGCTGCGCGAGTATGATCCTCTGTTTGTAAAAGGCCTTTATTCCTTCCGGCCGGGACGCACTGCCAAGGATGCGGTGCGGTTTTTTCTCCGGCAGCCCGGGCTCTCAGCCTGTTATGCCTACAAGGCGGATATCAGCAACTATTTTAATTCCATCCCGGTGGAAAATCTCCTTCCCATGCTGAAAGAGGTCCTGCGGGATGACCGGGATCTGTATGCATTTCTTTCGGGGCTGCTTCTGGAGGAGAAAGTATTGGACCGGGGCAGGCCGGTATCGGAAAAAAAGGGTATCATGGCCGGGACGCCGCTGTCGGCTTTTTACGCGAATCTGTACCTGAAGGATCTTGACGCTGCTTTCGCTTCCCGTGGGATTCCCTATGCCCGCTACTCTGACGATATCATTGTTTTTGCGGAGGATGCGGAAACACTCCGGACGTATGCGGCGGAAATCACGGCATTCCTGACAGAGCGGGGGCTTTCCGTAAACCCGTCCAAGGAAGCGTATTTCTCCCCGGAGACAGGCTGGACCTTCTTAGGTTTTTCCTGCCGGAACGGAGTGGCGGACATTGCCCCGATTACGGTCCGCAAGCTGAAGGGAAAGATGCGGCGCAAAGCCCGGGCTCTGAAGAGATGGCAGGAGAGAAATGAGCATACCGGTGAGCAGGCGGCCAGAGCCTTTATCCGGATTTTCAACCGGAAGCTGCTGGAGAGTCCCGTGGATCACGAGCTGTCCTGGTGCAGCTGGTTTTTCTCGGTAATCAATACCGACAGGAGCCTGCGGGAGATTGATCATTATGCACAGGAATGCGTGCGTTTTCTGATCAGCGGAAAACATAACAAGGGGCGTTTTCAGGTGCGCTATGAGGATATGAAGCGGCTCGGGTACCGGAATCTGGTGCATGCCTATTATGCTTATCGGCCGCAGGGCGGTACCACGGCTGATGAATAGGCAAAAGGCCATAGGGACGGATCACGGCTGATGAATAGGCAAAAGGCCATAGGGACGGATCACGGCTGATGAATAAGCAAAAGACCGCAGGGCGGTACCGCGGCTGATGAATAGTTCAGGAAGCGCTTAAATCAGCGTTTTCCTAAAGGACCGCATGGCGGGATCGACACCCGGGTATGAACAATTGCAAAGAACCCAGGCACAGAGGAATATTCGAAGGACATAGCGCAGCCATTGCGTGGATTGGTTAAAAGCTTAATAAACCGGTAGACGGAGGATTATCCGGGGAGGATACGGGAGAAGCATCATGACAACAACACAAAAAGAGAGAAGGGCAGTCTCTGAGGAACCCTTCTGCAGGGAGACGGAGCGGAAAAAAAGACGCGAGCTGCTGGAGCTTATCGTGCAGGATCAGGGGGAGGATACCCTCAGCACACTGCGGCGGGCGTATATGGACAGGCGCTACAGCGTACAAAACGGGAATGACGTGGATTATTTCATCCGCGGATGGGTGGAGCTGTCTGCCATACGGGAGAACGGGCTTTTCCCGGGGAGGAAGAAAGCCGCCGCAAAACGCGCGAAGGAGGCGCTTGCCTGGTGGCATCCGGAGCTTGCCGCGGAAAATGGGGCGGCGGGCGAACTGGCACTTTTCGGGGAACTTTACAACATGACAAGGCTCTACATCCGTCTTTGCGGCCAGGACAGAACCTATGGATCCGTGCTGTGGGGCTTCGGGCATGTGAGCGGGGAGAAGCTGACATCCAAAATAGCCTCGGAAGTCAGACGCCTTACCCGCACGCTTCCGGAGTGGTTAGGCATGCAGGAGGAGTTCGGGTTGTTTTCGGAGGCGGCGTCCCTTGCCTTCCGGGATTATTTCCCCGAGGCGGAGGAGCTCTGAAAGAATTCTTCCGTAAGCGGATTCCCGCAGCCATCCTTTCTGAAGCCGCGGACGGCAGCTATGGAAAGAGATACGCGCCAAAAGCCATGAATAAGGTCGCCTTACGCTGCCGGACCGGCGGGCATGCCACTACTCCGGAAACGGCATCTTCTGATCATTTCCGGAGCCTGTCATTAACAGCACAACAGAATACGGACCTTGCAGAGGAGATGCTGATGGATTCGGCATCTCCTTTGTTGAATCATCCGATGAATTGTGCAATCCATAAAAAAGCACTTGTGCAAAGTTTGAGTAAAATATTCCCGGTTTATATGCAGAATTGCACATTTCGACAAAAAACGAGGTTGACAAATCATAACATTTATATGATAATAGAGAAGAAGGAGCTCTCACGGCAGCCGGTTTAGGCCCTTTTGAAAAGAAGACCGGCGGGACAGAAGGAAACGGTGGAAAGTATGAAAAACAGCGTGCCAGAGCCGTGCTGAGAAATGCCATGCCTGAGGCATGAGCTTTTTTTCTCACAGCTTTGGCGAGCGTTTCTCAGGAGGAAGAGCAGCGCGTCTCTTGCGCTGCGGGAACCCCGAATGAGGGAGCAGGGCGGAAGTGCACCGCTTTATGGCGCACGCAGTCCTGTGGTGTTTTTCACTGCGGCATATGGGAGATGAAGCATGAAACAGAATCCGATCATAAAAAAGCTCGGCTTGAACCGAATCATCCTGACAGGCGTCCTCATCCTGATGTACGTGCTGTTTACGGCTGCCATTCCGAATTTCTCCAGCATGGCGCGCATCCGGAGCATCATGAACTACGTGTACTTCCTGGGCTTTCTGTCCCTGGGGGTTACTTTTGTCATCGCTACCGGCGGAATCGACTTCTCCATCGGCCCGGTGATGTTCTGCTGCGCACTGGTGGCGGGCTACTGCCTGAACTCCTATGGCGTGCCCATGCCGTTAGCCCTTCTGATCAGCATTCTTGTGGGCGGCCTTTTCGGAACCTTCAACGGTTATCTGGTTTCCCACTGGTCCGTGCCTCCCTTCATTGTGTCCATGGCATCCATGAACATTGCAAAGGGCATCGGCAATATCTTTACGCGCTCCCAGACGGTCAGCTGGCCTCTTTCCACAGATGCAAACGGGTGGTTCCGGAACCTGATCGTCTATAAGGGCTTCCCGGTAGGCCTGTTTATTTTCGGGGTGGTGGCCATTATATGCGGCATGATCCTGTACAATACTAAGGCAGGGCGCTACATCCTCTGTCTGGGAAGCAACCGTGAGGCCGTGCGCCTTTCGGGCGTGAACACCAAAAAGTATGAGATGCTGGCCTACGTCATCTGCGGCGTGCTGGTCGGCATTGCGGCGATCTTCTTTGTGGGCGCCTATACCACGGTCCAGCCCGGCTACGGCGACCAGTACAACAACGAAGCCATTGCGGGCTGCGTTATGGGCGGCACCTCCATGGTGGGCGGCCTGGCCTCCATCGGCGGCACCGTCATCGGCGTATTCATTATCTCGCTGCTGCAGTCCGGCATTCTTGCCTTTGGCATGGCGAAGGATGTGCAGCTGATTACCACCGGCATTATTGTAATAATCGCCGTTTATGCGGACGTCATGGCGCGCCGCAGGAAAAACTGATCCGGAGGTGTATCGTGGGCGAAGTCATTCTGACAATGAAAGATATCGACAAATCCTTTCCGGGCGTCCATGCCCTGGATCATGTCAGCTTTGAGGTCTGCAAGGGCGAGGTGCATGCCCTTATGGGCGAGAACGGTGCAGGCAAATCCACGCTCATGAAGGTGCTTACCGGCATTTACACAAAGGATTCCGGAACCATCATCTATGAGGGGAAGGAAGTTACCTTCCATAACACCAGGGAAGCGCAGGATGCCGGCGTGGTTATCGTCCATCAGGAGCTGAACATGATAGGCGACCTGACGGTGGCGCAGAATATTTTTATCGGACGTGAATTCATGAAGGGCTTCCGCATCGACGATAAGAAGATGATTGCGGAGTCCCGGAAGCTCTTTGACGAGCTGCATATCGATATCGACCCGCAGGCGAAGATGAACGACCTGACGGTCGGGAAGCAGCAGATGTGCGAGATTGCCAAGGCCATCTCCCATCAGGCCAAGGTCATTATTTTCGACGAGCCCTCCGCGGCCCTGACGGAGAAGGAGATCGAGGATCTCTTTGCCATCATACGGGATCTGCGGGAGCGGCAGCTGGGAATAGTCTATATCTCGCACCGGATGGATGAAATCAAGGTCATCACGGACCGCGTCACCGTCATGCGGGACGGTACCTATGTGGGAACCCTCATCACGAAGGAGTGCACCAAAGAGGACATCATCAACATGATGGTAGGCCGTGTCATCTACGAAGAGCCGAAGACGAAGAGCCTCGTGCCGCCGGACGCGCCGGTGGTGCTGAAGGTGGAACACCTGAATGCCGGCCGCATGGTGCAGGATGTCAGCTTTGAACTGCACCGGGGCGAGATCCTGGGCTTCTCGGGCCTGATGGGAGCCGGACGTACGGAGACCGCAAGGGCCCTGTTCGGGGCGGATCCCAAGCAGAGCGGCGATATCTATGTCAACGGAAAGAAAATCGAGATCAATTCCCCGGAGGACGCGGTAAAGGCCGGGATCGGATATCTCTCCGAGGACCGGAAGCGCTATGGCATCGTGGTGCAGAAGAGCATTACGCAGAATTCCACGCTGGCCTGCCTGGACCGCTATGTAAACGGTCCCTTCCTGAATAAAAAGGCCGAACGCGAGATTACGCAGAAATATATTGACGAGCTTTCCACCAAGACGCCGGGGCCGGACCAGCTGGTGGTAAACCTTTCCGGCGGCAATCAGCAGAAGGTGGTTATTGCCAAGTGGCTGATCCAGAACTGCGACATCCTGATTTTTGACGAGCCCACCCGCGGCATCGACGTAGGCGCTAAAAACGAAATCTACAAGCTGATGGCGCGGCTCGCCGCCGAGGGCAAATCCATAATCATGATTTCCTCCGAGATGACGGAGATCCTGCGCATGAGCGACCGTATCCTGGTCATGTGCGAGGGCCGGAAGACCGGCGAAATTCCCATCGAAGAGGCGACCCAGGAGCTGATCATGGATAAGGCCACGCGCAATATACAGTAGGGAGACGTATTATGCCCGCGACTGCGCTTTTGCAGGAGTGGTTGAAAACAGTCATCCGTGGCCATTAAATCATAGTGCAAAACTGAGTTTTGGGAGGAGGAAGCCAAATGAACAGAAAGAAAATCAGAGTCTTTTCGGACCAAAGGTTCATCGTGCTTCTGGTCGTCATTGCGCTGACTGCCGTATTTATGGCACTGAGCACAGGCTTCAGGCGCTATTCCACACTGCTTCAGCTGCTGGATTCCGGGTATTATTTCCTGCTGATGGCGGTGGGCGTAACCTTCCCGTTAATCACCGGGGGCGTGGACCTTTCCATCGGTACCGGCATGGTCTGCTATGCGTTGATTGCCGGAACGTTGGTCCGCAACAATAACCTGCCGGTGGCGGTTGCCATTATTCTCTGTCTGCTGATGGGAGCCATGACCGGGTTCGTGAATGGCGTCCTGATTGCGGTTATGAATCTTCCGCCGTTTCTGGCTACGCTCTGCACCTGCATGATCACCCGCGGAATCGGTTCCATGATGAACGCCACGCCCTGGCCGACCGGAAGCCAGGCCGGCGGCTGGTTTCACGCCATCTTTAAATATGTACAGGGCACCGGGCGCCGGGCCACGCAGTATCCGGTGGGCCTTATCCTGGTGGTAATCGTGGTGCTGCTGATGGAGTTTATCTTGAACCATACCAGGTTCGGCCGGTATACCATTGCCATCGGAAGCAACAAGGAAGCGACCGTTCTCTCGGGCATCAGCGTGAAGCGCTATCATGTGGCGGTTTATGTGGTCTGCGGTATTTTTGCGGGACTGGCAGCTGTTGCGTATGCGGCGGCAACGCCCACCGTGCAGCCGGGAACCGGCGCCGGCCTTGAGCTGGACGCCATCGGCGGCGTGTTTGTCGGCGGTGTGGCAGCCAGGGGCGGATACGGTTCCGTACTGGGAACTCTTGCCGGTGTTGCGGTCATCATGCTGCTGCGCGTAGGCCTTCCCTTTATCGGGCTGCAGGCCAACTGGCAGCAGATCATCACAGGCCTGGTGCTGATCGGGGCTGTCATGATTGATATCATCAAGCAGAGACGGGCGGCTATCAGGCAGTAACGGCAGCGGTTTATGGAGCTGTGATGTGCCCCCGGATGCAAATAATAGTTGCTGTCCGGAGCCAGACTTCAGAAAGGACATAAAGCGCCATTTCTGAAGCTGTAGCGTGCACGCCGGATGACAATCTCAGGCAGGTCAAGGATTTCCGCCAGCGGAATCCATGATTTTCCCGAGGTTGTTGCCTGGCTCTGAACCGTAACAAATGACAAAGGTTGTCCGGAAACCGTGCCGCAAATTTCCTTCCGTATACGGAAACATGCGGCTCGGGTTCCATGTGTTTTTTAGTTACATGTATTCAAAGGAGGTACAACATGAGAAGAAAGACAGTCAGAAAAGCGGTCAGCATGATGCTCGCCAGCGCCCTGGTCCTTTCGTCCGCAGCATTTGTGATGGCTGAGGAGGAGACCACAGAGGCCGAAATCGAAACCGAAGCCGAAGAGGGTGAAGTGTCGGAAGCCATTGCACAGTTTGACGGACTCGAGGCTGCGGAAGCCTATGATTTCCCGATCATTGTGAAATCCTTCCAGTCCACCTACTGGCAGGCAGCCCTTGCGGGTATGGATATGGCAGCCGAAGAGCTGGGCGTAACCTACAAGGCACAGGGCCCCAACAGCGAGTCTGATATTGCTGACCAGGTAAACATGCTGGATTCCGCCATCAACAACGGACCTCTGGGCATCGGCCTTGCAGCCTGCGATACCACTTCCGTCCTGGAGTCCCTGCAGAACTGCGTGGACCAGGGCATCCCGGTAATCGCATTTGATACCGGCGTTGCGGATGCTCCGGAAGGCTCCATTGTCTGCACCGTTGCCACCGACAACACCCAGGCAGGACAGGTTGCGGCAGAGCATATGTACGAAGCCCTGAAGGATGTCATTGCCGAAGCTGACGGACAGGTCCGCATCGGTGAGATCAACCAGGATGCTACCGCTCTGAACATTCAGCAGCGCGGACTCGGCTTCATCGACAAGATGATCGAGCTCATCACCGAGGATGGAAAGACCGTTGCCGTTGAAGGCAATGAGTTCTATGTAGACCACTGCACCGACAAGGGCGATGCCGAGACGGCAGACGTCATCATCGAGGTTGCGGTTCCCACACAGACCACCGTTGAGCTCTGCTCCACCGCTGCGGCTACCATCCTTTCAAAGGAAGACACCATCGGTATCTTCGGCTCCAACCAGACCTCCGCTGAGGGCGTTCTGGCAGCCAACTCCAACTTAAACTACCTTGGAACCGATCCGGCTAACGGCGACGTGATCGGTATCGGCTTCGACGCCGGTTCCGTAATCAAGGGCGCCATCTCCGATGGAATCATGTACGGCGCAGTTACCCAGTCTCCGTTAATGATGGGTTACTACACCCTGTATGCTCTTACCGCAGCCGCCAACGGCCAGGAGCTCATCGATGTTCCTACCGACGGTTACTGGTATGATGCAGAGACCATGGAAGACGAGCTGATCGCTCCGAACCTTTACGACTAAGATTTACAACTGATATCCCGCCGCAGGCGGATATGCCGTGGGAACGTGCCGCTTCGGGCGGCGCAAACCCGGCTTAACAAGCGATGGGGTAAAAAGAATTCTGTCGTTTGCTGTATCTGAATAACCAGGGAGGAGTCCGCATAAGCGGGCTCCTTTTTCGCGCTGCGATCTGTCGGCATGGCTCAAAGTTTCCTTCATAAGGTAAAGAATATTGATAGGAGACAACAGACATGCTATACTGTAAAGGTGGCTGCATGCCCCGGCGATACATCGCCCGGAGCCGGAAAACAGGACACTATGCAGCTGCGAAAATATGAATCGGGAACAGAGGTAATGCAGTATGGAAAGAAAAGGATTAACCACAGCAGAAGCCCTGAAGCGATCGGGGGAGGGGAAAAATGTACTGACGCAGGGGAAGAAAAAGAGCCTGTCCGCCATGATTCTGGAGCAGTTCGCTTCCCCACTGCTGATTTTGCTGATTGTCGCCGCGGTGATCTCCATAGCGACGGGAGAGTACATTGACGGGATCATCATCCTGGCGGTTGTGCTTGTCAATGTGGCGATCGGTACGGTCCAGGAGGTCTCGGCGGAGAAATCCGTGGAAGCCCTCAAGCAGATCAATGCGTCTTCGGCGGTCGTAATAAGGGATGGAGAGCAGAAGGAAATTCCCGCGGCGGATCTGGTAGTGGGTGATTACGTCATTCTGGAGGCGGGACGCGTGGTGCCGGCGGATCTGGCGCTTGTACAGACCAGCTCCCTGAAGCTGAACGAATCCGCCCTGACCGGTGAAAGTCTGGCGGTGGAAAAGGACTGCAGTCAGAAGAGCGACGAGAAAACCCCGCTGGGAGACCGCAAGGACAAGGCCTTTATGTCTACCCTGGTAGAGTACGGCAGGGGTGAAGGCATAGTGGAAAAAATCGGCGACGGTACCGAGATCGGCAAGATTTCCGGCATGCTTCAGCAGATCACAAAGCAGGAAACGCCTCTGCAGAAAAATCTCAACAGCATTTCCATGGTTCTGGGCATTGCCGGCGTGGTCCTGTGCGTGCTGATGTTCGTCTGCCAGATTTTCATATATCATACGGCACTCCTGGAAACCCTGATGATCTCCATTGCCTTTGCGGTGGCGGTGATCCCGGAGGGACTTGCCACGGTTGTCACGCTGGTGCTCTCCTCGGGTATACAGAAGATGAGCAAACGCAACGCCATCGTAAAGCAGATCCATGCGGTGGAGACGCTTGGCGCCGTGAACGTGATCTGCTCCGACAAGACGGGCACCCTGACGCAGAATAAAATGACGGTCGTCAAGTGGTATATGCTCGGGCAGGAGATTGAGCCGGAGAACATCGCGGAAGGCGATCCCGTTTTCGGGGTTCTGCTGGAGGGCTTTCTCGCGTGCAATGACGCGAAGTATTCCGCGGAAACGGGCCAGGAAATCGGAGATCCCACGGAGACCGCGTTTATCAAATACGCCAAGGACAGGCAGCTGGGATATGATGCCATCATGTCCGGGATCACCCGCTTTGACGAGATTCCCTTTGATTCCGACAGAAAGATGATGACGACCTTAAGCCATGTGAACAGGGGCGGCGTCACCAGAAATCTTTCCTATACGAAGGGTGCCATTGATTCGGTCATCGTCAGGTGCGACCGCATTCTGGATGAGAACGGGATCAGGAGCATTACGAATGAGGATGTCCTTCTCGCCACCAGGGCCGCCGAGAAGATGAGCGCCGACGCGCTGCGCGTACTTGCGCTGGCCTTCAGAGAGGGCGACGAGGTTCCTCAGGAAAAGGATATGGTCTTTGCCGGCCTTGCCGCCATGATCGACCCGCCCAAGCCCGGTGTAAAGGAAACGGTGGATGAATGCCATCACGCGGGCATCGACGTTGCCATGATCACCGGCGATCACAAAATCACGGCCTTTGCCATCGCGAAAGAGCTGGATATTGCCACGGATATCTCCCAGAGCATCTCCGGTGCGGAAATCGATGCGATGGATCCGGAGGAATTCCGGAAGAACGTCCTGAATTACCGTGTTTTCGCAAGGGTATCGCCGGAGAATAAGGTGCAGATCGTGCAGGCCTTCCAGTCTCACGGGAAAATCTGCTCCATGACCGGAGACGGCGTGAATGACGCGCCTTCCCTGAAAGCGGCGGATATCGGCGTTGCCATGGGTATCGGCGGGACCGAGGTGGCAAAGGACGCCGCCGAAATGATCCTCGTGGACGACAACTTCATCACGATCAAGAATGCCGTGATGGAAGGGCGGAACCTCTTTAACAATATCAAGAAATCGGTTGTCTATCTGCTGCGCTCGAACTTCGGTGAGGTGGTGCTGATGGCATCGGCCATCTTTGCGGGATTCTCCTCGCCGCTCTCCACCATCCAGATTCTCTGGGTGAACCTGCTGACGGACACGGCTCCGTCCCTGGCTCTGGGTATGGATGTGGGCTCCGATTCCGTCATGAATGAAAAGCCCAGGAATGTCAAAGCCGGCATCCTGAACAGGTCCGATTACCTGAACATCGTGATCCAGGGCCTGATCAGCGGCTGCGCGGCCCTGCTGGCATTCCTCCTTCCCGTGATCTCCAGATACGGCATGAGCCATCTGTTTGCGGATCTGAGCGGCAATCCGGAACTTCTGAGACTCTGCAGGACTTACTGCTTCAGCACGCTGGCAATCAACGAGATGCTCATGGCCTATGTCTGCAAAACCAGAGGAAGCCTGGCCTTTACGACGAAGGAATCCTGGAACAACGTGGCGCTGAATCTGATAACGGCGGCGGGCATCCTGCTGCAGGTCGGAGCGCTTGTATTCCCGCCGCTTAGGTCCCTCCTGAAGCTTTCAGCGGTTTCCGCAGGCGACATAGCGGTTATTTTCCTGATCGCAGTCATCGGTGTCCTGATCAATGCGGCGGTTACCCTCGCAAAAGAAAGGCTTGACATCAGACGGGAGAGAAACCTGTAACATAAGAACGGAAGCTGTATGCATGATCGCTATTGACAAGACTATGTGTTGTATGTAAAATAAAACCAAAGAACAATGTGGCATTTGCACCATCGAAACGGAGGAGCATATGAAACTCAGAAATTGGCCTGTCTGCAGCCTTGTCACTGTCCTGGCGTTATGTGTGTGCCCGGTGCATGAGCAGCGTGCTTATGCCCTTGCCCTTCCGGCGGATACGGATTTCGCATCACCTGAGGAGGAGGCGGAATATTTCGCCGGGCTGAGCCCTCGGAATCAGGAGGAAGCATACCGGTATGAAACCTGCTTTCTTCCTGAGGAGGATCTTCCCGGTCAGCCCTACGTGGGCGACACCATGCCCTATTACGAGGACGGCACCTATTATATCTACTATCTGAAGGAGGGCGGAGATTCCTACCGCCATTCCATCTATCTGGCATCCACGGAGGATTTTGTAACCTATACCGAGTATGATGACCCGGTGATCGAGTCGGGCAGCAACGATGTGCAGGACGCCTGGGTGGGAACCGGTTCGGTCGTGAAGGTGCAGGACGATTACTACTTCTTCTATACAGGGCACGACTCCTCCGGCGTTTCGGAGTACGGGGAAGCCATCATGGCGGCGAAGGGAAGCAGTCTTACGGAGTTTGAAAAGTGCGCGGGCTGGTTGATTGCCCCGGATGAGTCCCTGGGGCAGAAGACGGATTTCCGGGATCCGCAGGCCTATTATGATGAAGAGACGGATACCATCACGCTGACCGTGACGGCTTCGCAGGACCATGTGGCCCGGATCCTGAAGTATACGCTGGACGGGAATCTGGAAAACATCAGGTATGACGGGATTATCTTTACCGATCCGACGGGCGATTTCTGGAATCTCGAGTGCAGCGATACCTTCCGCATGGGTGATACGTATTATCTGACCTATTCCGGACAGGACGATACGCTTTGGTATGCGGCTTCGGATTCGCCCTACGGACCTTACGGGGAAGCCAGACGTCTGGACGGAAAACTTTTCTATGCGGCGAAGCATGTGGAGGGTCCGGACGGAACCTATATGGTGGGCTGGGCAAGGCGCAGCGAATCGCCGACTACAACCCGGGAGGTATCCGCATGGGGCGGCAACCTTGCCGTTCAGGAGCTGGTCCGGAAGGACAACGGGGAGCTGGTCCTGGCTCCTGTCGAAGCGGTTGCCGAACAGTTTGCCGAAGCGTTAAGCCCTGCCATCGGCACAGACACCTTAAACCTGGAAGCCGGCACAGACCTCAGCTATGCGGATGCGTTCACGACCTATGAAAGCTTTATGCTGAAGGGGAGCTTTTCCTTCACCGGGGAGGGAAGCTTTGGACTGGCTTTTGATTTTAAGGGCGAACCGGAGAAGTATAAGATGATCTCCCTGGATCCGCAGGAGGACGTCATACGTCTTCTTTTCGGCGGGGGAGGCACGCAGATAACGGAAACGGAAGCTCCCCTGGAGGCGGGAACCAGCTACAGCTTCACCTATATTCAGGAGGGGTCGGTGGGAATCTTCTATCTGGATGATCTCGCATCCCTTACCGTGCGGCTGTACGGGGTAACCGGCAAGAGCATACTGCTGTTTGCGGAGGACAACAGTGTCAGCTTTACGGAGCTGCGTGAAATGATCAGATAGAACCATGTACTAAAAAAGAGGCAGGCAGCAAAACCTTTGGTTTTGCTGCCTGCTTTTCAAAATGTCCTTGACTATCCCGAAATCGGGATAGCCTTGACAAGGGATATATTTACCTGGCACCCTTTCTTAATCCGATTGCATTTCTTTTTCCTGGAGAAAAACCTGTCTTCACCAATCTGTTTCAGTCAGGCAGGCATGAAAATGACGTCTGAATGGCATACTGTTTCCGCTTGCGGAGGTATAATAAAAGCACCCTGGATTCCTCCAGGGTATATTTCTTCATTCTCTGTTTTCCTGCAAAATGTCCAACATCTCTCTCGGTGTAACAATGTATGTCCTGACCGGAAAATGTTTCAGATTTCCTGTTACAAGATACGCATCTTCTTCTTTTCGTTTTTCCATCAGGACTTCGTAGAAAACCACATCCTTTGCATCAGGAAGTATCTCTTCTATAGATCCGGCTTCTACATAAACAGCTCTGCGTTTCAGTTCATCAAGAAACACACGTATCGCTCTATCCGCAAATTTAAATTTCGGACGCCTGAGCACATCTTCATACTCAGCAATGATCTCATCATTCACCACAGGAATGATGTCACCAATCATTGCTTCTGATGCTACCTGACCGGGTACCGAGCCCATCTTCAGCATAGCTGACACCAGAACATTTGTGTCGAGGATAGCATAATATTTCATACTAAGGCCGCTTTACGTTCAGCTCTGGACGCATCAATCTCGGCATTAATCTCATCCAGAGTCATAGCTGCCGTTCCATTTTTCTCAGCAGACTCGCTGATTTCCCACATTGCCCTGTAACCGCGCTCTGCACTGTAAGGTGCTTTTGGAAGCGTCATGCGGAATGGTATTCCGTTATCCATTACAGCTCTCTTAAGGAATATCCTGATAGCTGTAGAAGTATCTATTCCGAGATTCTCAAAAACCCGCGCGGCCTCGTCCTTCAGAGTATCCTCTACGCGTACCTGTAATAATGACGTTGCCATAAATCTGCCTCCTTTTTCTTTGTAATACAATTATATTACATTGTCTTCCAAAATGCAAGCGATATATAGGCGTCAGATAGAACAACTGGTCCGCTTGAGGCAGCGGATATCGAAAGGGGCAAGCCTTGCGGCGGCGCTGATAATGATGCTCTTAGCTGTCTTTCCAGACGCAAATCTGTGCGAAATCGTGGCTATGCACCTGGCTCTGAACAGTAACAAATCTGCCTGTGCCGGAAGGGATATGCGCCTCCGCCTGAGGCTGTAAGTGCCCGTCGTGTTTTTATGTCGGCACTATAAGCCGGATTTCCAAATATACGGGCTGTGACGAAAACACCCGGCCTTCGGCAAAGCCCGGAAGAAAATCAAGTTAGCCGCAGAGGCGCGATATCAGATGCCCGTGGATTCGCGCCATACAATGCTGGTCTCCGTATAAACCGTGCGGTAATGCATCTGAGGCTCCCGGATACGGGAGATGAGCAGCTGCACGGCGGAGGCCCCCATGATCTGGCTGTGGATGTGGATGGTTGTGAGCGACGGCGCAATCATTCCGGATTCCGGGGAATCATCAAAACCTACAAAGAGAACGTCCTCCGGTACGCGCACGCCGA
Organism: uncultured Clostridia bacterium; assembly: GCA_946624325.1. Classification (GTDB taxonomy): domain Bacteria; phylum Bacillota; class Clostridia; order Lachnospirales; family Lachnospiraceae; genus Anthropogastromicrobium. The sequence goes on from CAMOSC010000010.1 coordinate 16,160, forward strand.
GCTCCCGGAAGGCGCGGATCGCATCGGCCGCCACAAAATCATTGGCGCAGAAAAAGACATCCGGCAATTCCTTCAGGGCACGGAGGCGGCTCACAATATAATCCTGATAGTTTTTGAAATTCGAGAAGTGAACGCGGTCCATTTTGTTTTCGATAACCTGATAGCGGTCGCCGCAATCCAGATTGAGAAAGCAGCATGCCTCCCGGAGGGCGGAAAAACGCTCAAAAAAAGAAAGACAGTGACCGGTTTCACCGATGAAGCCGTATTTTTTCACGCCTTTTTCGGACAGGGCCGAGACGATGCGGTAGATATTGGCGCGGTTGTTCATCAGCAGCAGGTCTGCCTTCAGGGGCGGAGCGAGCAGATCGGCGGCCTCATCCACAAAAAGCACGGGAAGGGACAGCTCACAGAGCATCCGGCTGTAGGCACTGTCAAAAATCTCGACGCAGATAATACCGTCCGCGGAATCCGGTTGGAAAGACACGGGCAGTGTCTGCTGCAGGATATTCTCCGCCGTTACCAGATGAATGGTCAGGCTGTAATTCAGGAGCGACAGCTCCCGCTGGATTTTATCCAGCATGGTGGAGGCAAAATGGGAACCTCCCACAAATACGGTCGTCAGGAGGGCAACCGATCCTCCTTTTTTTCCTTTCGGGACATCCGGTTCGGAGTCTGCCTGCCTGATAAAGCTCGGCAGCTCATCCGTTGAAAAATAAGAGAGCTGCTTATAACCCATCTCTACCGCTTTTTTCAGGATCTTTTCCCTCGTGGACTCCGCCAGTACGCCCGTATTGTTGAGCGCCTTTGAGACTGTATTGCGTGAGACGCCGAGCGCATCGGCAATATTCTGTATGGTAACCCTTCCTGCCATTGGGGAGTCCTCCGTTTTGAAGCTTCTTAATCCGTTCGCGGGACAGGACAATTGCAGACTGCACAGTTTCCGCTCCCGGACAGTTACCGTAATTATACAGTAACCGGCCGGTTCTGTCAAATTCAATTATTTCAATACAATATAATACACTTCGCTTCACTTCATTTCATATATCCCGGTCTGCATGCGGATGGATACATATAAAGCTGACAGGGGAAATGACTTTGAAAGGGAATCGTTACTGCTCAGAGCCAGACTCCAGAAATGGAAAATACCTCATTTCTGGAGTTGTGGCGTGCTCGCCGGATGTCAATCTGAGGAAAACCATGGATTTCCTCAAGCGGAATCCATGATTTCCACGGATTGGCGCCTGGCTCTGAACAGGAACAAGTGATCACCCGAATTGGAAACCTGCTTAATCGTTATCGTGAAAAATGTAACAACCAAAGGGCAAAAATGAAAAATGTAAGAGTGCAAATAACCGATTTAGCACTTGACAGGCGGTGCATGATATGCTATAAAAAAGTTATCCAAACACATCGTGATGTGTGCATATGCACAAGATTGGAGGATGCTTTGAGCGCAAAACCATCATCGAAAGCGGCAAAGCAGAAAAGGAACGAAAACAGCCTGCACAACACGCTGGTTTATGTGCGCCAGCACTGGCAGCTGTACGTCGTCTTTCTGATGCCGGCACTGTTACTCACCATCATTTTCCGCTACATCCCCATGGGCGGCATCCTGATTGCCTTCCAGAACTATAACCCGATCAAGGGTATCTGGGGAAGCAAATGGGTCGGACTGAAATACTTCAACAGGTTCCTGTCCTCCCCGAACTTTATGATGTATCTCGCCAACACCCTGAAGCTGAGTATCTTCGGACTGCTCTGGGGCTTCCCGGTGCCCATCCTTCTGGCCTTCCTGCTGAACCGTATTCAGAAGGCGTCCAGAAAGCAGAAAATTCAGCTGGTCCTGTATCTTCCGAACTTCATTTCGGTCATCGTCCTCTGCGGTATGGTCCGCATCCTGCTCTCCGTCACCGGCCCGGTAAATAAGGCTCTCGGAGCGCAGATCAACTTCATGACCATGCCGGAAGCCTTCCGGACAATCTATATTGCCAGCGGCATCTGGCAAGGCGCAGGCTGGGGCTCCATCATGTATACGGCGGCTCTTTCCAATGCCAGCCAGGAGCTGAAGGAAGCGGCGGTCATCGACGGTGCCAACATCCTGCAGCAGATCAAGGCCGTTGAGTGGCCGGCCATCAAGGATATGGTCGTCATCCAGTTCATCCTGCAGGCCGGAAACATCATGAGCGTCGGCTTTGAGAAAGCCTACGCGCTGCAGACGGACCTGAACCTGAAAGCGTCCGAAATCATCTCAACCTATGTGTACAAGAAAGGTCTTCTGGACGGAGACTACGGCTTTTCAACCGCTGTCGGCCTGTTTAACACGGTCATCAATGTTATCCTGCTGGTCAGCGTGAATAAGATTGTTGAAAAACTGAACGACGGACAGGGTATCTGAGGAAGGAGGCTGACAAATGAAAAAGAAAAGCAGATTTGCCAGGTATACCTTTGAGGATAAGGCTATTCTGATTGGCGGTTATATTCTCCTCGGACTGTTCGTTATCGCGATCATCATTCCTGTCATCTATATCATTATCGCGTCCTTTATGGATCCCATCGCGCTCCAGAACAAAGGCATAACCTTTGACCTTGACCGCTGGACCACGACCGCCTATGAGCGTGTGCTTTCGAACAAGCAGATCTGGGTCGGCTTTAAAAACGCGGTGGTTTATTCCATCCTGTTTACCTTCATATCCGTGGCGGTTACGCTGCTGGCGGCTTATCCCATGTCCCAGAAGGATTTCAAGGGCAGGAAGTTTTTCAACACCATTTTCATCATCACCATGTTCTTCGGCGGCGGCCTGATCCCCACCTACCAGCTGGTCAACCACCTGGGACTGCTCAACAGCATGTGGGCCCTTATTCTTCCCGGCTGCTTCAGCGTGTGGAATATGATTATCGCCAGAACCTACTATCAGGGTATTCCGGCAGAGCTGAAGGAAGCCGCGAATGTGGACGGCGCCAGCGAGGTGCTGTACTTCTTCAGGATTCTGCTCCCGGTCTGCACCCCGGTGATCGCGGTGCTTGCGCTGTGGCAGTTCGTAGGCATGTGGAACAGCTATTTCGACGCTCTGATTTACTTAAACGATGCCAGCAAGCAGCCCCTGCAGCTGGTACTGCGTTCCATCCTGATTCAGAGCCAGCCCGAAAGCGGTATGATCTCCGACATGCAGAGTACCGCGGAGCGTGCGCAGCTGGCCGAGCTTCTGAAGTATGCAACGATCATCCTTTCCAGCTTCCCGTTAATCATCATGTACCCGTTCTTCCAGAAATACTTTGACAACGGTATTATGGTGGGTTCGGTAAAGGGCTGATTGAGAATACAAGAATTTTACCGTTTGCTGTAAAAAGCCATATCTCCATGCCTGTCTCACGGCGCTCCCCTGCCGGAGGCAGGCTGTATAAGGACACCTGCGGAGGAGAATTTCCTTCCGCGTGAATATAGTGACAGGGACGAAGACCCAGGCCAACGGCAGGCCTGCCTGCCGGCGGATGGGAGGCTTTACGGCCCGTCCCTGCATGAAGAACACAACCACATCTTCAAAACAAAGGAGAAAAAGCATGAGCAAGAAACTTACTGGTATCATGTCTGCAACACTTGCGGCCGGAATGATCCTCTCCATGGGAGCAGCTGCCTTCGCAGAGGAAGAGTCCTTCTTCCCGGTAGACGAGACCGTTACCCTTACCGGCATGATCAGCTATCCGGTGGGAACCGAGTCCGATCCCAACAAGCGCACCATCTTCAAGCGCCTTGAGGAAGAAACCAATGTCCATATCGAGTGGACCGCTATCCAGGGCGACCAGTGGGGCGAGAAGATCAACCTGAACATGACCAACCTCAGCACCCTTACGGATTTTGTCTTCACGGCCGGTTTCGGCGAGAGCGACCTTCTCCGCTATGCGGATCAGGAAGTCATCATCCCGCTTGAGGACTACATTGACACCGTTATGCCGAACCTCAAGAAGGTATTCGACGAGTATCCGGAATACCGCGCCATGACCACCGCTCCGGACGGACACATCTACTCCCTGCCCTGGATCGAGCAGCTCGGCGCAAACAAGACCGCCATCCAGACCGTAGGCGACATGAGCTATATCAATAAGAAATGGCTTGACTTCCTGGGCCTTGAGATCCCGGAGACCGTTGATCAGTTTGAGGAAGTTCTGATTGCCTTCCGCGACAATGCGGAGAAGCTTCAGGCGGAATTCGGCATCGAGGGAAGCATCATTCCCATGGCCTGCATCATGAACGACGGCGACCAGGATCCCAGCATCCTGACCAACGGCTTCGGCGAGGGCTACGGCGATATCGACCATTACCGTCACATCGCGGTTACCAACGACAAGCAGGTTATCTGCACCGCTACCACCGAGGGCTTCCGCAAGGGTATGGACTGGCTGCACAAGCTCTACACCGAGGATCTCATCGATCCCGAGGCTTTCACGCAGGAATGGTCCACATATGTTGCAAAGGGTAAGTCCGGCCGCTACGGCGTTGCCTTCTCCTGGGATATCGCGAACATCGACAACCTGACCGACTGGGTCGTTCTTCCCCCGCTGGAAGCAGACGTGAGAAACCTGACTCCCCAGAACGGATCCTTCACCTCCGGCTATGACCGCGGCCGCTGCGTCGTTACCGCCGTTGCCGAGGATCCCGAGATGGTCTGCCGCTGGCTTGACCTGATGTATGATCCCTTCCAGTCCCCGCAGAACAACTGGGGTACCTACGGTGAGGACGATGAGTTCGATATCTTCGTGCTCGGCGAGAACGAGAACGGCGAGAGAATGCTCAAGCACGCGCCGCTCGGTGATGCTTCACCGGTTGAGGTCCGCGAGGCTGAGTGCGTGGGCGGACCGCTTGCCATCCTTGATGAGTATTACGGCGTTTATGTTACCTGCCCGGACGATGCGCAGTACCGCCTTGACTGGATCAAGGAATACTTCACGCCCTACATGAACAACGACTATGTATATCCGAACGTATTCATGGATCCGGACGACACCGAAGAGCTCTCCAACATTATGGCTGATATCGCGAAGACCATCAATTCCGCAAGGTCTGAGTGGGTGATGAACGGCTACAGCGACGCCGACTGGGAGAGACTGCAGGAGGATCTTGAGGACTACGGTCTTGAGGATTACCTGGCAATCTTCCAGAAATATCTGGATGCTTATTTTGAGTCCCAGGGAGAATAATTCCTGCTTGGGGGAAGCGCCTCTTTAAAGCGCTGTCCCGGAACCTTTCAACAGACGAAAGCAGCCCCGCATTCCAATGGGATGCGGGGCTTTTCTTAAACGAAACGGCATCTGTTCGCCATTTCCGGAGCCTGGCTCCGAAAAGATACAACACAATAAATGCCGCAGGCCCGGTTTCAGGGGCAGGAGCTGACGGATGGAGGTATGAGTCTCATCCGGATCTGCCGCAGGTCTCCGGGACGCAGACGGGAGGATATCTATGAACAGCCGTAAACTGCGCGAGGCGCGCATATACGAAGAAATCAAAGAAAAAGAAATATCTCCGGAGGAACGGCCTGCTTTTCATCTTTCTCCCAGAACAGGGTGGATGAATGATCCGAACGGCTTTTCCATGTATCACGGATTATACCATATGTTTTACCAATATCATCCATACTCGACGGTATGGGGCCCGATGCACTGGGGACATGCGGTGAGCAGGGATCTGCTGCACTGGGAGTACCTTCCCGCCGCCCTGGCGCCGGACGCGGCATACGACAGGGACGGCTGCTTTTCCGGCAGCGCCATAGAGCTTCCGGACGGACGGCAGCTGCTGATGTATACCGGGACCACAAAAATAAATCCCGGGGAGCCGGACAGCAAATCCCTGCAGGTTCAGTGCCTTGCGGTGGGAGACGGCGTGGATTATGAGAAATATGAGAAGAACCCGGTTATCGGAAGCGATAAACTTCCGGAAGGGGCTGACCCTCTGGATTTCAGGGATCCGAAAATCTGGCGGGAAGCTGACGGCAGCTACCGCTGTATCGTGGGAAGCCGTCCCGCGGACGGAAGCGGGCAGATTCTGCTGTATTCCAGCGAAGACGCTTTCAGCTGGAAATTCGAGCGCGTCCTTGCCGAGAACAAAAACCGGTACGGAAAAATGTGGGAATGCCCGGATTTCTTTACGCTGGACGGGTATGAGGTGCTGCTTGTCAGCCCTCAGGATATGTTCCCGCAGGGATTTGAGTACCATAACGGGAACGGCACCGTCTGTCTGATCGGCCATCGGAATGAAGACGGCAGCTTTGAGGAGGAATTCAACCAGGCGATCGATTACGGAATCGATTTTTACGCCCCGCAGACCATTCAGACGCCGGACGGGAGGCGTGTGATGATCGCCTGGATGCAGAACTGGGATACCTGCACCATCCGCACGCCGGACTATAAATGGTTCGGACAGATGAGCCTGCCGAGGGAGCTCTCCGTCAGGAACGGAAGGCTGTATCAGCAGCCGCTGCGGGAGCTGGAGGACATGCGGACAGAACGGCAGAGCTACAGCGATGTCGTTCTCGGCAGCGGCGCCGTGGTTACGCTTCCCGGCGTGGAAGGACGCATGGCGGACCTGGAGCTGGTGCTCAGGCCGGGAAACCCGGATGAGATGTATCGGAAATTCGAGCTGCATTTTGCAAGAAACGGGGAAGGCGTCCATACTTCTCTGAGCTTCATCCCGCGGGAATCGGTTCTCAAGATTGACCGGAAATTCTCCGGAAGCCGCCGGGCCATCATCCATCAGCGCCGTGCAAAAGTGCCTTCCAGGAACGGGGAGCTGAAGCTGCGCATCATCCTGGACCGCTTCAGCGCCGAAATCTTTGTGAATGACGGAGAGCAGGTCATGACCTGTACTGTCTTTACGGATCCGAAGGCGGAGGGGATTTCCTTCTTTGCCGACGGGCAGGTACGGATGGATGTAACCAAATATACACTGAGATAATAAAGAATGTACAAAAGAGGGCTGATCGGTTCCGAAGCATATGCTGCCCGGAACCGATCAGCCCTCTTTGTTGCCGAAACGCCGCTTAACACCAGCTGACAAGCTCATCCATCGGCCTGGATGCATCATGAGCTGGCGCCGGGGCGGAATCCGCCGCGGGGTAACCCATCACAAGCAGAAGGGTAGATTCCAGCTGCCCGCCCAGGGAGAACTGTTCCTTCAGTACCTCGGGACGGTAGTGCATTACCATGCAGGAGCCGACGCCCAGCTCTTCTGCGGCCAGCATCATGTGGGTGGCGACGATAGTCGCGTCGATATCACCCGATAGCTTTCCGTCATAGGGGCGCTTCCAGCATTCCTCCCTGTTGTAGCAGATGACAAATACGAGCGGCGCGTCAAAGTGGCAGCGGGTGGAAGCCTTGATTTTCTCCAGACCTTCGCTGCTGCGCACCACAAGGATTCGCTGGGGCTGGCTGTTGCAGCCCGTCGGGGCGATCATTCCCGCCTCCAGGATTTTCTGAATGATGTCCTCCGGAACAGGGTCCGGGCGGAATTTGCGCACAGAGTAACGCTTTTTTGCAAGATCGTAAAAAGTCATGGTTTTTCTCCTTCTAAAACGCGGTGCTGCACCTTTTATACCAAACTATATCCGGGTCGGCAGCGCCTACACAGCCAGTTGTCATCAGAACGGATACTGCTCCCCGGTATTGATGATAAAGCGGGGACCGTCGTGGTCTTCGCGCTTGCGCTCAAACATCTCCATTAGGATACCGGCCGCCTCGTAAGAGGAGAGCGGCGCCGGGGATAGCCGCGGATGACTATTTTGCAGCCACGCCTGCAAAGGACGCAGCCGTGGGCAGAATATGTCTCCTCCGTACTTTCTTTTCGTAAAAACTGTCTTCAGCCCCGAATATAAAGCCTTTACCTGGTATCGCAGCAGAAAGAAAGCGGATTGTTCCTCCGGCCCCCGAATACAGAGCTTTTACCTTTGCCATAGATTATATCAGGATCCGTATTGCACTACAATGGACGAAATGCGGTTTTCCCGGCGCATGTATTGACAGCTTTATCTGCATTCATTAGAATGATATTCAGAAGATCATAAATAACAGGCTCAAACAATCAGGAGGAAAGGAATATGAGCGTGAAAAAACTCCTCATTCTGACCATACTTGGCGTCTTTTTTGCTATTTTCGCCGGCGGATGCGCAGGGAAAGGTGACGGCGCGGCTTTCTCATCCGGAAAGAAAGCATCGGAAGAAGGAGAAGTCCAGGCCTTTGCCGTTTCGAAGGAAGCTTCAATCCGGGATTTTGACTGGGCCTTCAACCCGAAATCCTACGATAAGAGCGGGGAGGTTTCTTTTAAAGATCCATATGCCGTCTCGGGTGTCTGGGAGATGGCGATCTGGCGGAGAGTTGACGGGAAGCCCGGGGCACAGAAGGATGTCTACTGGGTAAAGGTTGGGCTGGAATTCTCCGAGGGGAGAGTGCTGGATGCCGACCCGGATGTCTATGCGTATCAGGCGTTTTTAGACAGTGAGTATGCGAAAAATGCCGGCGTTACGGGGAGCGAGGCAACAAAGAAGCTGATGGAAGCCCTGCAGGCGGGGGATGGAAGCATCAAAGCGCACGTTACGGTCACGCTGGCGGGCATTGAGGATAACGACGGGAACTGGACGGCCGCAAGCGGCACGCCGATCCGGCTGGAAGGATCTTACTATCCGGACCATATGTTCCTCAAGGCAGCGGATCAGAAAGGCAATGAGTTTACGGCAAACAGTTTCCTGACGAACGGGGATGAGCAGCATGCCGTAGGCGCTTATACGCCGAAGACCAATAAGGCAGGCCTGCTCGGCGCCGTATATCTTTGCAGAAAAATGAATGATAAGGTGGATTAAACGTACCGGTAAGCGTACCGGAAAGCCCGGGAAAAGATAACGGGTTTCCCCTGAAAGGCCGCCTTGCGCGCGGCCCAAAAGATATCCGTGACCCGGTTTTCTCCCGGCGGCGGGGCTCCGGCTGAGAGACATGCGGGATGGTATATCCGGGATAACAAAAGGAGAAGTGATATGAAGCTTGTAACCTGCAACATTCGCTGCGATTATGACCAGGACGGGGAGAACTCCTTCCGTTTCCGCAAGGCTCTGCTTGCAGAGAAATTTCGGGCGGAACAGCCGGATATCATCTGCTTTCAGGAGGTGCTTCCGCATGTCGCCGCCTGGCTGAAGGAATCCCTTACCGGGTATTATGTCATCGGCTGCGGGCGGGATGCGGACTACAGGGGGGAACAGGTATCTGTCGCCTACCGGCCGGACCGCCTGAACCTGATGAGCATGGAGACCTACTGGCTCTCCCCAACGCCACTCATTCCGGCCAGCCGTTACGAGAACCAGAGCATCTGCCCGCGGGTCTGCACGGAGGCGGTATTTGAGGATCTGTCCAACGGAAAGCTCTTCCGGGTGGTCAGCGTGCATCTGGATCATGAGGGGAGCGGAGCGCGAAAGATGGCGCTTCGGCAGCTCCTGGAAAAGCTTTCCGCACCTGCCCAGTTTGCCGATGCAGCGGTTATTCTTGCGGGAGATTTCAATGCGGAGCCGGATGCGGAGGAATTTGCGGTATTCCGGGACTATCCGGAGTACGTTGATGCGGCCGCACAGAGCGGGGGAACCTGGCACGATTTCGGCAGGAGAGTTCCGGCCTCCAAGATCGATTATATCTTTGTAAAAGGCGCTCAGGCTAAAGATATGCATGTCTGGAAGGACTGCCGGGACGGGGTATGGCTCTCGGACCATTATCCGGTGGAGGCGGAGATCAGCTGAGTGTATGCAGTATTACATAAGGGAGGTCAGTATGCAGTATTTTGAACAGTCCGGAAACAGCCTTCTGTTTCGGGAAAACGGGGAGACGGTAAAGATAACGCCCTGGGGTATGAACAGTCTGCGCGTTCAGGGAAGCTTTTTGGGAGAGATTCCGGAGGAAAACGCGGCGCTGCTGGAGCCGGAAGGAAATACAGTCCTGCCGGAGCCGGTAAGGAGTGCGGCAGTGCCGGAGCGTGAGGAAAACACGGTTCACCCGGAGCAGAAGGGAAATACAGTGCCACCGGAACCGGAAGGAAACGCGGCACGCCCGATGCCGGAAGAAGCCTGTACCGCAGGTCCCGATGAAGGAAGAAAACGATTGGAAGGGTCTGTAATCCTAATCGACGCCTCCGGTATGTCCGCATCTGTCACAAACGGCGGCATCACTGCCGAATGTCTGGTGCAGCCCTGGGGGAGCGCCCTGCAGATTACTTTTAAAAACGCAGAGGGGAAAGTTCTTCTGCAGGAAATCTCCAACGGTGGCGCGCTTACGCTGAAGGCCAGGGAATACAAACCCCTTCCGGGCGGGAGCTTTCGTCTGAAGGCCAGCTTCATCGCGGATCCGCACGAGAAAATTTACGGCATGGGCCAGTACCAGCAGGAGCGCATGGATTTAAAGGGCTGCAACCTGGAGCTTGCCCACCGCAACTCCCAGGCCAGCGTTCCCTTTTATGTGTCCAGCCGCGGCTACGGCTTCCTCTGGAACAACGCGGCCATCGGTGAGGTGCATTTTGGTCTGAATACCACCGAGTGGATTGCGGAGAGCACAAAGGGACTGGATTACTGGATCACGGCCGGAGAGAATCCGGCGCAGATCGAGGAGCAGTTTGCGGAGGCGGCGGGCAAGGCGCCGATGATGCCGGAGTACGGCCTGGGCTTCTGGCAGTGTAAGCTGCGCTACTATAATCAGGAGCAGGTGCTGGAGATTGCACGGGGTTACAAGGAGCGAGGCATCACGCCGGATGTGCTGGTAATCGACTATTACCACTGGCCCCGCTGCGGCGACTGGCGCTTTGATGAAGAGTATTTTCCGGATCCGAAGGCCATGGTGGAGGAGCTGCATCGTCTGGGCATAGAAACCATGGTTTCCTTCTGGCCGCAGGTGGACTGGCGCAGTGAGAACTATGAAGAAATGAAGCAGCAGGGACTCTTAGTCCGCAACAACACCGGCATCGACATCCAGATGCTCTTCCATGGAAACAACGTCTTCATGGACGCCACCAACCCGAGAACCCGCGAATACGTCTGGAAGAAGGTAAAGGAAAATTACGGGAATCTGGGCATCCGCACTTTCTGGCTGGATGAAGCCGAACCGGAATTCACCGGATACAGTTTTGACCATTACCGCTATGCGGCCGGCCCCGTGGCGGAAACCGGGAACATTTATCCGCGGGAGTACGCGCGTCTCTTCTATGAAGGCCAGAAGGCCGACGGACGGGATGATATTGTCAGCCTGATCCGCTGTGCCTGGGTGGGGAGCCAGCGCTACGGAGCCCTGGTCTGGTCCGGGGATATCATGTCCACTTATGAGGATTTCAGAAAGCAGATCTGCGCGGGCATCCATATGGGCCTGGCGGGCATCCCCTGGTGGACCACCGATATCGGCGGTTTCCACAACGGCTGGAATGAAAAACCGGAGTTCAGGGAGCTGCTGGTGCGCTGGTTTGAATTTGGCTGCTTCTGCCCGGTCATGCGCCTGCACGGCTGCCGTCAGCCCGGTGAGCAGATTATCAATAAGGCAGGTGAGGTGCGCGAGTGGACCGGTGCCGGCAACGAGATCTGGACCTGGGGCCCGGAAATCGAGAAAATTCTCACCGGCTACATCCATGTGCGTGAGCAGATGCGCCCCTATACCAGGAGCATCATGCGTGAAGCCCACGAGAAGGGATCACCCGTCATCCGCGCCCTTTTCTACGAATTCCCCGGGGATGAAAAAGCCTGGGACATCACCGACGAATATCTCTTCGGCCCGGACCTGCTCATAGCCCCGGTCTGCCATGAGGGCGCCCGTGCCCGCAGCATCTACCTGCCGGAAGGCGCATCCTGGACCGATGCCTGGACCGGAGAAGAATATGCCGGCGGGCAGAGCATCGGGTTGGATGTTCCTCTGAACAGAATCCCGGTATTTGCCCGGAATGGCGCGCAGAAGGAAATCTGTGCGGCACTGAGACGGGAGCTTGGCTGAGAAATCATCCTATAAAAGAGCATGATTCTGTATGCTCTGGCGGAAGTGCGATATTTATAAGGAGGGAGCCGATATGAGAAAACTGACAGTACTGTTTATCGCCATATTATTCCTGGTTTCGTCAGTGCAGGCTGCCCCGTCCGGTGCGGAAGCGCTTACGGAAGCCTCCCAGGCGGTTGCCTATGTAGAACAGCTGCTCTCCGGCGACGCCGTTGCACTTGAAGAACAGTATCTTCACACGGAAGAGCTGCTGGCTGCGCTGGGGCAGGGAGGCGGCTTCGCGGGTCTTCAGAAGCAGTTAAAAGCCCTGGGGAAGCTGAAGGAAACCGGAAATGTCCTGGTTCAGAAAGCCGGCATCTATACATCCTTCGGCGTTCCATGCCGCTTCCTGCTGCAGAAGCTCAACATCGTTCTTAATGTGGACCCGGAGGGAAGGATTGCGGGCATCGTAACCGCAGCCTATGAAGAGGGAGAAGATCCTGCAGCAGAGGGCAGTACCGAAGAACAGACGGAGGAAGCCGGAAGCCCGTACCGGGAGATTGAATTGCCGCTTCCGGTTGAAGGCCTCGGAGAACTGCCCGGTGTGCTTACCATTCCCGACGGCAGCGGCCCGTTCCCGGCGGTTATCCTCGTTCATGGTTCCGGCCCGCAGGACATGGATGAAACCCTCGGCGAAAACAGGCCCTTCCGCGATCTTGCGGAGGGACTGGCAGACCGGGGCATAGCGGTTTACCGTTATGACAAGCGAAGTTACGTCTACGGTGCAAAGCTGGCTGCCGATCCCTCCCTCACCCTTTTCGATGAGACAATCGCTGATGCCGCAGCGGCAGCAGCCCTGGTTTCAACTCGGGAGGAGATCGATTCCGACAGAATTTATATTCTCGGTCACAGTCTGGGCGGGCAGGCACTCCCCGCCGTGGCGGAGCTTCTGGGAGATTCCGCGGCCGGTTACATCTTCCTCGCGGCCCCCGCAAGAAGTCTCGTCACCCTCATGCGGGAGCAGTACGATTTCCTCTATGAACTGAACCCCCCGAAGGGGGAGGAAGAAGAAGCACAGAAGACCGCGGCCTATGAACTGTTCGACCTTCTGGAAAATCCGGAATCTCTCCCGGAAAATGAACTGACCGGCGGCGCCTATCCCGCCTACTGGCAGTATCTCGTGGAATATGATGCGCTCTCCGCCGCGGAGAGCATTCAGGCTCCCTGCCTGGTCCTCCAGGGCGAAGAAGACTACCAGGTCAGCATGGAAGATTTCAGGCTCTGGCAGGAGGCTTTCGGTGATAATCCCTCCTGGCAGTTCCGGTCCTATCCGGGGCTCACCCATCTCTTCATGGAGGGAAGCATGCAAGACGGTCCCGCCGCTTACCTGAACGCCGGTAAAGTGGATACCCGGGTAATAGAAGACATCGCCGCCTTTATTCTTGAAGTTCCGGAGAAAGCGGAGAAGCAGTGAAAATCCCGAAGTACCGGAGAAAGCGGAGAAGCAGTGAAAATCTTGAGGTTTCGGAAAAAGCGGAGAAGCAGTGAAAATCTCGAGGTTTCGGAAAAGCGGAGAAACAGTGAAAATCCCGAGGTTTCGGAAAAAGCGGAGAAGCAGTGAAAATCTCGAGGTTTCGGAAAAGCGGAGAAGCAGTGAAAATCCCGAGGTTTCGGAAAAAGCGGAGAAGCAGTGAAAATCCCGAAGTTCCTGAAAAAGTATGGAAGCAGGAAAGCCGGAATTTCGTAATGGTTCAGAGCCGGGCGCAAATCCGTCGCGGCAAACGACAAAGAAAAGAGAAGTTTGCCATTTGACATAAGTGTCGGCCGGACCCGGTGTCCGGCCGTTTCTGATAAGGAGGACTCATACATGAGTGAATATGCATATATAACGTTAAGAGAAAAACCGGAACTGAAGGAAGCCGCAGCAAACTGGTTCCATGAAAAGTGGGGCGTGCCCACAGAGGCATATCTGGAGTGCATGACAGACTACCTTGACGGAAATACGGAAAACGGATGGTATCTGTGTATGGAGGGAGACAGGATCATAGGCGGTCTGGGTGTCATAGACAATGACTTTCACGACAGAAAGGATCTGAGCCCCAACGTGTGCGCTGTATATACGGAAGAGGATCACCGCAGTCAGGGTATAGCAGGAAAGCTTCTTGATCTTGTCGTTGAAGATATGAGAAAGAAAGGAATATCACCGCTGTATCTCGTGACCGACCATACAGGCTTTTACGAGCGCTACGGATGGGAGTTTTTCTGTATGGCCCAGGGAGACGATGAACCGGAGCAGACGAGATTGTATATTCACAGGTAGGCAAAAACATGAAGATAGAAACAGACAGACTGATCATTCGATCCATAGAACAAGGGGATGAAGTGAAGTATGCCGAGATGGCAAAGGACGGAAGCCTTGGCGAGATCGGATTCGATGCGCATTTTTCGGACTGGATGGAAGACTGGATAACGGAAGCGCTCGAACTGACCCGGAAAGACAATCCGCGGGAGGATTATATTCCCTGTACGATAATCCTGAAATTGAGTTGAACAATTCTGATCGTGTGGAGACGGTTGTCCAACTTTCCAAGGGAAACATATCGAGCCGGAATGTCAGAGTTGAATTCTCTCTTGAAGACATGGACATGTCCGGATTTCGGCAAGAGGCTGCATATGAGCAGATTCAGGAGTGGGTGCAGGAGAAGTACGGGTTCCATGTGACGCACCTGAATATCGCGAAGACCAAGAGAAAGTGTGGGATTATAGAACGGCAGAACTATAATCTGCCGAAGAGTGAGAACAGCCGGTCACCGGAGACGCCGAAGGAGAAGGAAGAAGCGATCATCGAAGCGTTTAAGGCTTTCCAGATGATTTAAAAAAGAATAAAGCTCTATGAAACAGGGAGCAGGTCACATTCAGCGTGGTCTGCTCCCTTTCTTTATGCTTCGATTTGAGCACTTCTCCGGAATCTGTCCGGCGTGATCCCGTACATTTCCTTAAAACTGCGGATAAACT
>CAMOSC010000011.1 GCA_946624325.1 uncultured Clostridia bacterium
ATAAAGGATTTCTACGAGTTCAACTTTTGTAGCAACACTATAGTCTCGATGTGAATGGTGTAGGTGGACGGTCCTTACCAGATAAACAGCTCGTCCCCGGTCAGCTTCATCAGTGCTTCAACAAAATAATAATCCCCGTAGATGATCGAGAACTCATGGTTCTTATCGTGGTAGGCCGCCGTGCAGCGGGTAAGAAGCATATCCTCATCTTCATTCCAGGAGAAGCTGTCCCGCTCAATGGCCTTTAACATCTTAAGCGCCGCATTCAGATAAATGCCGCTCTGTCTTCCTTCCGTAAGCTTTGCCAGCTCAATCAGGCCGCAGGAAGCAATTGCCGCCGCGGTGGAATCGATATAGTCCACATCTGCGGGCTGCCTGAAGTCCACCGGAATCAGGCCGTTTTCCGGAATATTGGCGATAAAATAGTTGGCAATGCGCTCAGCCGTCTCCAGATAGGAGACATCCTTCGTGTGGAGATAGCTTAAGGTAAAGCCGTACAGTCCCCAGCTCTGTCCCCTGGTCCAGGAGGAGCCTACGCCGTACCCCTGGCCGCCGATGGAGCAGATCATTTCTCCGTTCTGCGGATCAATCTGAACAATATGGTTCACGGAGCCGTCCCCGCGGACAAAATACCGCTTCGCGGTATTTGCATGGCAGACCGCCACATGGTAGAAGCGCGGGTCCCTGAGTTCCTCCGAAGCCCAGTACAGCAGCGGCAGGTTCATCATGCAGTCGATGATGGCCATGCCGGTACGGTCCATATCATCCCAGTTATTCCAGGCCCGTATGAATCCGACGGGATTAAAACGCCCCGAAAGGTTCCCCGCCGCAAGAAGGGCCCTGTTGCGCGATTCCCTGTTCCCCGTAAGCCGGTAATTGGCGACGGAGGTCGGCAGCCACTTGAATCCGTTGTCATGATCCAGCTTATCGTAGTCCATGAGGTCCGCATCCAGCTTCTTTTCCGTGAGCTCCGCATTCTGCCTGTAGAGTTCCTTGCCGGTCAGCTTGTAGAGCTGCCACATGAGTCCGCCCCAGAAGCCGTTGGTCCACCAGCCGATTTCCTTCTCCCCGGATTTGTCGTCATGTACACCGTTTACGGTCGTGTAGGGGATTTTCTGCGCGGAGCGGGCGCTCACCTTCTCCATTTTCTTCTCGACGCGCGTAAGGGTCTCCTTTGCCCAGTTCAGATTTTCGCTGTTTATGTTCATACCATCCTCCTTTGTTCAGGCAGCTGCAGTTGTTCGAAATCAGACTTTGGAAACGGCAAAAAGCATTCATGCGTTCCTTGTCTGCCGCTTCAGATTGGTAACTGTTCTTCATTGACCCGGCATTTGACACATTGCAATAACTGTTCAGAGCCAGGCTTCAGACTTCACGGAATACGCTTTCAGAGGTTTCCCCCTGCGGTGCCTGCGATATCCCGGGTGTAACGGATATTTTTTATTATACCCGGCTCTTTGCGGAAAGTCAACGTACTGTCCCCGAAAAGAGGATCCCCCTGCTTTGTACAATAAGCCAAAGCCGGAAGGCATTTATCCGACTCAATGCGGCGGCTAAAAGGCCAACGACATATTCCTGTTCAGCCGGGGGCACGCGTTCCATGAAGTCACATTCTTTCCGTCTGAGCGTCAAATGCCGAAAGCACATGGCGCAGGTTATTTTTGAAGGCAAACCGTCTTGCACCCTGTACTTTTATGTGCCTGACTGAACAGCAGCAAAGAAATAACCCGGTAATACGGCTCGGGACTTGATTTCATCGTGCAGGAATGGTACGATATCCAGGAACCCGGCGGGTTTCCCGACCCGAAGGGGGGAAGACGTTCCACCTGCCTGAATATGGAAAGGAATAACACAAATGCAGTATCTTGAACATACCATTATCCATGAAAACGAAACCGCAAAGCTCCGTCTCTACCTGATTGACAACCTCGGCATGACGCCGGATAAGGTACGGCCGCTGGTGCTGATCTGTCCGGGCGGCGCTTATGCCTATACCTCCGAGCGTGAAGCGGAGCCGATTGCCCTCTCAGTCCTTGGAAGAGGATACCATGCAGCCATCCTCTACTATACCTGCAACCCGGAAGCCGCAAGAAAAGAAGCGGAGTTTCCCACCGCCCTGGTGCAGATCGCCAAAGCAATCCGGTACCTGCGCGAGCACAGTGCCGAATTTCATGCGGATCCGGAGCGCATCATTCTCTCCGGTTTTTCCGCCGGCGGTCATGCGGCGCTTTCCCTCGGCGTATTCTGGAAGCGGCCCTTTCTGCAGGAACTCATGCAGACAGAGCCCGAAAGCTACCGTCCCAGCGCCCTGCTGTTAGCCTACCCCGTCGTGACCTCCGGTACGTTCACGCACAGCGAGAGCATGCACAATCTGCTCGGCGACCGCGTCTCGGATCCGTCCTGGCTGGAGCTTGTGAGTCTCGAAAAACAGGTAGATGCCTCCATGCCCCCGGCTTTTATCTGGACAACGGATGAGGACGGAGCCGTTCCCGCGGAGAACAGCCTTGAGCTTGCCCTGGCCATGCGCCGCGCGGGCGTCTCCGCAGAACTGCACATGTACCGTCACGGCTCTCACGGCCTCTCCCTGGCAAACAAAGAGGTCTGCCCGGACTCCGAGCCCGGTCAGGCCCCCTGGTGCGAGGTTCAGAACTGGATTGACCTCGCAGATACATGGATTAAAGGACTTTGACGGACTTCTCAGGCCTTCCGGTATCGGGCGGCGATCACACCCTCCGCCAGATAAACCGCGCCGAACATGACGGGGGCGCACCACGGAGCCCGCTCAAAAAAGCTCCCGCTCAGGTATCCGATGGGGAACATGCAGAGCATGGAAACCGTATTAAAGAGCCCGTAGACATCCGTCCGTTTCTCATTGTCCAGGTTATTCGCGATCAGCGTGTTCAGGAAAGGCCCGGTCATGGCGGAGGCTACGGCCCAGAGCGCTACGCACAGGTATGCAAGCTCCCGGATCGTGCCCGCTGCTGTAAGAAGCACCAGGCTTCCCGCCAGATGCAGGGCAATTCCGGTGAGGAGTCCCCGGTGCAGCCGGCGGATGTGCGGCATCAGGAAAAGTCCGGAAAGAATGATAATCGCGGTGGAGACAAACGGGAAAAAGGATACCGTCAGTTCCGAAAAGCCGAGGTAGCGCGTCAGGTACGGCACATAATACAGGCCGCTGACCGTCACCGCAAGGTTGTTCAGGATATTGGTTCCCAGCAGGCAGATCAGGTTCCCGTTGGAGCGCACATAGCGTACGGTTCCCGGAATCCGTTCGAAGGGGTTCTTATGACCCCTGCTCTCCTGCAGGAGTTTTCGTCCCACGGATGTCTCCTGCAGGAGGAAAAGCTTGCAGAGTGCGGACGCCGTCATGAATACTCCGGCAAAAACATAGAGTCCCCTCATGGCGGGAACCAGTCCGGTTCGCGTGATCAGCAAACCCGAGAGAGGTGCCAGAAAAGAACATGCGGAAGTCAGGATCGTGTTGAAGTTATACGCTTTAACCCGGTCCTTCATTTCCACATCCTCCGCCATAAAGCAGGAGGTCGCTACGCCGCCGATCACGGAGACGCAGTTGACGAGCGACGCAAACAGGAACATGCCGAAGCTTCTGGAGACCGAGAGCAGGAACATGTACAGACCCCAGCTGACAAGGTCGATTACACCTGCCGTCATTCTTCTGCCAAAGCGGTTGACAATATAGCCCGCATACAGGGAGAGTACTGTTTTTACGCCAAAACTGATCGAGTTGATCAGTCCCACTCTCGCCGCGCCGATGCCCTGATCCAGCATATAGAGGGTGGCATAGGAGCTTATGAGACAGTTTGGAATGGTCCAGAGGACAACCGCCAGGATGAAATAGCGGATATTTCCCGGAAGCTTTCTGAATTCACGGATCTGGGTAAACATATATTGATCTCCGTCTGAATCTGTGTGAAACCCGGCATACATCCATGGACAGGCACGGATTCTGTGCGAAACCCCGCATATATCCATGGACAGGCACGGATTCTATGCGAAACCCGGCATACATCCATAGACTGGCACGGATTCTGTGCGAAACCCCGCATACATCCATGGACAGGCACGGATTCCGCCGGCCGGAATCTGCGCTGATGCGCGCCTTCATACCCGGCGGGTACGGCGGGTATGGACAGGCTTCTCAGAGAAGCACCGCCCAAAGCGCTTCCCGGGCATTACCCGAGCCCTGCCCTGAGCAGATACTCCTGCCTTGTAAGGATGCGCTCATCATAACACCCCCGGTCCGCTCTGACAATGTCTTTTTACACAGCCTTTCGGGAAATTGTTGCCGCAAAATACAGCAGAAATGCGCAGTAACCAGAGTCCCCCATAAGTAGATCATCTACTGTGAGTTTCTTTTCAGCCTTTCCGAGGTCTGACTCTGAACTCTGTTGCATCATTTTGAGGTTTGATGTCATGGAAGAAGTAAAATCCATCCGCTCTTCCCTGCTCGCCTGGTGCAGGCAGGAATACGGCGATAAGCCGCTCTATCTCTGGGAGGGGCTGCCCGGCAATGCCGTACTCAGGCATGCTGCAAGCGGACGCTGGTACGCCCTTTTCATGCTGGTTCCGGCAAGTGTCCTGGGACTTCCCGGCAAGGAGACCATCGACATTCTCGACGTGCACTGTGATTTTCGCACACAGCCCTTCCTTCTGAAGGAAAAAGGCATCTTTCCGGCTTACCACATGAGCAGGCGCTCCTGGATCACCCTTCTCCTTGACGGTACCCTCCCGGCGGACCGCGTGCTTGAACTCCTTAGGGAGAGCCACGACATGACACTGGACCGGGCAGATCTTGCCGGGAATACAGCCGGTTCACAGCAGAACGGCTCCGCAGCCGGGCAGAAAACTCCTATCGATACAGATGCTCCTGTCTGGCAGGACGAGCAGATTCCCAAGCGCCCCAATAGTATACAGTTCTCCGGTTCAGAGGAAGATGCGATTCCGGTCTTTCCTAAAACCGGAATCTTCGGAAGGCGTTGGGAAGCGGGCTCCACAGTACAGGGAGACCCCGGCAAGCGCCTGGCAGCGGGCTCCACAGTACAGGGAGATCCCGGCAGGCGCTGGGAGGCAGGCTTCACAATCCAGGGAGATCCCGGCAGACGCTGGGAGGCAGGCTCCACAGTCCAGGGAGATCCCGGCAGGCGCCTGGAAGCTGACTCCACAGTCCAGGGAAATCCCGCCAGGCACCGGATGCTGATTCCGGACAGTGACCGCTTCTCCTCAAATCGGATAGATCCATCATCGGGTCCTACTGTCTATCAGGATGAAAAGCTGCCCGTTTCCGGTCCCGTACCCGAGCCCGTTGTCCTGCCGCAGAAGCTTAAGGACATGAAATCCATGTTCAGCGTCTTCAGCTTTTCCGGGCGTCCGGACGCCGCTTTTTTCTACCGCCAGGGCACCTTCGTAGCGGATTACACCGATGATTATGTGTTCCGCGGACGTTTTAACCGCAGCTTCCCGGTCTATTATTCCATGACAAACGAGCAGCTGCGCGGATATTTCGGCTTCCGCACGAGACTGCGTGCCGGGGAATATGACCCGGTTCCTCCTTTAGCATTTATCTATCTCTATGTCTATGAGCTGATCAACGGGATAGGCGTGACGCCGCAGGAGGGCTTTGAAGCACTGAAGAAAGTCCATGATCATTATGCAGGTCAGAACCTGGCCCTGCAGACCGATCTGGAAGCCTGGCAGCGGGATTATATCGTATACTATAATCTCGACGGGGAAGCCGCTGCAGGCCTGTTTAAGAGCGATCTGTCGGATGCCCTTGAGATTTTGTCAACGGAAGGCACACCCAGCGGAACTTCAGCATCCGGGTTTGCACATAAGGATGACGGAGAAACTGCGGTTTCGGACCCGGACAATTCCCAGAATCCGGCACCTGCGCAGGAAGATACGGACGCACAGGCAGAGGAAGCTGCAAATGCGCGGCTGTTTCAGGCTGTTTGCAGCTGTTCCGCCTATGCCCTGGAAAAATCACCGTTGTATAAAAAAGATCCGGCCCTCGTCCGTGCGGTCATCTGCCGTGCTTACCGGGAGCTGGCGGCGTGGCTTCCAAAGAACAGGGGAAATACCGTCTTTGAATACTGCTTCGGCCGCCGGGGCGTTTATCCCTATTCACTGTTCCGCTCGGCAGTTTTTTACGATCATCTTCAATATGAGGATTATGTATATGACGCTACACCGCTCTGCCGTTTCCGCTGCCGCAGAGGTTCCTGGCTGAGGGAGGCCTATGCAAAAAATCCCGGAAAAAGCAAAGAGCTGGGAGCCCTCTGCCAGGAAGCAGACAGACTGCTCAGGGAAAAAACCGGTTTCGGACACCCGCTTCAGGAGAAGGCGCTGGAAGAGCCTGTACGCCTGATCATAGAACAGGCCACATCCGTAGAGCTTCTGAACCGGAAGCGAGCAGAGGAAGCAGCAAGGCGTCCTGTCATCCGCATAGATATGTCTCGTCTGGACAACATCCGGCGGGATGCCGCCATTACCAGAGATTCACTGATTGTCGAAACTGAAGGACCTGTGCAGTCTTCCCCTTCTGTGACAGAGGGAGCGGATTCTGTGAAGACTTTCTCTTCTGTGACAGACGAGACAGATTCTGTGAATGCTTTCTCTTCCGCGGCCGAGGAAGCGGATTCTGTGAAGGCTTTCTCTTCCGCGACAGACAAGGTGGATTCTGCGCAGGCTTTCTCTTCTGCGACAGACAAGGTGGATTCTGCGCAGGCTTTCCCTTCCGTGACAGACGAGGCGGATTCTATGCGGACTTTGTACACAGAAACGCCCTCTCTCCCGCACGATTCCGCCGTTTCCGGGAAATTGCCTGACGCGCCGGGTCTTCTTTCTGCCCAAAAACCGCTCGAAGCAGGGAGACTTCCCTCTGCTTTGACAGCGCCTGATGTGCAGAATCCTCCTCCGCCAGAGAACTTGCCTCCTGCACGGGAACCTGCCGCTGCCGGTGCGCCGATTGGCCGGGAGGAACCCGGCTCCGACAGCCCGCCTCTTTCTCCCGATGAGCATTTCCTGCTGCACGCCCTGCTGTACGGGCATCCATGGCGGGATTATGTGCGCGAGCACCGTCTCATGCTCTCCATGCTGGCGGACGGAATCAACGAATGCCTGCTGGAACAAATCGGCGATACGGTGCTTGAATTTGACGGGGACGAACCGCGGCTGGTTGAAGACTATATCGAAGACCTGAAGGACCTGATTCCGGTATCTTCTCCGTAAAACATTGCCTGCAATAATGGTCAGGCCATAGGTTTCCATTTAAATCTTGGTAAAAACAACTTGAATGCTGAATTGAATTCCGCACATTGAAAAACACTGTAAATATGCGACTTTCGGTAAAAACACCGCTTGCAATTACGATAAGGCTATAGTATAATAAGAACACATGTTCTTATTATACAGTTCTTTCGAGGAGTACCAGTGCCATGGCAGATTCCACCTATTCCGTCAAAATTCCCAAGCGCATAGCCGCATCCGTCATCAACTCCCTCAAGGGAGGGGTTGTGCCCAGAATCGGCCTGCCCTACATCACCGTGGGCCGTAAAGCGGAAATTGAAGCATTGCTTCGGGATGTTGACATTATCGCGGGAGGCGGCGCCTCCTTCCGCTTTATCGTGGGACGCTACGGCAGCGGCAAAAGCTTCCTGCTGCAGACGATCCGCAGCTATGTCATGGATAGGGGCTTCGCCGTGGCGGACGCGGATCTCTCCCCGGAACGCCGTCTCCAGGGCACAAAGGGGCAGGGTCTGGCCACCTATCGCGAACTTATGAAAAACCTCTCCACCAGAACAAGGCCCGAAGGCGGAGCCCTTCCCCTCATTCTTGACCGGTGGATCAACGCCGTGCAGGCATCTGTTCTGGAAGAGTTTCAGGCATCATCCCCGAAAGAAGCATCGCCCGAAAGTCCTTTCTTCACCGCGGAGGTGGAGCGCCGCATCACGGGACTCATCGCGTCCATGAACGAACTGGTGCACGGCTTTGATTTCGCGCGCCTTCTCACCCGCTACTACAGGGCTTATCTGGCCGGGGACGAGGAGACCAAGGCAAAAGTGATCCGCTGGTTCCGTGGCGAGTATGCCTCCAAATCGGAGGTAAGGGAAGAACTCGGCTGCTCCGTGCTCATCACGGACGACAACTGGTATGAATACATAAAGCTTCTGGCCTGGTTTCTCAAAAAAGCCGGGTACAACGGCCTCATGGTTATGGTGGACGAACTGGTAAACATCTATAAAATCCCCAATTCCATCACCCGACAGTACAATTACGAGAAAATCCTCACCATGTACAACGATGCCATGCAGGGAAAAGCCCAGTATCTGGGCATCATCATGGGCGGCACGCCCCAGTGCGTGGAGGACAAGCGCCGGGGCATCTACAGTTATGAAGCGCTGCGCTCCAGACTGCAGGAGGGTAAATTTTCCAGGGAAGGGGCAAGGGACCTGCTGGCGCCGGTCATCCGCCTGGAAGCCCTGACGCCGGAGGAAATGCTGGTACTTTCCGGAAAGCTCTCGGAAATTCACGCACAGCTATACGGCTATGCGCCCCATATCACCGACGAAGAGCTGGAAGCTTTTATCCGTCTGGAATACGGGCGAATAGGCGCGGATGCGAACATCACGCCCCGTGAAGTCATCCGGGATTTCATAGAGCTTCTGGACATCCTGTATCAGCATCCAGAGTTGTCCATCCGGGAGCTTCTCTCATCGGAAGCGTTTTCCTTCAGCACCCCTCTGCCGGAAGCCGGCGAAGATGCCGTTCCCGAAAATGAATTTGCGGAATTCACCCTTTGATGTGCTTCTGTAAACATACGGCAAAGTTACATTACGGTAACTGTTCAGAGCCAGACTCCAGAAATGGGAAAAGCGTCCATTTCTGGAGTTGTGGCGTGCTCGCAAGATGCAGATTTGCAGGGAAAGGGAGATTTCCGCCAGCGCAAATCTCCCTTTCCCTGCAAATCTGCGCCTGGCTCTGAACAGTTACACATTACGATAGATTTTATCCGGCACGTCGGGAAGCCAGGGAAAGCTGGTCTGGTCTGTTCTCTTTTTCCTCATGCGTGCCAGGAATGAATACGTCTTCCGGATGCTGAAGAGCAGAGTTTGACTTCCACCCTTCCGCGTTCCGGGAATGAATACATCTTCCGGAAGCTGAAAGATAGAGTTTGACTTCCGCTCTTCAGCTTACCGGGAATGAATACGTCTTCCGGAATCTGAAGGGTAAAGTTTGACTTCCGCCCTTCCGCGTGCCGGGAAAGGAACTGCAATGGGTATCTATGAGCGTTATGCCCCTTTTATCCGGGATTTCATCTACCAGAACGGCTGGGAATCCCTCCGGGCCATCCAGGTTGCCGCAGGCGACGCCATCTTCAATACGCAGGAAAACGTGCTGCTCACCGCTTCCACCGCCTCCGGGAAAACCGAGGCGGCCTTTTTTCCCATTCTCACGCTCTTTACCGAGGATCCGCCGGCCTCGGTCGGCGCCATTTACATCGGTCCGCTCAAGGCCCTCATCAACGACCAGTTTGCGCGCTTAAACGACCTCTGCCATGAAGCGGATATCCCGGTCTGGCACTGGCACGGAGATGTATCCCAGACCCACAAGAATAAGCTCTTGAAGCACCCTTCCGGCATCCTGCAGATCACGCCCGAATCCCTTGAGGCGCTGCTTCTGCACAAGCATTCCGCTGTACCGAAGCTTTTCGGCGACCTGCGCTTTATCGTGATCGACGAGGTGCACTCCCTCATGCGCGGTGACCGGGGCGGGCAGACCCTGTGCCTGATCGAGCGTCTCTCCCGCATGGCCGGAGTAACCCCCCGGCGTATCGGCCTTTCGGCCACCATCGGAGATCCGGAGGCCGCGGGAGCGTTCCTGTCCGCCGGCACCGGGCACGGCACCATTATTCCGAAGTTCGAGACAAAGGGCCAGAAGTGGCGTATCTCCATGGAACACTTCTATACAAGCGGTCCGCAGGCCTCAGAGCTTGTCTCTAAAAGCGCCCTGGCAGAAAAACTTGAGAAAGAGGGCGGCATTATTGACGCACAGGTGATGGAAACCCTCACGCCCGGCAGGGAAGAAAGCGTACCCCCTCTCCCGGTGCTGGAAGCCGCTACGGATACCGCCCCTCCTTCGGCTGATCCCGGCGTCGGCTATATTTTCGAACATTCCCGGGGCAAAAAATGTCTGATCTTCTGCAATTCCAGGGAGGAGGCGGAGGATGTCACCACGACCCTGCGCCAGTACTGCGAAGCGGTAAACGAGCCCGACCGGTTCCTCATTCACCACGGAAATCTCTCGGCCTCTTACCGCCTGACCGCCGAAGATGCCATGAAGGAGGAGGACGCCTTCTTCTCCACGGTTACCACGGCTACACTGGAGCTTGGCATTGATATCGGCCGCCTCGAGCGCGCCTTTCAGATCAACGCCCCCTTCACGGTTTCCTCTTTCCTGCAGCGCATGGGGCGTACCGGACGCCGCGAGAAGCCTTCGGAAATGTGGTTTGTCATGCGGGAGGAACCGGTAGAGGCACGGGCCATGCTTCCCGAAAGCCTGCCCTGGGAGCTTCTGCAGGGCATTGCGCTGATTCAGCTTTACCTGGAGGAGCGTTTTGTGGAGCCTCCGCAGACGGACCGTCTCCCCTACAGCCTGCTCTATCACCAGACCATGAGCACCCTGGCTTCTTCCGGCGAGCAGACGCCCGCAGCCCTGGCATCGCGCATACTCTCCTTAAATATGTTCCGCCGCGTCACCGCGGAGGATTACCGCTTGCTGCTGCGGCATCTCCTGGAAACCGACCACATAGAGCAGACCGAAAACGGCGGTCTGATTGTAGGGCTTGCCGGCGAACGCATCACAAACAATTTCAAATTTTACGCGGTTTTTCAGGAGAATGAGGAGTACACGGTACGCTGCGATTCCGAGGAGCTCGGCACCATTGTCATGCCGCCCCCCGTGGGTGAACGCATAGCCATAGCGGGCCGTGTCTGGGTGGTGGAGGATGTGGATCATAAGCGGAAAAGTATTTACTGCCAGCCGGTCAAGGGAAAGGTTCCGGCATATTTCGGGCAATGCCCGGGAGATATCCACACACGCATTCTTGAGCGCATGCGTCAGGTGCTCGCAGAAGAGAAAAGCTATCCCTACCTCATGACCAATGCCTCCGCAAGGCTCTTCTCGGCCCGCAATGTCGCTGAGGCGGCAGGCATCACCAGGCAGCCCCTCATCTGCCTCGGAGGCGATCTCTGGGCCCTCTTTCCCTGGCTGGGCAGCTATGCCTTCCTGGCCCTGGAGCGTTTCCTGAAGCTTCGCTGCGGTCCTCTCCTGGGCCTGAAAGGCATGGATTCCTGCCGCCCCTACTATCTGCAGTTCATGATGAAGGCCGACAGCAGTCAGTTTTTTGAGATCGTTACCGAAGCAGCCGCGCAGCCTCTGGATCCCATGAGCCTGCTCTACGAGAAGGAAGTCCCGGTGTTTGAAAAGTACGACGACCTGCTGCCCGCAGACCTTGTCCGCAAAGGCTTTGCCTACGGTGTACTGGATGTGAAGGGCATGCTGGAGCGCGTGCTGGAATGGAAGCGCTTTATTCCGGAACGCATCGGCGGCGGCCCGCATTCATACAGTGACAGGCAGCAAAACGGTCTGCCGGAGCAGAAACTACTTCCTTGAGCCATGCCGACAGATCGCAGCGCTAAAAACGTGCGCTGCGATTGGCACGGCTCTGCCGTATGGTAGAAAATGCCAGCACCGGAACGGATAAAGCTAAAAAACTGCTTTCCCCGTTCCGGTGCTGGCATTTTCTACCGCATAGCTCATTGCTTCGCGCAAAATGCCGAATCGCACTGAAAAGTTGCGGTTCCGGCTTTGCGCATCCATATTGGCTACATTTTATCCCGCCCCATGGCGCTCTTCTGCTTCACCTTCAGATTGTTGAAGGCCCGCGCGAAGGCAAGCTGGGAGAGCATGTAATCCTGCCTGCCCTGCTTTTCGGAGAGCTGAAGCCTTGCCTCCTCCAGCGCCTTGCGCTCCAGTTCCTCGTCAATCTCCTCCGGAGCAAGTGCGGATTCACAAAGCAGTCTCGCATCATTGGAGGTGATATCCAGCATGCCGTTTGCCACTGCGCAGCTCCTCTTCGTCCCGTCCGGCAGGGTAAACAAGACCTCTCCGTCCATCACAGCCGCAGTAAAGGGCGTATGATCCGCCATGATTCCCACCATACCGTCGCTGATCGGCGCGACCAGCGAAACGCACTCCCCGTCATAGAAAGGACGCTCCGGGGACAGAATCTCCAGATGAAAAGTTTTCATGGTTTTCAGGCCTCTTCCTTCAGGCGTTCCGCCTTCCTGCGTACATCTTCTATGGTTCCCACATTGAAGAAAGCCGCCTCCGGGCAATCGTCCAGCTCGCCGTTTATTATGGCCTTAAAACCGCGGATGGTCTCCTGCAGCGGCACAAACACGCCCGGGGTTCCCGTAAATTTCTCCGCTACCGAGAAGGGCTGAGAGAGGAAGCGCTGAATCTTCCTCGCGCGGTAAACCGTCTCCTTATCCTCTGCGCTCAGCTCATCCATACCCAGAATGGCGATGATATCCTGCAGCTCCTTATAATGCTGCAGAATCTCCTGAACCTTCCGTGCCACCTCGTAGTGTTCTTCCCCGACCGTCTCCGGCTCCAGCACCCTGGACGAGGATTCGAGCGGATCTACCGCCGGATAGATTCCGAGCTCGGCAATGCGGCGGCTCAGCACGGTGGTGGCGTCCAGATGGGCAAAGGTGGTGGCGGGTGCGGGGTCCGTGAGGTCATCCGCCGGCACATACACGGCCTGCACGGAAGTGACCGAACCGTTCTCCGTGGAGGCAATACGCTCCTCCAGTTCGCCCAGCTCATTGGCCAGGGTGGGCTGGTAGCCCACGGCGGAGGGCATGCGTCCGAGCAGCGTGGAAACCTCGCTTCCGGCCTGGATATAGCGGAAGATGTTGTCTATAAAGAGGAGCACGTCCTTGCGGCTCTCATCCCTGAAATATTCGGCCATGCGAAGACCCGTGAGCGCAACCTTCATACGGACTCCAGGCGCCTCGTTCATCTGGCCGAAGACCAATGCCGTCTTGCTGATTACACCGCTCTCCTGCATTTCCGTCCAGAGGTCATTTCCCTCACGGCTGCGCTCGCCTACGCCGGTAAAAACGGAATAACCGCCGTGCTCGGTGGCGATATTGTGGATCAGCTCCTGAATCAGAACCGTCTTGCCCACGCCGGCACCGCCGAACAGGCCGATCTTTCCGCCCTTCGCGTAAGGCGCCAGCAGGTCGATCACCTTGATGCCGGTCTCCAGAATCTCTTCCGTATTCCGCCGCTCCGAATAAGCCGGGGCCGGGCGGTAGATGCTCATTCGCTCCGCATCCTCGGGGATGGGCTCCATATCGTCCAGGGTGTTGCCCAGGGCATCAAACAGACGCCCCAGCACCTGCTCGCCCACGGGTACCGAGACCGGCGCTCCGGAAGCCGTCACTTCCATGTCACGGTGCAGGCCTTCGCTGGGACCGAGCATAATGCAGCGCACGAGCCCTCCGCTGATGTGCTGGGCAACCTCCATGACACGCTTTTCCTTCTTTACCCGGACAAACAGTTCCTCCCGGATTTTCGGAAGCTCCCCCCTCTGAAAGGCCACGTCCACGACCGGTCCGCTGACCCCCGCTATACTGCCCTTGTGTAGGCTTTTCTCCACTGTATCCTGCATGCCTGGCTCCATTCCTTCCGAATGGCCGATACCGGCCGTTTTTCCAAATATCGTTACCGTTCAGAGCCAGACGCCGGAAATAGCTAAAGCGCCATCTCCGGAGTTGCGGCATGCCCGCCAGATGCAACCCCGTGGGAAATCATGGATTTCCGCCAGCGGAATCCATGATTTTCCACAGATTTGCGTCTGGCTCTGAACAGCAACCAATTATAACTGATACCGTGTAACTGTGCAGCGTCAGGCGTATTACTTCTGCATTTCCGCCTGTGCCCTTCGCTTCATCGCCTGCTCGCGTTTTCTCTTCAGGGCCTTCGCTCCCGAGCTGATCTCCGTCATTTCCCGCGTGATAGCCGCCTGACGGATGCCGTTATACTGAATCCGAAGCTTTTTGAGCATATCCTCCGCATTTTTGCCCGCCGTGTTCATGGCCGTCATACGGGCCTCCTGCTCACTGCAGTAGCTGTCCACCAGTGCGCTGTAGATAAAGCCCGTAAGATATCCGGGCACAATTCCGTCCAGCACCGTATTGGGATCCGGGAAATATTCCTTCCCGTACACCGGCTCGCTGGAATCGTAGAAGCTGCTCTGATCCAGCGGCAGCAGGGTAAGGAAACGGCAGTTACCCGGGCGTCCCGCATGATAATGCGTGTAGATGATATCGATCTCGTCCACCCGGTCCGAATTGTAGTAATCCAATAACTCCGTGCAAAGCTTCCTCGCCGCCGTCAGCGTCGGAAAGGCGGCCGCGCAGGAGAAATTCTCCGCCACCGGATGGCGCTTCTGCAGCATATACTGCCTTCCATATTCTCCCACGGGGAAAATAAGGGTATCCGGGAAGAGACGGATCTTCTCTTCCGCCGCGCGGATGGCCAGCTGGTTGTAGCTGCCGCTCAGGCCTTTGTCGGAGGTAATGAGGAGCAGGGCCCTGCCCTGGATGCCGTCCGGATCCAGGTTCCGGAAATACCGGTCGTCATTCTCGGGAACATAGTGCAGCAGTTCCCCGATCTCCTCGCGGATGGCCCTGAAATACGGATAGGTATTCTCCATCTCCCGCCTGGCCTTCTGCATCTTCACGGAGGAGATCATGTACATGGCGTCCGTAACTTTCTTGGTTTCCGTAATGCTGTTGATCCGTATTTTGATCTCCGCACCTCCCGCCATGATCCCGCCTCCTTTCCGAAAAATACGAGAACTCCACTCTGCCAGAAAACCTGCTGATATTCATTTTTCCCGGCGCACTTTAAGACCGCTCTTTAAAAAACCCCTCTGCCGCCTCCAGGATATCCGCCTGCAGCTTCTCGGACCAGGCCTTTTCATGCTCGATCCGCAGATACAGAGAGCTGTGTCGGGTTTTAAACCATTCGAGCAGTTCCTGCTTCACCGAAGGGATGCGCTTCTCCTCAACCGTCATAAACAGACGGTTTCTGGCACAGATTAAGAGAATAACCTGGTCGCTTAAGGAGAGCGGCGACTGGTTCTGCTGCTTTAAAAGCTGCATCAGGCCCGCACCGTACTTCAGCTGCTTCGTGGTCTGCTCATCCAGGTCGCTGCCGAACTGGGAGAACACCTGCATCTCACGGTACTGGGCAAGATCCAGGCGCACGCTGCCAACGGATTTTTTCATGACGCCGGTCTGTGCCGCGCCGCCCACACGGGAGACGGAAAGTCCAACGTTCACCGCCGGCCGCTGCCCGGAATGGAACAGCTCGCTGTCCAGGAAGATCTGTCCGTCCGTGATGGAGATGATATTCGTCGGGATATAGGCCGAGACATCTCCCTCCTGGGTTTCTACGATGGGCAGGGCTGTCATGCTGCCGCCGCCGAGGGCATCCGACAGCCGGGCAGAGCGCTCCAGCAGCCTGGAATGCAGATAGAAGACGTCTCCGGGATAGGCTTCACGCCCCGGCGCGCGCTCCAGCAGGAGGCTTATCGTGCGGTACGCCACCGCGTGCTTGGAGAGATCATCATAGATAATCAGGGTATCCCTGCCGTGGTACATGAAATACTCCGCGACCGCGCAGCCCGCATACGGAGCGATATACTGCAGCGAAGCGGCGTCGCTTGCCGGAGAGGAAACCACCACCGTATAATCCATGGCGCCGGCCTTCTGCAGCGTATTCACCACCTTGGCAACCGAGCTGGCCTTCTGGCTGATGGCCACATAGACACAGACCACATCCTTCCCCTTCTGGTTCAGGATGGTATCCACCGCCACGGAGGTTTTCCCGGTCTGCCGGTCGCCGATAATCAGCTCGCGCTGTCCGCGACCGATGGGAAACATGGAATCTATGGACAAGATACCCGTCTCCAGAGGCTCTGATACCGGTTTTCTCTGAAGGATGCCCGGTGCCGGACGCTCTATGGGATAATATTCCTTCGCACCGATATCCCCGCCGCCGTCGATCGGTTTTCCGAGCGGGTCAATCATCCTGCCAAGGATCCTGTTGCTGATGGGGATTCCCGCAGTACGCCTGGTGCGCACCACGCGGGAGCCCTCCGTGATCTCCGTATCATCGCCGAACAGGACAATACCCGTGGTCCCGTCGGACCGGATATCCTGCACCATACCCTTGATGCCGCAGTCAAACAGGACAATCTCCCCGTACTCCGCCTCCCTGAGACCCGTAATCACGGCAATGCCGTCTCCGGCCGTGAGCACCTCGCCCACCTGCTGATAGCCCGGATTCAGGGTGAAATCGCGGATATCCTCCCGGAGCAGAGAGATAATGCGGTCAAAACGGCGCTCCTTCGGGAGGGCCTGGATGGTTTTCCGCAGCTGGCGGATCCTGCCGAGCGTACTCCAGTCGTAATTATCGTCGCCCACAAAAATGTTGAAGCCGTCAACCACCGACGGCTCCTTTGTGATGACAATCTCGACCGCATCCGCCCGGTATCGCTTCTTCATGAAATCCCGGATCTTTTCCTGCTGTTCCTTTGTCGGCGGAACAAGGCAGCGGATCTCAACCTTTAAGGCGGGCTCCACGGCAGTGTCTTCCCCGAAGCTCGCGGGATTTTCTTTTTCATTCATAGGAATACCCTCTCAGACACTCAGGATTTTTTTCCGTTCCTTTTGGCTGTCGGGCCTTTGCCCGCCTCCAGCTCCCGGATAAACTCATCGTAAAGCGCAATGCTCCGCTCCGGCGTGGCGGTCTCATTGACAAGCTTCTGTGCGGCTTCCACCACCAGCTCGCCGATCTCCGTCTGTGCGGACTCCATAATATGCTCCTTGCGCTCCTCCGCCTCTTTCTCTGCGGCGGCAATGATAGCCGACGCCTTCTCCCGGGCAGAATCCAGCGCTGACCTGGCAGTCTCAGCCGCCTCCGTCTCCGCCTTCTGCTTCAGCGCGGCGCTCTCCTGCTCGGCGTTAGCCAGCTTTTCCTCATACTCCGCCTTCAGCGCTTCATTTTCCCGCGCTTTCTCCTCATTCTCACGGGCGAGGGCATCAAAATGATTTTGCCGCTCATCCAGGAATTTGCAGACGGGTTTGTACAGGAGCAGAGTCAGCCCGCCGGCGAGGATTACAAAATTCAGCATGTGCAGCAGAATCTGCACAAAATCAATATTCAGTGGCATAACGGTTCTCCGAATTGTCCGGTCACCAGGTCCTTTTCGGAAGCGTTTCAATTTCCCGAACTGTTCAGAGCCATACTCCGGAAGTGGCGAAAGACAGCCATTTTCGGAGCTGCGGCGTGCCCGCAAGATGACAATCTCAAGAGAAATCATGGATTTCAGCCAGCTGGATCCATGCCTTCTCACAGGTTTGCGCATGGCTCTGAACAGTTACAGGTTTCCGAAAAAGTGCCTGGACACACTTGCTTCATCTGCTTTCATTAAGCGCGTGATTACAGCACAAAGATAATCAGGATGGCGACGATCAGTGCATAGATGATGGCTGTCTCGATAAATACCAGGCCCAGCATCATGGCCGAATTGATCTTGCCGGATGCTTCGGGCTGGCGTGCCATTCCTTCCGCGCTTTTTGCAACCGCCATGCCCATGGCGATCGCGCCGGCAGCAGCCGCGAGACCCACTACTATGGCAGCGGCGAGAGCCTTTGTGCCGGTGGAATCCGCGGCAGAAACAGCAGCATCAGCCGCCGCCGCGGCCGTACCCGCCTCCTCCGCGAAAGCCGCCATGCCGGGCAGTACCGCAAGCGCCGCCAGAACAAACATCAACGTCAACATCATCCTCTTGTGAACTCTTTTCATGACAGCCTCCGAACCCTTATTCTTGATTTTCCTTCTTCTTTTTTCCCTTCGGCTCCACAGCCTCCCCGTAAAAGACCGATACGAGCGTTGTCAGCACATAGGTCTGGATCAGCGCGTGAAGGAGGGTGAACATGATACCCACAACCACCGGGAGTACAAAGCTCAGCGTAACATAATAATAGACAAGCTCCGTCACCAGCAGGCCGCTTAAGAGGGCGCCGAACAAACGGAAGCTCATGGAGATGGGCAGGGAGAAATCCTTCAGCACGCCCAAGGCACCCTTCAGCCCGTTGTTTTTAATACCTGCCGCCAGAATGATGCCGTAAGAGAGAAAGCCCATGGCAATGGCCGCATTGATATCCGCGATGGGTGCCGGAAGCGCGACGGACACGCCCTTTGTGCTGACCACCTGCAGGCCGAACAGTTCGAACAGCGTGCTGAAAAACACATACACCCCCGCGCTGAAAATATACGCGGCGACAAAGTCTGTCCGGTGCGGGCTGTTGCCCCGCGCCATATCGCGGAAAAACTCGACCAGCTTTTCCACCGCCCCCTGCAGCCGTCCCGGCGTCTGCCTGAAATGGGGAAGCGCCGCAAAACGGATGATTGCCGCGCCGATGAGCAGGATTCCGCTCACTACCCAGGCGGAAATCAGTGCCGGGTTAACCGTCAGGCCGAATACCCGTACCCGGTTCTCGTTGTGCAGTACACCGTCCTTCATAACTTCCTTGATGCTCTCGGAATGTCCCGGAGACAGACCGAGGAACAGTATGGCAGCCACAAGGAGTGCGATCAGCGCAATCCAGACATACAGAAAGCGCCGCATGCCCGCAGGCATCCTGTTTTTCTTCTTCTCTTTCATAGGCTGTGCTTCCAATCTGTTTCTGTGCGGCTCTCAGAGCCCTCCGGCATCTTTGGCCATATCCGCACGTATTCTCCTTTAGTTATAATACATTTCGGGTCTGATTTCAAGTATATAGGCAATGTCCTGCCGTTATATTTTCGCACCTGTTTAGAATAATGCCATCACTGTCATTTTCTGCTTTGAGCCATGCCTGTCACGAAATATTTCTGCAGGAACGGATATACCACCAGGATGGGAACCGTGGAGATAACCGTGATCGCGCAGCGGATGGTAACCGGCGTGGTCTGGGTGGTGGACTGGAGGGCCTCCGCCGAGGTTTTCGCCGCATTGGCGGAAGTCTGTGTGGTGGCCAGCTTCATCTTCAGCAGGTACTGCAGGCTGTGCAGCTCCTTCTGTCCTCCGTT
Source organism: uncultured Clostridia bacterium (assembly GCA_946624325.1). Lineage (GTDB taxonomy): Bacteria > Bacillota > Clostridia > Lachnospirales > Lachnospiraceae > Anthropogastromicrobium. The sequence goes on from CAMOSC010000011.1 coordinate 19,237, forward strand.
GTACAGATAGGTATCAAACCAGCTGTTCCAGCTGCCCACGGCCACAAACAGAGCCACGGTTGCAAGCACCGGCTTGCAGAGCGGGAAAATAATCTGCCAGAACACGCGGATATCGCCCGCTCCGTCTATCCTCGCCGACTCCACCAGCGCATCCGGAAGCCCCGCAATGTAGGTCCGGATGACAATCATGTTGAATCAGGAGAACATGGTCGGGATGATGTAGACCAGGTAGCTCTTGGATAAGCCCACAAAGATATCGATGGTCTGGGACCAGTCCATAACCACGGAAGACCCTAACAGATACTGAATCTCAAAGCCGGCTTCCATCAGATGGCCGATATTCATGATCAGCAGGATGATCGGAACATCTGTACATTCCGGGAGCTTTCCGGAGCTTTCCTCTGTTTATTATTTCCTTTTTTTGACCGGCAGATCATGCATAAATTTTTCTTTTAATTAACGTTTAACATCTTTTGTTATCGCTAAATTGTTGTCTGTTGGCATTTTTATTCTTCTTTTTTTACATTCCTCCGCATCCCCTGTCATATTTCCAAAAAGGTTTTTCCCTTTACAACAGGGGTCGCGTCTGGTATGATGAAGAACACAAAAGAAGCTGTTTGAATTACCCCCATCACCAGAGGAGGAACAGGAATGAAATATCGTAATTTCGGGAAACTCGGCATTCAGGCTTCCGCTTTCGGCCTGGGCTGCATGCGCTTTAACGGCGATGCAAAAGGCGACAGCACCATCGACGAGGAAAAGGCCATTTCCCTGATCCGCAGGGCGATTGACGGCGGCGTTACCTATCTGGATACGGCTTACGTTTATCTGGACAGGACCTCCGAGATCGTTTTGGGAAAAGCTCTCCGGGACGGGTACCGCGATAAGGTCTATATTGCCACCAAGATGCCCAGGGGAAGGGTTCACAACCGTCAGGATATGGAAGAGCTGCTGGCGGAGGAGCTTGAAAAGCTGCAGACGGACCACATTGATTTCTATCTGATGCACGGGATCGACAAAGAAGGCTGGGAATATTTCAAGTCCATCGGTGCCCCGGAATTCTTTGATGAAATGAAAAAGGCCGGAAAGATCCGCTATAAGTGCTTCTCTTTCCATGGCTCCTACGAAGATTTTGAAGAGATCATCCAGGCGTATGACTGGGATATGGTTCAGCTTCAGTACAATTTTATGGATGTGGACAATCAGGCCGGAACAAAGGGTCTGGAGCTTTGCGGGAAGCTCGGCATCCCGGTCGTGATTATGGAAGGCCTGCTGGGCGGCCGTCTGGCAAACGCCCCGGACAATGTACAGGCGCTCTATGACGCCTTCCCGGTGAAGCGTTCCGCCGTGGAGTGGGCTTTCAGGTGGCTCTGCAACCATCCGGAGATCGCCACGGTGCTCTCCGGCTGCAACGAGGTGGAGCAGATTGAGGATAACCTGCGGATCTTTGATACGGTGGAGCCCGGCATCATGACGCCTGAAGAGCTCAAGCTCATGGACGATGTCCGCCAGGCCTACATCAGCCGCACGGCTATCGGCTGCACGGGATGCCGCTATTGCATGCCCTGCCCCGGCGGCGTGAATATTCCGGGAATCTTCTCCACATGGAATAACGTATCCCTCTATGGCATAGACCCGAAGAAGGACTGGCAGCTGCGTACTATCATCCAGAAAGAAGAAACGGCCGATAAATGTCTGGAGTGCGGCGCCTGCGAGGCGGCCTGTCCGCAGCATCTGCAGATTATTGACGGGCTCAAGGAGGCCTGGAAGGCACTGACCTGAGCGCCCCATCCGCGTCCCCGGCCATGCTGACGGATCGCGGCGCAAAAAACAGGCTCTGTGATTGGAAAGGCTCTGCCGTATGGCAGAACATGCCATCACTTTCTCTGGTAAGCTTAAAAACAGCTTCGCCGTGCCGGTGATGGTATTCTCTACCGCATGGCGCATTGCTTCACGCAAAAGGCAGGTTCCGAAAACGGAACCTGCCTTTCGCTTTTTCCGGGGAAACATGTTTTACGCTTCCGTTCCCAGGAACTGATAATCCTTATCCTCGATTGCTTTTTTCACGGCTGCCTCATCATAGTCTCCTGAGAGCTCCAGCACGGCCTTGCCGGTTTCGTGGCTGGCCTGGGCCTGGCTCACAAAGGGAAGGGCTTCGAGGGCTTTCTTCACGGTAGCTTCACAGTGATTGCACATCATTCCTTCAATAGATACGGTTTTCTGCATGGTATTGTTCCTTTCTGACAGATCTGTCTGATTCACTTCCGTATGATTCCGACCCGCCGGATTGCCATCCGCAGCACGGTTCCCCGTACCTTCTGCCGGGACGGGACACGCTTCCGCACCGCGCCTGCTCTCCTCAAAGTCAGACGCGGCGGGGGCAGAAGCCGAAGAGGCTTCCTTCCCTTTCCGCAAAGAATCCGCCTGTGCGCGTCCAGAATGGAGCAGCTCCCGAAGGCTTCCCGCAGGCCTGTCGCCCGATGCGTCGTGCAGCCTGAAGAGATTCAGCCTCAGGGCATTCATACAGACGGTGAAGCTCGAGAGGCTCATGGCTGCGGCGCCGACCATGGGGTTCATCTTCCAGGCAAAAAGCCCCGCCGCAAGCGGAATACAGATCACATTGTAGAAAAAGGCCCAGAAGAGATTTTCGTGAATATTCTTCAGGGTTTTGCGGCTCAAACGGATCGCTGCGGCAACATCGGTGAGGGTGCTGTTCATGAGCACTATGTCCGCGCTGTCGATGGCCACGTCGGTTCCCGCGCCGATGGCTATGCCGGTGTCGGCCCGCGTGAGCGCCGGGGCATCGTTTATGCCGTCGCCGACCATGGCCACGCGGCCGCCCTCCTGGAGCCGCCTGATCACGGCTTCCTTGCCGTCCGGAAGCACTCCGGCCACCGTCTCGTCCACACCGGCTTCCCGGCCGATGGCAAGGGCGGTGCGCTCATTGTCTCCGGTGAGCATAACCACCCGCAGGCCCAGGTTTTTGAGCTGTCTTATGCCCTCGGCGGAATCCGGTTTCATGGCATCCGCAACGGCTATAATGCCGAGCAGCCTCCCCTCCTCCTCAAAGTAAAGCGGCGTCTTTCCCTCTGCGGCAAGCCTCCCGGCGGCCTCAAGCAGCTCGTCCGGAATCCGCGTCAGTCCGCCGATAAAGCTTCTGTTTCCGCCGTGGAGCAGCCGCCCCGAAACCCGTCCCTCCAGGCCGTTTCCGGGATTTGCGCGAAACTCCGACACAGGCTCTGCCGCTATCCCGCGCGTCTCCCCGTCCCGCACAATGGCGCGGGCGAGGGGATGTTCGCTCAGTGTTTCCAGAGAATATGCTTTTCCAAGCAGCTCCTCCTCCGTGCAGCCCGCAGCCGGAAAGATGCCCGTAACCTGCGGTTCTCCCGCAGTGATGGTTCCGGTTTTATCCAGGACGACAATCCGGGTCTTTCCGGCAGTTTCCAGGGCTTCCCCGGTCTTGAAGAGAATACCGTTTTTCGCGCCGAGGCCGTTGCCTACCATGATGGCGACCGGCGTTGCCAGACCCAGCGCACAGGGACAGGATATCACAAGCACCGAGATGCCCCTGGCCAGGGCAAAGCTTACGCTCTCCCCCGCTATAAGCCACCCGGCAATCACCGCAAGGGCGATACAGATAACCGCCGGCACAAAAACGCCCGAAACCCGATCCGCGATCCGTGCTATCGGCGCTTTGGTTGCGGCAGCGTCCGAGACCATGTGGATGATCTGGGCAAGAGTGGTATCTTCGCCCACGCGGTCAGCCCTGCAGCGCAGGAAGCCGGACTGGTTGATGGTGGCGGCGCTGACCCGGTCGCCCGCGGCTTTGTCCACCGGTACGGATTCGCCGGTCAGTGCGGATTCATTCACCGCGCTCTCCCCTTCGAGCACCATGCCGTCCACAGGGATGCTCTCCCCCGGCCGCACCACAAAGATATCCCCGGGCACCACTTCCTCCACGGGAACCTCGGTCTCTGTCTCTCCCCGCACCAGCACCGCGGTTTTCGGCGCCAGCCGCATGAGGCTCTTCAGAGCATTGGTGGTCCGCCCTTTGGACATGGCCTCGAGCATTTTCCCGACGGTAATGAGGGCAGGAATCATGGCGGCGGACTCGAAGTAAAGCTGACCGTGATAGAGCTCCATCAGCTCCATATTGGCGGCACCATCCGTGATCATGCCGCACATCTCATAGAATACAAACACGCTCCAGCCAAAGGATACGGAAGATCCCAGGGCAACGAGGGTATCCATGTTCGGGGAGCCGTGGAGCAGCGATCCGATACCTCCGGTAAAAAACGTATGGTTGATGAGCATCACCGCGGCGGAGAGCAGAAGCTGCGTCAGCGTCAGGCCCAGATGATTGTGCACAAGAAAGGGCGGGAGCGGCAGCCCCAGCATATGCGCACCCATGGTCAGGTACATCAGTATCAGGAGAAATACCGCGGAAATAATCAGTCTGCGCTTCAGCTTCGGTGTTTCGCGGTCCTTCAGGGCTTCCTCTTCGGCGGCAATGGACGTGGTTTTCTTTGCCTCGCCGCCCTTAACGCTGGCACCGTATCCGGCAGCCTCCACGGCTTCTATAACGGCTGCCGCGGAAGCATCCCCCTCCACACCCATGGAATTGGTGAGCAGGCTCACGGAGACCGAAGAAACCCCCGGCACCTTCGAAACCGCCTTCTCTACCCTGGCCTGGCAGGCCGCGCAGCTCATTCCCGTTACAATATATTGTTCCAAACCTGTTTCACCTCTGATTCCACAGTCAGCTCAGGTAACCGAGCGGATACCTGTCAGTCCTTCGTCACGGTAAATTCCATCTCGCCGCCGTTCTCTTCGGCATAGAATTCCCTGGATTTGTCAAAGCTGTAGCCCTCCGGCACCTTGATGACCTGGAGATGGTACGCATAGGGCATGCCGGTGAACACGGCAACGCCGTTCTCGTCCGCCGTAACGGGCACACAGCTTTCATCCGTACAGAAATTGATGATGCAGCCGGGCACCGGATCGCCATTCTGATCCACAAATACCGCGGTATATTCCGCCTCGCCTGCCTCTTCCCCGGATGCCTTCTCCTCCGTGGAAGCCTTCCTGCCGTCCGCATAGCTCCAGCTCAGGTTCAGGCCTTCCGCCTCCATTTCCTCAATGAAGCTGTTGACATTTTCTTCATCCTTAAACAGCATTGTCCCGTACATCCGGCTGTAATCCGGGTCGGTAACCAGCCATACGCAGGTATAGGAGTAACCGGTCTCCTCAATGGTATCAATGCTGCTCTCAAATGCATAAGAATCCCCGTCCGCGGATTCGGAAATCACCGCGACGCTGCCGTCATACTGAGATTCCATGTGGGCGCCCTCCGGATCCACGGAATCATCGATGGTTGCTGCCAGATGGGCGGTACCGGACGGAACGATCCAGTAATTATTGCAGAGGAAGTAATCCTCCAGCATGGTCATATCTTCCTCCGAGCCGGAGAAAACAATCTCTTTTGCATCCTCATCCGCTGCGCAGATGGCGATTTCCTCCGCAAAGGGCAGGGCATTGGACGGATTCGCCGCAATGGCCTGATCCGCCTCTTCGCCGGAGAGAATGCGGGCATTGGAAATCCGTACGATATCCAGCCCCTCATCCATCATGGAGTCCTTCTGATAGGTAAAGGAAACCTCATATTCGCCTCCTTCGGCAAAGGACAGGGCGTAGGTCGTCCAGTCATGCTCTCCGCCGAAATACTTGGCCGTATTGCCGTCTACGTCGATGCGCAGCAGGTCCATACCCGCTTCCGTCGAGGTGCAGAAATCAAAGGCAAATACCTCTCCGGTCTCCACCTTTACCGTAGTACTCACGGACGCCTCGGAAGCGCCTTTTCCGGCATTCGTGCTGAGGACGAACTTTCTTCCATTCTCCTCGCCGGGGAGCATGGGCCATACGTATTCATCCTCCGGGTTTTCCCAGACAAAATCAAAGCCCTCCGCATTCATGGCCGCAGCCAGTTCTTCCGGCGCAGCATAGGGTTTGTCCGGCTTTGCTGCAGGGAAACCCTCAAAGAGCATGGACTCCGTATAGTCTTCGGCGACAAGGATATTGAACAGGTTTGCGAAGGGATCCTTTGAGGACTGGGAACCCACCTCCAGCAGGACAATGGTGCCGTAGCGGTCAATCACCACAGAGGTCGGAATGCCCTCACGTACAAAATAATCGCTGAGGCCTGCCCCGCTGTCGCTTCCCATGGGGAAAGTCAGCCCCATCTCCTCCGCATACTCCGTGATCATCTCCGCAGAGTCATCCGGATCGGTGGAAAGGGCAATAACCGCAACGTCATCCTGATATTCCTCATAGGCCTCCTCCAGATAGGGGAATTCATTGCGGCAGGGGCCGCACCAGGTAGCCCAGAAATTGATCAGGACGGCCTTTTTCTCCGCAAGCACCTCAGAGAGGGTAAAGTTCTCCCCGTCAACGGTTTCCACGGTGAAATCCGGCGCCTGACAGCCGATATAATCGTAGGCATCATCCAGGAAGCCCGGGAAAGCCGAATCATCGGACAGGCTTTCGGAAATACTTTCGGCTTCCGCCGCCGCAAATACGGGTGCGGCACAGAGGGCCAGGGTCAGTCCCAGGGATAAGAACAAGGTTTTTTTCATGGTTTCGGGTACTCCTCTCTTCATGCATGCTGTTTTATGCACGCTGTTTTATACACATTGTTGCTGCAGGGTAAACTGTCTTTTGAAATGCATTGCTTTGGCAACTTCGGGGCATGCGGATTACCCTAATTATAAGCAAAAGTACGTGAAAAGGCAACCTGAGTTTTTCCTCAGTATTGAATCTTTTTCCCGCTTATGATAAGATAATTGTTCAGAGTCAGACTCCAGAAATGGCAAAAAACGCCATTTCTGGAGTTGTGGCGTACTCGCCGGATGCAAATCTGTGGGAAACGATGGATTTCGCTGGCTCAAATCCATCATTTCCCACAGATTTGCGCCTGGCTCTGAACAGCAACACAAATTCATCTGTCATAAAGGAGGATTTACAGATGTCTTTATCAATCGGCAGCAGGCTTCACGGCTTTACCGTAAAGAATATCCGCCCCGTTGAGGAGCTCTCCGGCTCCTTAGTTGAAATGACCCATGACAAAACCGGCGCAGGCCTGGTCTGGATGGACAACGGCGAGACAAACAAGCTTTTTTCCGTCGCCTTCAAGACCATCCCGGAGAATGACACCGGTGTTTTCCATATTCTGGAGCATTCGGTGCTCTGCGGTTCCGAGAAATATCCGGTCCGCGAGCCTTTCGTGGAGCTGCTGAAGAGCTCCATGCAGACCTTCCTGAATGCCATGACCTTCCCGGACAAGACCCTGTACCCGGTATCAAGCCGCAACGAGCAGGATTTCCTGAACCTGACGGACGTATACCTGGATGCGGTATTCGCGCCGGTAGTAGGGAAAAACCCGAACGTATTTTATCAGGAGGGCTGGCATATTGAACTGGATGAAGCCGGAAAAGCATCCTATAAAGGCGTTGTGTTCAATGAGATGAAAGGCGCCATGTCGGATGTTGACGACGTCATCGACTCCAGCATCCAGCAGATGCTCTTCCCGGACAGCTGCTACGGCTTCAATTCCGGCGGCGACCCGAAGGCTATCCCTTCTCTCACCTATGAGCAGTATCTGGAAACCTATCACCGTTTTTATCATCCCTCCAACGCCTATTTCTTCCTGGACGGCGCGGTGCCGCTCGAGAAGGTGCTGGCCCGGATTGACGCCTACCTGCAGAAATATGAGAGGCTGGAGGAGCTTCCCGAAATCGCCTTCCAGAAGCCCGTCGGTTCGGAACGCACGGTTTTCTATGAGATCGGTCCGGATCAGCCGGAGGAAAACCAGTCCCACCTGATTCTCGGCAAGATTGCCGGAACCTGGCAGGATAAGACCATGCTCACCGCGGCGGACGTGCTCTGCGATGTACTGGCCGGAACCAATGAATCACCCTTAAAGAAAGCCATTCTCTCCGCAGGTCTGGGACAGGACGTCACCCTTGGCATCCTGGACGGCGTCGCACAGCCCGTCGTGATGCTCGGCGTGCGCAATACCGAAGATTCCAATGCCGGGGAAATCCGCGCCCTGATCCGGAAAACCCTGAAGGAGATCGCGGAAAAAGGACTGGACAAGGGAGACCTCATTGCCTCCATCAACAGTATGGAATTCCGCACGAAGCAGATGCGGGAGCCCCAGGGCCTGATGCGCTGCATCAACTCCATGAGCAGCTGGCTCTATGGCGGCGATCCGCTGATGTATCTCATCTGGAACGATACCTTCAAAGAGCTGCGCAGCATGGTTGATAATGGCGGCTTCGACCGCCTGCTGCAGACGCTCCTCCTGGACGAGGAGAATCAGTGCATCCTGCACCTGCTTCCCTCCAAAACCCTGGGGGCCGAGATGCGTGCCGACGAGGCCGCCCGTCTTGAGAAAATCCAGAGTGCCTGGTCGGCGGCCGAAAAAGAAGCCATTGCCGATATGAACAAAAAGCTCACCGCATGGCAGGCCACGCCGGATTCCATGGAGCAGCTCTCCACACTTCCGGTACTCTCCCTGGATGAGGTAAGCGAGGAACCGGAGATGACCGAAACCCTTGTCGGGGACTGCGGCGGCGTGAAGCTCCTGTACCACCCGGTTCCCTCCAACGGTATCCTGCACCTGGGGCTCTTCTTCTCCATGACGGACTATACGGCGGAAGAACTCGGAAGCCTGGCCATGCTCGGTTCCCTTTACGGAAACCTCCCCACCGCCTCCCATCCGGACGCGGCGGATCTTCAGCGGGAAATCAAAACCTGGCTCGGAAGCCTGAATTTCGGCATTCAGGCGTACTCGGATAAAGACGATCAGGAAACCTGCACGCCCTACTTTACCGTAAAGTGCAGTGTACTGGAGGGGAACCTGGAGAAGGCAAAGGAGCTGCTGCACGAGATCCTGACGGAAACCGACTTCACGGCAAAGGACAGTATCAGAAACCTTGTGCTCCAGAATTTTGAGATGGCAAAGCAGTATGCCGTAACCGGCGGCCATTCGCTCGCCATCAGCTGCGTAAACGCCCATTATTCCGCCCGCGGAGCGGTGTCGGAGGCCACATCCGGCTACTCCGCCTACTGCATCCTCAAAGACCTTGCGGGCAGCTTCGAGGAGCGCATCGGCAGCTTCACGGCCCTCATGGAGCGTTTCGCGGCGCAGAGCATCTGCCGTGCGCGGCTGATCTTAAGCCTCACCGCCACAAATTCCGTTGACCTTGCCGGCTTCGCGGCATCCTTCCCGGAAGGCCTTGCGGTACCCGAAAAGGCCGGCTACAGCGCCATACAGCCGAAGCGCATGGCCATCCGCATCCCTGCACAGATCGGCTATGCGGTTCAGGGTTACCAGCTTGCGGAAGAAAAGCAGCCCTGGAACGGCAGCCTGACGGTGGCTGCCCAGCTCCTTTCCCTGGATTATCTGTGGAACCGCGTGCGCGTGCAGGGCGGCTCCTACGGCACGGGCCTGCGGGCAGGCAGGGACGGCAGCGTCACCTGCTATTCCTTCCGCGATCCTTCCCCGGTACAGACCCTGGGCGTCTACGGCGGATTTGCGGAAGCCCTCCGGCGCTTCTGCGACAGTGAGGAACCGCTGGATAAGTACATCATCTCCACCATCAGCGAGACGGAACCGCTGGTATCGCCGGCCCAGAAGGGCGCCATTGCGGATACCCGCATCCTCTCAGGCATAACAAAAGAGGATGTAAAAGCATCCCGAAGGGAGATGCTCACCACCACCAGGGAAGCACTCCTCTCCTGGGGCGGCTTCCTGACAAAGCTCTCCGAAAACGGAGCCGTGTGTGTTGTCGGACACGACGGTGTGATGGACGGCTGCAGGGAGCAGGGAATGACCGTAGTTGAGCTTTGATCCGGACATGGTTATGCTTTGAGAGGGATTAGGAATCGTGTATGACTGTTCCTTTTCCGAAGTTATGGCACGCCGGTACTGCTTTGGCCGGTTACTGCTTTGCAGACTGCGGAATTCCACTTGACTTTTTTCATAAGTTGATCTATATTATAGATGCTAAACTAAATCAAAGTCATGTTTCACCAAAGTGAAAAGCCCAGGGGTGCTGCCCTGGGCTTTTCCATGCTGGTAAAAGTTGTCCATCACCGCTTACCATCCAGCCATTTACCTATCAACCAGTCGATGTAACTGACAAAGAGATAGATATCTCTAAATTGCTCCTTTAGCCCCCACTGTCAGTTTAAACAGCTCTTCTGCCGCCAGCCTTGCTTTGGCCACATTGGCGCCTTTCTCCTTCGGGAAACAATAATATTGTATTTTCGTATTTCCCACGCAGATCATATCACCCAGCTCGTACCAGTAATAGTCCGAATAAAGGCTGTAGGATGCCGCCGGCGGCTGGCTGTAGTCGATTTTTCCGCCGCATCCGGTCAGATGGAAGCCCTCCGTGCCGTGCGTCAGGACGCCCTCTCCCACCTTATATACCGCCTTTGTATTCACCATCACCATGATGTCTACCGGAAGTTCCATGCGGTAAGTCCCCTGCTCCAGTTCCTCCCGTACACAGGCCCGCTCCCAGGCATACCAGTCGGGTATGTGGGTGAAGTCCTGCCCGTGATCCGTGAAAGATCTTCCGTCCGGAACCAGAGATCCATATTCATCCAGCGTCCACGAAGCGCCGCAGGCACCGCAGGTCAGACCGATGCCCTCGCCCTTCATTTTCCCCTCCGTACCGCAGTGCGGGCAGCGGTACAGCACCCGGTGCAAACCGTCCGCCCGGAAAGGCTCCGAAACACGGACACGGTTCTCCTGCTGCCAGCGGAAATTATCAAAGGTGAATCGCTCCTTCAGGACGGCATTCAGCTCCGGCACGGATTTCCGGGCTATCTCCTCCGGTGAGAGCAGGTATTCCATTTTTGCCGTCACCTGTACATCCCGCAGCTGCAGGCTGTTGTAAAGCGGATCCCTCGTAAAAGCCCCGTAGGTGCGGATCATCACAACCGGCACCTTCAGAAGCTTGAGGAATTTTCCGATACTCTCCGGCAGCGGCGTGGCAGTGCCGTCAAAGCTGTAGCTGGCTTCCGGATACATGAGGATGCTGCTCTTCAGATCCCGGACGGTATATACCAGGTCCTTCACCAGCTTCGCATCCGTGATGAACTTGAACGTGGGAATGCAGCCGATGCTCTTCATCATCCACTCCTTACCCACAAAACCGTCCGCTGTGCAGACAATGTGGAATTCCCGCGGATACAGCAGAGTGGAGGCAATTTTCAGATCAATAAAGCTAGAATGGTTCATGAGCAACAGGCAGGGTTCATCCTTTGCCAGCCGCTCCATGCCGGATTCCTC
>CAMOSC010000012.1 GCA_946624325.1 uncultured Clostridia bacterium
AGGAAAGATTCCGGTATGCTGTTATGATATCTTTCAAAGCTGCTGAATACGGCATCTTTCTTAACCTCCATGTTAAATTCTGATGTCAGTATAGCAAACATATGTTTGCTTGTCAACCACAATATTAAATATAGCCACGGAAATTAGCCGAACAACTTTGAACCATCATGACTGTTGAATAAAAGCGATGTTTATGGTAAGATAAAAAATGTTGAATTGGAACCGGGACAAGAAAGAAGAACCTGTATTCCGCGCCAGAAGCCGCAAATAAAAAGCCGGCACGCTTTAACGGCTGCCGGGAGACGGTATGGCAGGGCGGAGTGAAAACAGTAAAGCAGAGCGATATCCGGGGAGAGAAAATGCAGAAAAGATCAGTTTTATTCATAAATGCCTGCGTAAGGGATGCGTCCAGGACAGAGAAAATAGCGAGAAGCCTGCTGGAAAAGATTGGAGAGAACGTGGAAGAGGTGAAACTGAACGAAATCTCTTTTCCCAAGGTCGATGAGGCATTCCTGGATAAACGTGATTCCCTGCTTGCGGAAGGCCGGAAGGATGCCGAGATGTTTGCACTCGCCCGACAGTTTGCCGCAGCGGACATGATTGTCATAGCTGCCCCGTATTGGGATCTGTCTTTTCCCGCAGCCTTAAAGCAGTATATTGAGCAGATAAATGTATCCGGAATCACTTTTGCCTATACAGATGCAGGGTACCCGGTGGGATTGTGCAGAGCCGGGAAGCTATACTATGTAACATCGGCCGGCGGAAATTATATACCGGAAGAATTTGGCTTCGGGTATATTAAGGCCTTGGCGGAGAACTTTTACGGAATCCGTGACGTGGAACAGATCCGGGCAGCAGGACTCGATCTCGACGGAGCCGACCCGAAACAGATCATTGATCAGGTAATAGAAGGGATCCGGGTCGGAGATTAAGAAACCGCAGAGAGGGGCGGCCTGTGGACGGCGGCACCGTGAATAGCTGCATCGGCACTGACAACAGCATAAACCTGAAATGGGCTTTCGAAGTTCCGCTATGAATACAGTGAGAACCTCGAAAGCCTTTGTTTTTGGCAAGGTCATGAACTTTGTCCGTGCTGCCGGTCTCTTGTTTTTTGGCAATGCCATGATCTTTGTCCGTGCTGCAGATCTCTTGTTATTGGCAATTCCATCAATTTGTCCTTGCGCCGATCCTATCGGGGATCATCCCCGAAGATTCGGACGCTCGTTCCAGGTACAATCATTGCCCAACCTTATCCGCAGATTTCCGCCACAATCCGGTTAATCATCTTCCCGTCCGCTTTTCCTTTTAGCGCCGGCATGACCACCTTCATGATCTGGCCTTTGTTTTTGGTGGCGATTACATCCGCGAAATTCTCATTCAGGAACGCACGAATCTCAGTCTCATTCATCATCTGCGGCGCATACTCCGCGATGATATCATAGCGGAGCTGATATTCGGCCTTCAGTTCTTCGCGGCCTGCAGGACAGGTATCCACCTGTTCCTTGGCCGTCTTGAGTTCTTTGGTAATTACCTGATTGACCATATCCTCAGGAACATTATCCCGGGTACCGGCGTCGATCGCAGCTTTCTTGACGGCGGAAACCAGGCTGGAAATTGCGTCCTTCCTGCCTTTGTCATGTGCCTTCATGGCCGCGATCATATCCTTTTGAAGCTTTTCTAAAGTCATTTCAATAACCTCCTCTTTATATTTTGGGGAAAATATCCTTCCGGGAGCATATCTTTGCTGCTCTCTTTTTCCGGAGCTTCACATACATCGTCTCCATATCCCGTATTCCCCGTTACGCCCCGGAGAACAGTATACCAGATCAATGAAGCAGATGCAATATACCGGCAGGCAAGTGAATAGCCCTGAGGAAACGTCGATTCATGCGGTGTTTCCCTGATGCAAAGTGTAATACTCCGTATGCGTAGTATGATCAGGCTGATTGAAAGAGGGGACTTAGCTTATAGGATGATTCGAAAAAACTACACAAATATATGCACTTCTATGTTATAATGACTACGGGCGTGCAGGCTCTGAACAGTAACAAGTACTGAATGAAGTGGATTTGCCGCTGAATACGGGCGTCATATTTCAGAAAGGAGCTGTTTTATGTTTACAACAGGGACGGAATGGACAACCGCTGTTACCGATCTTTTCAATGGAGTGGTCACGCTGATCCCGTTGTTATGGTGTCTGAGGCAAAAACCTTCTACGCTGAGGTATATTCTGTGGGCGGCTGCCTTCGGCATGCTGGCTCTGATGAGTATCAGCGGATTCTTCATCCACGGGTTTGCCATGTCACGGGCTCTGAATGACGCGCTGTGGTGTGTGATGTACCTCTTGCTGATGCTGATGCTTAGCGTTTATGTCATAGCGATAAAATATGATATTGACGGAGAACGTGGCCTCCGGCTTTTTTCCAGAGTAAACATTGCTATGGCGGTGATTGTCTCCGTATTGCTGGGCATCATGAATTACAGGTTTCCGGATTACTCTTTTGTGCTCTTTTCCATCTACGGCTTTGGAAACCTGATTTACTGCATCGTGCGCCTGGTCGGGCAGCTGCGCAGGAGACCGGGGTTCAGGTGGTATCTGGCAGGCATTTTCATCTTTATAATCGGCAGCATACTGCAGTCGATTAAGGCCATACAGTTTACAATCGCCGGATGGCCATTCAACTATAACGCCATATATCATTTCATGACGCTGCTGTTCATGTTTGTTCAGTTCAAAGGTGTGCGGGTGTTGGGAAATGAGAAAGCGGGCGGCGCATCTTTGTGAAGACGGATTTGCCCGTGGACTTCCCGCCAGGAGGACGCGTGGCGGCCATGAACCGGGTGGGCGGATGGTTTTCCGCCCATCCGGTTTTTCAGCTAACCGGCTGCTTCCGGAGAGGTATCTCCCACGGCCTGCGGCGTGCGGATGAATTTCCGGTACTCTAACGGCGTCATGTGGTATTCCTGGCGGAATACGCGATTGAAGCTGCGCTGGCTGCCGAAGCCGGAATCGAGGCAGATTTCAGTGATGGACCTGTCGGTTTCTTCCAGGAGGTAGCGGCTGTATTCCAGGCGGGTGCGGTTCAGGTAGCGGTTGAAGTTCATCTGAAAAGCGGAGGAAAAGCTGCGGGAGATGACGTAGGGGTTGACAAACAGATCCTTCGCCATGGATTCCAGGGTGATATCTTCCGTGTAATGCGCGGCGATGTAGTTGATAATCCTGGAGGTCAGATCCTCCGACTCGGGCATACGCTCTTTAAGTCCGGTGACCGGCAGGGCGCGGCTTAAGATAATCTGCAGATAAGCTGCGTGGAGAAGGTCGTCGTACTGTTCGGTACGGCGGCCTGTCAGCGTTTTCAGAGCATAAAGGATGTCCGGGTGAACTTTTGCCGCCGGGATGACGGGGACTGCCGGCGACATGGTTTGCAGTACAGTGAGAAACGGCCCGGAAAGCGCGGGAGCGCAGATCAGGTACTCTACCCGCCCCGGCTTTTCATTGAAATCCTGGTAATGGTGGAGCTGAGCCGGAAATATCACGCCCAGATCGCCGGGTTCCATGTGGTAGAGCTCGCGGCCGATGCCTAGCTCAAAGGTTCCGTCAAGAACCAGCACCAGCTCCAGGGTAGAGTGGAGGTGCGGGCCCACGTGGCGTGTTCTTTTGCGGTAGAGCTCAAAATCATGTTCATCCTTGCTGTTCAGTGAATACATCTCTCTCCTCCTTAAACGAAGGTTTGTATCCGGAAAAGGCAAAAACGTCATTTGTGGAGTTGCGGCGTGTCCGCCGGATGACAACCGGATTCGATTAATCCATAATAGCAAGATTTGGCTACTATTTCAAGAGATATGGCGAGCCTTTCTTTCAAAAATCAGCTATGATAAGTCCTGTAAGAAAGAAAATTCAATTCCTGAATAAAAGTAACTGTTCTGAGCCAGAATCCGGAAATGGCGAAAAACGGCCATTTGTGGAGCTGCGGCGTACTTGCCAGCCAGATGAATTCATGTTTTTTCATGGATTCGCGTCTGGCTCTGAACAGCGACAGATAAAGGAGGATATAGATATGTTTAAGAAATTGGCTGATTTCTTCAGGGCTTATGGCTATCATGTGAGTGAGTCCCGCGCAGCGGCAGACTCTGTGCCGGAGCAGAACGAGACAGAGATGTTTATCCTGTTTGACCAGCTTAACCGTAATTCGTAACCGAGAATCTTATATTCATGTTCAGAGCCAGGAAGGGATGGGCGGGAAAACCATCTGCCCACCCGTCCCTTCCGCCTTGAGCCATGCCGACAGATCGCAGCGCGAAAAGCATGCACTGCGATTGGAACGGCTCTGCCGTATGGTAGAAAATGCCAGCACTGTCCCGGGTTAGCTTAAGGAGCAGCTTTCCCGTGCCAGTGCCGGCATTTTCTATCGCATGGCTCATTGGTTCGCACAAATCCGGGAATGGCGTTTTTGCTATTTCCGGCGTCCGGCTCTGAACAGGAACAATACTTTTAAGAAAAAGAACCGTCCCGTGAGGGGCGGTTTTTTTGCGTAGGAACCCGGCAGGTGTGGAAGCCGCTCGCGTGCTTCCACATCTGCCCGATTCCTTTTTTTTCGTGCGGTACAGGGATTCCGTCTTGACGATCACATGTGTCCGTTTTAGAATAAAAAAAGAGTGTGTAAACCGTATGAAGCCGTAAATATTCCGGCAAATTTAAGCCTCTCTGAAAATTTAAGGAACAGGTGAAACAGAGCAGTGTATGAAGCCATGGAGGAAGTATGATCAGGACGGTTGGAATTGTCAGTCTTTCAAGCGGAATCATAGGTGAGCCGTTTATTCGCTTTGAAACCGAGATCGGCATACGAAGGTTGAAGGAATACGGTCTGAATGTAAAGTTTATGCCGCATGCGCTCATGGGCCTGGACTATATTAAAGCCCATCCGGAGAAACGGGCAGAGGATTTGCTGCAGGCATTTCGTGATCCCGAGCTCGATATGATCCTGTGTGCAATAGGCGGGGATGATACTTACCGCCTGTTGCCGTATCTGTTCGACCATAATGAACTTGAAGAGTCTGTGACCGACAAGATATTTCTCGGGTTTTCAGACACAACCATCAACCATCTGATGCTTCACAAAGTCGGACTTAGGACTTTTTACGGGCAGGCATTCCTTCCGGATATCTGCGAACTGAGCCCTGAAATGCACCCGTATACACGTAAATATTTTGAAGAACTGATAACCACCGGGACGATCAGGGAAATAATACCCAGCGACGTCTGGTACGAGGAACGGAAAAGCTTTGCACCCGATCAGGCGGGCAAACCGCTGACTGCGCATCCGGATCACGGCTTTGAACTGCTGCAGGGGCCGCCTGTATTTTCGGGTAAGATTCTCGGCGGCTGCATCGATTCCATCTATGATCTCTTTGACGGTGAGCGATATGCGGATATGCCGGTTCTGTGTGAGAAATATCATTTGTTCCCGGATGCGGAAGACTGGAAAGGGCGTATCCTGCTTCTGGAATCCAGCGAGGAAAAGCCTTCTCCGGAAAAATACAGGCGTGCCCTTGAATATCTTGGCGAAAAAGGGGTGTTTGAGGCTGTTTCCGGTGTGCTGGCCGGAAAGCCTATGGATGAGATATATGCGCAGGAATACAGACAGCTGCTTACCGAAGTCATAAAAAAGCCCGGCTTGCCGGTTGTTTTCAATCTGAATATCGGGCATGCAATGCCCCGGTGCATCATCCCATTTGGCGTTGATGCACATGTAGATGCAGAGAAGCAGACTATCAGGTTTTGCAGCTGTTCAGAGCCAGGCGCAAATTCGTGAGAAACCATGGATTCAGCTGGCTGAAATCCATGATATCTCCTGAATCTGCATCTGGCGAGCACGTCACAATTCCAGAAATGCCTGTTTTTCGGTATTTCCGGGCCCCTGCTATGAAACGGCTGCCGAGATCAGGGCGTACAGGTCGTTTGGCGCGGATGCGGTCGGCATGTCTTCCGTACCGGAGGCGACGGCCGCACATTATCTGGGCATGAAGGTGTTGGGCATATCCTGCATAACCAATATGGCGACAGGGATAGCCAGGACAAAGCATTCCCATGAGGAAGTGCTGACCGTCAATTGACGGACCGTCCGGGCGCTGTGAATGCCTGAAAAATCACGAGGAGAAAGAGCCATGAAAAATAAACCGATTCTGTCTGTTATTGTTTTCCTGCTTTTTTCGCTGTGTATCCTGACGGCGGCAGCCGGGGCTGCAGATGAAAATGTCCTGTTGGCCGGCGATCCCTTCACGCGCATAGTTTTCAATGAGGAGAGCGGAGAGGCGGCGCTGGATGCCGAGGGGAACCTGGAAGAGATTAAGCTTCAGTATTCGGATAACGGCCTGCTGATTACCGGAAAGAATCAGTATGTAAAGGATCTCAGGCTGACCCTGAAGGAGCCGCTTGATTTCGGCGCGCAGGATGAAAGCCCGGTAATCCGCGTCATGGTTGATGCCCTGGCAAAGACAGCCTGCAATATCAGCGTCCGTCTCTTCCTGGATGATGAAACGGAGCCCTTTGCCTGCAGACAGCTGTCACTCCAGGAGGCCAAGGATGACTGGAGCCGGCAGGCGCCGGTATTTATCGAGCTTCCGGAATCCATTTCCGGTATGCACAGGCTTTCCGTTGCATTTGACGACAGATCAACCACGGATTCGAAGAAAACGAAAATCCTGCTCAGGGGTATCCGCTTCTACAGGGAGAGTCTGCCGGTCATCTTTGTCGACATCGATGAATCCCTCGGAACGGTCGCAGATATGAATGCCTCGCCGGATCATCATACGCGCTGCTATGGCTCTGTAAGCATACGGGTTCCGGAGGGATACGAAAGCGTGTACAGCGAGGAAGGGCTGACCTCTTATTCCGGCGGAACATATAAACTGGATTACATTCGGGGCAGGGGCAATTCCACCTGGGAGCGCCCTAAAAAGCCCTACAAGGTCAAACTGGAGGAGGCGGCCAACCTCTTCGGCATGGGTACAAATGACAGCTGGGCGCTGATGGCCGGCTATCTTGACAGGAGCTTTGTGCGCAACAGCCTCACCTATTATCTCGGCGAGGCACTGCATATGCCCGCCACGCCGAAGCTTGTACCGGTGGAGGTGGTGATTAACGGGAACTACCAGGGCCTGTATTTCCTCAGCGAGACCATTGAGATCGGGAAAAACAGGCTGGAAATTGATGATCTGGAGGATATTTCGCCGGAGGAGGAGGACATTACAGGCGGTTATCTGCTGAGAATGAAATGGCAGGGAGAAGAATATACGGAATATACCTTCCGGACCGGAGAGGCGGGCTGGGTACTGGCTTCTCCGGACGAGCTGAAGGACAAAGACGTTCCGGATGAGCGGCTGGAGGAAATGCGTGCCTATATCACCGATTATGTATGGGCGCTGGAAAATGCCCTGTATGGGGAGGATTTCAGGGATGAAAACGGAGTTCCCTATACCGAATACATGGATCTGGAATCTGCCGTAAAATATTTCCTGATCCAGGAGCTCAGCCAGAACGGGGACGGGTATTATTCGGACAGCACATATGTATACAAACCCCGCAAAGACAGGCTTTTCTGGGGACCGCTCTGGGATTTTGACTATGCGGCGTGGGGGGCGAAAGCCGATCATGCCTACAGCGTGGATGAAGAGACTGCCAGGGCCATCACGTCCGGCTTCACCGTGCAGTTCCCCTGGATCCTGCGGATGCGGGAGGATCCGGCCTTTACGGATATGGTAAAGAAGATCTGGGGCGGCATCGGCCTGAAAGATCCGGACACGCTGGCATTCAGGCTGGAGGAGCTGTACAGGGACGGCGGGCTGCTGGATGAATGGGAAGAAGAGCTCAGTGCGGCGGCAGACAATAACGCGGATATTCCGGGCTTTTCGGCCGATCTTGTCGATGACTACAATGTGAGGGAGGAAGAACTGGAAAGTGCACTGAAGGTTTCCGATTTTCACGGGGAAATCGAAAGGCTGAAACGCTGGATCCGTTTCCGCACGGAATGGTTTGATGAAAATCTGGACAGCCTGCAGATTACGGATGCCTATGCCGAGGTGGTTTATGAAGATGAAGGACGTATCATCGGGACGGAGAAGGTTTACAAGAAAGCTCCCCTGAACGACCTTCCGGTGCCGGAAAGCAGGGACGGACAGTATTTCGCGGGCTGGTATACGGATGTTACCTACGTTTCATATTTGGACGGCTTCCCCATGGAGAACGAGCTGAAGGGAAGATTCAGGCCGGGCAGCTTTGTACCGGTGGACCTGACGATGACCGCGAAATGGGTCGGGGAAGAGGAAGTTCCGGAAGCAGTCTTTTTTGCGGAAGGCGAGCTGTATCTGAATGAGGGCTCGCAGACCTTTGCCCGGATATCCACACTCCCGGAAGACCGCTGCGATGTTCTGAGCTTTTCGTCCTCGGATTCTTCCGTCGCGGCAGTGGATGCGCGGGGCTGCATCACGGGAATGAAAACGGGGGATGCGGTCATAACAGCGGCCACGGTGAATGGTCTTACCGCGGAATGCGTGGTTCATGTCCTGCCGGAAGAGGAGTTCCGCTCCGAAGTCTTCGATTTCGCCGCGGATGAGGAAAATCTGTCGCTTGCCGCCGGTTCATACAAAAGGATTGATATCCATATTGAACCGGAGAATGCCGAAACGCCAAAATTCCGCTTCCTTGTGGCGGATGAGGATGTGGTTTCCGTCACGCCGGAAGGTATTGCCGCGGCGAAAGCGCCGGGTGAAACCGTGATCTTTGTCATATGCGACGGGGGTGAAGCGGCGGCAAAGATCCATGTTACGGTAACTGAATAAGTGTTCCGGTTAAAATATGCGCATTTCTATGGTATAATGTTCCTGTTCAGAGACAGGCGACAATCTGCGGAAAGTCATGGATTCCGCTGGCGGAAATCCAGGTTTTTTCTGAGATTGTCATCTGGCTGGCGCGCCGCAACTCCAGTAATGGCGCTTTCTGCCATTTCTGGAGTCTGGCTCCGAACAGTAACGTTATTATGGCTATGAGGGAATGAAGAGGAGGGAACCGGCGGAGAGGACGTCATCCCGATAGAGATTGAAGGAACTGTCCGCATCATAAGAGATGGACAGGGAATCGGATCTGCATACTAAGGAAACACTGATTGAAGCGTTTCTTTAGCAGTCTCCGCCGGATCGCGCGGATTTCCCAGGAAAATTGACGCTGCGCGTCGGAAATCCGGCGTGGGAAACGCTTAAATCAGCGTTTCATAAAAAAAGGAGAATAAGTAAAATGCCGCAGGTATCAGCGCCGCTCATAATCAATGGGCATATACTGAAAAATCGTATTACAATGGCTCCTACTGTCAAATTTGGCTGGGCCGGTCCCGATGGCATCTTAAGCGACCGGCATGTGGAGCACTACCGGGAGCGTGCAGCACACCACCCCGGCCTGCTTTGTGTTGAAGCAACGGCAGTTGCAGCGGAGGGAAGGTTCTGCGAGGATCATATAGGCCTGTACAATGATTCGCAGATAGCAAAGCACCGGGAGATAACGGATTCTTGTCATCTCCAGGAAGTTGTCTGCCTGATCCAGCTGAACCATACCGGGAATGTGACAAACCCCTCCATTGGAGAGCCTGTCGGGCCGTCAGCGGTGATGACGCGCTCGGGTATGTCGAGGGAACTGTCCGTTCCGGAGATTCATGCGCTTCAGGAAGCGTTCATCGGCGCAGCCCTGCGGGCTCAGAAGGCGGGCTATGACGGCGTACAGCTGCACGGCTGTCACAGTTATCTGATCAATCAGTTTGTTTGCAAAAGCACTAATTTGCGGACAGACGAATATGGCGGCTCCGATGCAAACCGTGCGCGCTTTGCCTCCGAGATCATCCGCGGCATCAGGGAGGTCTGCGGTCCGGATTTCCTGATTTCCGTTCGTACGGTTGGCGCCGATCCGGATCTTCTGTCCTGCATATCGGTTGCGGAGGAATACGTCAGAGCCGGCTGCGATTATCTGCAGGTCAGTTCAGGTATAGAAGAGCCCGAAGACGCTGTTCTGAAAAAGGATGAACCCTTTAACAAAATCTGCGCACTGGGTGTACGTTTTCATGATGTTTTCAGGGGAAGGGTTCCTGTTTCCTGTGTGAATGGGATCGTCACGCCTGACCAGGTTCGTTACCTGCTTGAAAATGACCTTGTCGACACGGTTGATCTGGGGCGGGCGGTTCTGGCAGACCCGCGCTTCCCGGAAGCCGTCCTTTACGGATCTGAGTATGTCAGATGTTTCTCATGCCCCAGGTGCCATTATGGACCATTCATGGAAAGCCGCTGCCCGGCGGAGATAAAAAGGGAGCGGTAAGGAGACGTATTTTGCCCGCGGCGGCGTCCTTGCAGGCGTGGCTGCAAAATAGTCATCCGCGGTCATCAGGCTGAGGCACAAAACTGCGTTTGGTGAGGAGACAAAGTATGGCGCCTCGCAGGGCACCGGTAAGTCGGGCATATGCAGGAAAAGTTTCTGCAGGGAGGAGGAATAAAAAGTGAAAAGGAAGCTGATCAGAACAGGTGCGGGAATGCTGGCGGCGGTTCTATGCCTTGGCGCACCCCGGTATGCGCGTGCGGACGAGGAAGAGCCCGTCGACGCGGGAATCTTTGTGGAAAAAATATCCGATCTGCCGGCGGATTTTATCACCGGCGCGGATATATCATCCTATCTTGCCGAGAAAAAGAGCGGCGTAAAATACTATGACTTTGAGGGCACAGAGCTGGATGACGCCGGATTTTTTGCCTTTATGGCGGACTGCGGGCTCAACTATGTGCGGCTCCGTCTCTGGAATGATCCGAAGGATGAAAACGGTAATACCTATGGCGGCGGAAACTGTGACCTGGAGACCGTGAAAACCATCGGGCTTCTGGCGACAGGCGCCGGCATGAGGGTGCTGATCGATTTCCATTATTCGGATTTCTGGGCGGATCCCGGAAAGCAGACTGCACCGAAAGCCTGGGAAAATCTCTCTCTGGAGGACAAGTGTACGGCGCTGGAGGACTTCACCGCGGAGAGCTTAAGGGAGCTTCTTGCGGCCGGGGTGGACGTAGGCATGGTGCAGATCGGAAATGAGACGAACAACGGCATAGCAGGAGAAACGGATCATGCCGCCATGTGCGCGCTGTTTTCGGCAGGCTCCCGGGCGGTTCGTGCCGTCAGCTCGGAAACCGGAAAGGATATCCTGGTTGCCCTTCATTTTACAAATCCGGAGGACAAGACCCGCTATGAGGGATATGCGGAATATCTGGAGGAATACGGGGTGGACTATGATGTTTTCGCCAGCTCCTGGTATCCGTACTGGCACGGAAGCGCTGCAAACATCAGCCGCGTCCTGCAGAAGATTGCGGTAAAGTACGGGAAAAAGGTGATGATTGCAGAAACCTCCTACATCCATACCTATGAGAACGGAGACGGTTCGGGCAACACCGAGTCAGCGGGAAAAGCCGGAAGCGCCTTCCCGTACGATATCTCCGAGCAGGGCCAGGCGGACCTGATCCGTACCGCTGCAAACGCGGTGGCAAAGTCCGGAGAGGCGGGCATCGGGATTTTCTACTGGGAGCCTGCCTGGATACCCGTAGGCAATGTCACGGCAGAGGGCGTAAGCTTTGACGAGGTATACGCAGCCAACAGGGAGGCATGGGAGAGAGACGGATCCGGCTGGGCCACGTCTTTTGCCGGGGAATATGATTCGGACGCGGCGCAGTATTATGGCGGCTCCGCGGTGGATAATGAAGCGATTTTTGATTTTGACGGCCATCCGCTGCGCTCCGCAAAGACCTTTGCCTATCTTCGTACCGGGGCCTATGGCGTGAAGGCCGTACAGCGGGTCGGCGGAGCGGAGGCAGCTGCCCTGGTGGGCTCCGATCCCGAACTTCCCGACACGGTTGAAGTGACCTGGAATGATTCCGATAAGCAAAAGCTTCCGGTTTCCTGGAACATGGAGGCTGTCAGCGCGGCCATGGATACGGGCGTCGGTGAATATCTGATTCCCGGGACGGTGGAAGTGGACGGGGAGATTTTTGAAAGCAGCCTGAAACTTACGCTGCAGCAGCAGAATTTCCTGGCCAATCCGGGCTTTGAGGATGCGGATATGTCTGCGTGGAGCCTGAAGGGAAACGCGGTCAGCCGGAAGGACGACAGCAATAATGTGCTGACCGGAAAGTACTGTCTGCATTTCTGGGCTGAGGAGGCTGTGGACTTTACGGCGGAGCAGACCGTTGTGCTGGATGCCGGCACCTATCGGCTCGGTGCAAGCCTGGTGGGCGGTGATGCCGGGGATAATGCCGTGATGGAGCTCTATGCATGCCTTGAGGGCGAGGAGCTTACATGTCCGACCGCAGTAGAGGGCTGGAGAAAGTGGGTAAAGCCCGAGATAGGCGGCATTATCATTGAAGAGGACGGGACGGAGCTGACCATAGGCGTGCGCGTGCAGGCTGCTCCCGGGGCGTGGGGAGCCTGGGACGACTTCTTCCTGTACAGGGAGTGAGATACATCTGATATCGCAGAAATCCGGTTTGCGGGGGATGATCGGTTTCACCGCAGTCCCGGGGCAGCTGCAAAGGATGAATAGCTATGATTTTTGGCTGAAAGGAGGCTCACGATGTTTTATTTTGAACCGCTCACCGCGTTTTTGGACAGTGAAGCAGCTAATTTCCGGATTCCCGGGTGCGACCTTCTCATCCATAAGGACGGAAAAGAGATCTATCGCCATCAGGCAGGTTTTGCTGACCCGGAGAAGACCAGACCGTCATCCGAACGGGATCTGTACTGGATTTATTCTGCCTCGAAAATATCCACCTGCGTTGCCGCCTTGCGGCTTATTGAGCTGGGAATCCTCTCGCTGGATGACCCGGTATACAAGTATCTTCCGGGATATCAGAACCTGCTCATAGGACAGGAAGACGGCGGCAGCATGCCCGCGGCAAAAACAATGACCATCCGCCATCTGATGTCCATGAGCGGCGGGCTGGATTATGATAATATGCGCGGCTCGGTTGGAAAAGTACTGGAAGAGACAGGAGGGAAGGCGGGGACGGTAGAAATCGCCAATGCCTTTGCCGACGGCCCGCTTCTCTTTGAGCCGGGGACAGGCTTCCGTTATTCCCTCTGCCATGATGTTTTGGGAGCCGTGATTGAGGCGGCTTCCGGTATGCGCTTCTCTGAATTCCTGAAAAAGGAAGTGTTTGATCCGTTAGGGATGAAGGATACCACCTTCCATCCGACTGAGGAGCAGTTTTCCCGGATCTCCGCGCTGTACAGAGTCAACAATGAGAGCGGGATGCCGGAGTACGTTGGGGATAAGCGGACCTCCAATTTACCGGACTCCTACGAATCCGGCGGCGGAGGCCTTGTCAGCTCAGTGGACGACTATATCCTTCTTGCGGATGCGCTGGCAAACAGAGGAACAGCGGTCAACGGTTACCCGCTGCTCTTGCCGGAAACCGTCGATTTATACCGCACACCGCAACTGAGCGAAACCCAGCGCGCAGAATTCCTGAAAGCATTTGAACAGATGAGCGGGTACAGCTACGGGCTCGGCGTACGTGTTTTCCTGGAAGATAACAGGTCTACGGCGCAGACCGGGCATTTCGGATGGGATGGTGCCGCGGGCTTTTATGTCCTGGCTGATCCGGAGAACAGGCTATCCTTTGTGTACGCGCAGGATGTCCTGAACAGTTCAGTCACCTTCCACCTGATCCACAAACAGCTGAGGGATCTGGTGTATCTGTGCTTAAGGACATAATGCCCCGGAAAGTTTATTCTATTGTGATTATTCACGGCTGGCTTGCAGCTATGAACAGGAGGTTTAAAATGATAAAGATTTATGGTATGCCTACATGCCCTTACTGCGACTACGTCCACGAACAGATCGAGGGACGCGAGGCGGAGTTTGAGTACATTAACATAGGTGAGAACATCCGGAATATGAGTGCCTTCACAAGGCTTCGGGATACAAGCCCTGTTTTTGATCACTGCAAAGAGATCGGGGATGTAGGGGTACCAGCTTTCGTGTTTGAGGACGGAAGAGTGTCCATAGACCCGGCAGATGCAGGCCTGATAGAGTATGGTTCCCCGAATGCCTGCTCGGTCGAGGACCACAGAAGCGGGAGAAAAGGCTGCTGATGAGGAATACCGGCGGCAACCGCATGATTTATAACGCACACCGCATCTGAGCGAAACCCGGCGTGCTAAATTATATATTTCCGTAGGAGGAGAATATCATGAAGACAGCGTATTATCACGGCAGGGTATATACGGGAGAGCTGCCGCTGAGGCAGGCCTTTCTGGTAGAGAACGGCATCTTTGTCCGGGCAGGCAGTGACGCTGAGATTCTGGGTCTTCTGGACTGCGGAGATGAGAAGGTGGATCTTGAAGGCCGTTTTGTCTGTGCAGGCTTTAATGATTCGCACATGCATCTGCTCAGCTTTGGACATACTCTGTATGGTGCGAGTCTGGGGGAGCATACGAGATCTTTGGCAGAGCTGACGGATTACCTGAAGAGGTATCTGGAAGAACATCCGTTAAAGCCGGGACAGTGGCTCAGGGGCCGGGGATGGAATCAGGACTATTTTGAGGATGTGAACCGTATGCCTGACCGGTATGATCTGGACCGCATATCGGATAAGATCCCGATCATGATCACCAGGGCCTGCGGGCATTCCTGCGTGGTGAATTCTGCCGTGCTGGATATGGCCGGGATGCGGCGCTCCTCGCAGGATCCGGAGGGCGGGACGATCGGCCGCGATGCTGCGGGAGAGCCGGACGGGCGTCTGTACGAGAACGCGATAGAACTGCTGAATCCGGTAAAGCCCCAGCCGGATGAGGAAGAGATAAAGGACATGCTCCGCCTGGCGATGGCCGAGGTGAACCATTATGGAATAACCAGCGTACAGACCGATGATTACAGTACCTTCAGGAGCGTACCATGGCGCTGGATCAATGAAGCTTATCGGAGCCTGGAGGCAGACGGTGAACTGACCGTAAGGGTGACGGAGCAGGCGAATTTTACGGAGCTCTCCGACCTCAGGGATCTGTGCCTCCATGAAAAGCCGACGGGGAGCAGCTTCTTCAGGATCGGTCCGTTGAAGCTGATCGGCGACGGTTCTCTCGGCAGCAGGACAGCCCACCTGAGCCGGCCTTATCTGCAGGGAAACGGGGAGACGGGTTTTTCCCTGCTTGAACCCGAACATCTGAAAGAAATGGTTGCCTGTGCCCATGATCATGGGATGCCGGTGGCCGTGCATGCGATCGGCGATGCGTGTCTTGATGAGGTGCTGGATGCGATTGAGTGCGCGCAAAGACAGAATCCCCGGGAGGATCACCGTCATGGCATCGTTCACTGTCAGATATCCAGGGAGGATCAGCTGAGTAGAATAGCGCAGCTGCACCTTCACGTTTATGCACAATCGATTTTCCTGGATTATGACAACCACATCGTTGAAAAGCTGGTTCCTTCGGAGCTTGTGCGCTGCTCCTACAGCTGGAAAAGCCTGATGAAGAAAGGCGTATGCGTATCCAACGGTTCTGACTGCCCTGTGGAGCTTCTGGATGTAATGGCCGGTATTCAGTGCGCAGTGACCAGAAAATCGCTGGATGGTACGGGCCCCTTCCTTCCGGATGAGGCTTTTACGGTAAAGGAGGCTCTGGATAGCTATACTTCGGCAGGGGCAAGAGCGAGCTTTGAGGAGGATATAAAGGGGTGTATCCGCGAGGGAATGCTGGCGGATTTCGTGATACTCAGCGGCAACCCGTTCGAAACGGATCCGGAGCAGCTGCACGAGATCAGGACAGTCGAGACCGTTATCGGCGGGCGTGTGGTCTGGCAGGAAGGGAGCAGGCAGGAACAGAGGATATCCCCCGGTCATCATGATTAAAGCACAGGAATGGTCTGTTTTTTCCTGGATGATTTATACGCTATCAAGACGTTGGATTAAGCAAGCGGGCAGAAGCAGCTTAAGACCGCTTCTGCCCGCTATCCGGTTGAGTACCTTTCTTCAGATGATCACCGTTCCCCGACGATGCACTGTTACCTGGGTTATTACCGTTCCCCAACGATACACCACTACCTGGCTGATCACCTTTCTCAGCTGATCACTCTTGCTCAGCGACAGCGCCGAACCGCTCATCATACTCGCTGATCGCGTCGATGGTATCCAGAACGGTCAGCTCGGCATCTGCCAGCAGGAACAGGAAGGTGTCATAAAGATCTGCCATATGGAGAACATTGGCGTCGATGTAGCGCTCAAGCTTTTTCCTGTCGCGCTCGTTCCTGATGTCCTCTATCTTCGCCTCAAGCTTCATCTGCGCCTTCAGCACCTGGCTGGCCATGCGGCTTTTGTTGTTCTCATCGGCAATACGGATGCGCTCCTGGGCAGCCACAAAAATAGTCATCCGTGGCCATCAGGCAAAAACAGACAACTGCGTAGGGAGGAATTGAATACACCCATGGCCCAGACAGGTTCCGATTTTACAAGAGGGCGGCTTTTCTCACAGCTGATCCGTTTTTCCTTTCCCTTCTTCCTGACCAACCTGGTGCAGGCTTTCTATAATATTGCGGACATCATGGTGATCTACCGTTTCTGCGGATCGGAGGGAATTGCGGGAGTCTCTATCGGAGGCAATATCACCATGACCGTTACTTTCAGCATTATAGGGCTTTGCAACGGCGGAGCCATCATGGTGGCGCAGTATTGCGGAATGAAAAGCGAAAAGGATGTAACAGAAACCATCAGCACCACCATGGGGATTATGCTGATTCTATCCCTCCTTACAACCGCGGTCATGCTGGTATTCCCGGATCCCCTGCTGAGAGCGGTAAATACGCCCCGGGAGGCATTTTCCGCAACAAAAACATACATGATGATCTGCGTATCGGGGATTGTTTTTATCTTTGGGTACAACACGATTTTCGCCATACTGAGAGGGTTGGGTGATTCCAGGACGCCGATGTATTTCGGTGTATGCTCCTGCCTTCTGAATATCACGCTGGATCTGCTGCTGACGGGGGCACTGAAGCTGGAAGTGGCCGGCGCGGCTGCAGCTACCGTAATTTCACAGGCGGCGGCACTTGTGGGATGTGTTCTTTATCTGAGAGGCAGGAACCGGTATTTTGTATTTTCTCCTTCCGGATTCCGCATTTTCCCCCGGAAGGTGGGCATGATTTTGCGACTCGGGGTGCCGGGTGCCATTCAGAGCGCCATTGTTTCGGGCGGATTCCTGATTGTATCATCCATTACAAATAAACTCGGCGTTACGGCAGCTTCCGCAGTGGCCGTGGCCGGAAAAGTCAACAATTTTGCCCAGATGCCCGCGGAAGCTTTCGGAACGGTAGCGGGTTCCATGATCGGACAGAATGTTGGCGCCGGAAAATATGACCGTGCAAGGAGCGTGCTGAAAAGCAGTATTTTCGTGAGTCTCTGCATCGGAAGCGTCATGTTTATCCTGGTACAGCTCATTCCGTCCTTCTGGATGGGGCTTCTGGTAGCGGATGCGGATGTAATAAAGACTGCCGTGCCCTATCTGAGGGTTACCGCGTTTGATTACCTGCTTGTAGCGCTTGTCTTCCCGCTGAATGCTCTGTGCAACGGGTCCGGACACACGATGTTTACCATGATTCCATCCATTGCTTCATCGGTCGTTTTTCGTGTTCCGGTAGCGTATTTCTGCGTCAATGTGCTGCATCGCGGCCTTGCAGGCGTGGGAATATCCACGCCTGTCGGAACGCTGAGCGCGATTATCATCTGCGCTGCATACGATTTCAGCGGAAGATGGTGCAATACGATGATTGTAAAGGAAGAACAGGACTGAAAGGCTTGGGACCGTGCAGGCTCATGATGCGGCTGTTTCCGCCAGAAAGCGGCGCAGTCCATCCGGGAGTTCCGGGGCCTTATCCAGTTTCGTGTCGCCCAGGGCCACCTGCTTGTTTGATCCGTGATAATCGCTGCCGGCGGTGACGAACAGCCTGTACTTTTCAGCCAGGGCCAGCACCTCTTCACGCATCTCGGGGGTAAACCGGGAATAGAAGCCCTCGATCCCCCGCAGACCGAAGCCTATGAGGCGCTTTATGCGGCACTCCAGCTCCTCGCCGAGGATCAGCTCGTCCCCGCTTCCGAAGCTCGGGTGCGCCAGCACCGGGATGCCTCCGGCGCCGAGGATGCCACGGATAGCCTGCTCCGGGCGAATGTATTCGCTGCGCACGTGCAGTTTGTTGATCTGCTCGGAGATGGCCTGGTCCTTGGTCTGCGCGTATCCGTGTTTCACCATCAGGTTGCCGATGTGCGGCTTGCCGGGGTTGTCCAGGGCCAGGAGGGCGCGGACATCCTCCTCCGGGAAGACCACATGGAGATCGGAGGCCAGCCGCTCAAGCCTCTTTTCGACCTTCTTCATGCGCAGGCAGTGCCCCGCCTCCACAACCTCACGGATTGCCGGATGGTCCGGATCGAAGCGGTAGCCGAGAATGTGGTACTTGCCTTCCTCGTCCCGACAGGAGAACTCCACGCCGCTTAACATCCGGGGATCGCCTTCCCGAAGAAGGCTGTGGAGCTTCGCGTATCCCTGGAAGGTGTCGTGATCCGTCAGCGCAAACAGGGTGATTCCCGCCTCCTTCACCCGCCGGAGGAGCGCTTCGGGTGTGTCGGTTCCGTCGGAACAGGTCGAGTGCATGTGCAGGTCTATCTTCAGATCGTTCATTATCGTATCCTTTCCTCACATAACAGTACGGCAGCACAAAGTGCTGCTGTTCGGAGCCAGACTCCGGAAATGGGAAAAGCGCCCATTTCCGGAGCTGCGGCGTGCTCGCCGGATGCAGAATTGCAGGGAAGGGGAGATCCCCGCCAACGCAAATCTCCCTTTCCCTGCAATTCTGCGCCTGGCTCTGAACAGTTACAAATTCCGGTTATTATAACATGGGCAGCCGGGAATGACAAGGGCAGGCAAACGTTGAACACAAATGCGCAAAAACCTTACAGTTTTTTTGAAGGAGGTTATCAGAAGTGAGAATGCAAGGTAAAAGTATCATTACGGTGTTGTGCCTGAGTGTACTGGCGGGATTAACCGTTCCGGCAGATCAGGCTGAGACGATTGCGAAGGTCAGCTACCTGGGGCCGGAGGGCACCTACACGGAGGAAGCGGCACAGTTTTTCTTTCAAAACGGCGAGGAACTGAATCCGAGGGAGACGGTGAACATATCCCTTGAGGACGTGCTGTCCGGCGAAGCCGATTATGCGGTGATTCCCCAGGAGAACACCCTGGGCGGCGCGGTGGTGAACTATGTGGATGCGCTGATCGGTGCAGACGATGTCTTTGTGGTGGGCGAAGTGGTATTGCCCATCAGTCAGACACTCATGGGTGTGCCGGGCGCTACCCTTGAGGACATTCAAACGGTTTGTTCCCATGCCCAGGGCCTGACGCAGAGCGCAGCCTGGCGTGCGGAGCATCTGCCGGACACCCGGACCGAGGAGATGAGCAGTACCGCGGCTGCGGCCAGCTATGTGGCTGAAACGAATGACAAGTCCATCGCTGCCGTCTGTGCGCCCGGAGCTGCCGAGCTCTACGGCCTGGAGGTGCTGGCGGAGGATGTGCAGATTACCGATGTCAACAAGACCCGCTTCTATGTGCTGGCCCGGCAGGGCCTTGAGGAAGAGGGGCTGTCCCGCGCCGTGCTTGTGGCCACCTGTGAGGCTAATCAGATTGATGACATCATCGTCCTGCTTCATGAAGCGGAGCTTGAGCTGGTCGCGCTTCATGACCGTCCCGAGGGCAGCGCCCTTGGCACATATCATTATGTGATCGAGGTCGAAAGCGAGGATGGCGTCACAAAAGAACAGCTTGAGGTGATTCAGGAGCTGGAAGAAGTGCGTTTCGCGGGCTGCTTTGACGCAGTTGAGAAGAAGCGATAAAACTGCGGGGACAATCCTGCATTCAAACATAGTGTGACTGTTCAGAGCCGGGCGCAGATCAGAAATGGCGAAAGATGCCATTTCCGGATTTGCGCCGCCCTAAGGCGGCATACTTCCTTGGCAAATCCGTGCGCATCCGCCGGAGGCTTTATAGTGAACGTCAAGTTTTTTCTGACGTTCACTATAAAAACATTCGCTTCTTTACAGATACGGCGCAGTGCCATATAATGAAGGTAATCTTTATCCGGGTGCTTGATGGTTACGGGAAAATTCGCGGATGAACCGGTTGGCACCGCGAGGCGCTGAACGATAACAGGAATATGAGGCAATCGATTCTGAACGATTGCAGGAACATGAGACAATCGGCTTTGAACGATTACAGGGATATGAGGCAATCGGTTCTGAACAATTTTTCGATTATCGATGAGTATGGAAACAGCGAGGTGAATCCCATAATATTCAGGAAACGCTCAGGAACAGGAGATGCTCCCGGGAGAATCATGAATTCAGACGGCTGAAATACGGGATCCTCCTGATCGTGTCATCCGGCGGGCAAGCCGCAGCTGCGGAAAGGTTGTATATATGGTTGGAAGATATAAGGTTATAACCCTTTGCGGGAGTACGCGATTTAAGGATGCTTTTATGGAAGCACAGAAAAGCCTGACGCTAGAAGGCAATATTGTCATCAGCGTCGGGCTCTTCGGGCATTCCGGGGATGATGAGGTCTGGACCGAGGGCACCAAAGAGATGCTGGACGACATGCATAAGCGGAAAATCGATATGGCGGATGAGATCTTCGTGATCAACGTCGGCGGTTATATCGGATCCAGTACCAGATCCGAGATCGCCTATGCAGAAGCCGCCGGAAAGACGGTAAAGTATCTGGAGGAAGCCGCACGGGAAAGCGGAAACGGAATTTGACAGCCCATACGGTCATTGAAGCGGAGTGCCGGCGCTATCCTTTCGGTGATGCCCGAAGAAGCGGAAACGGCCTGCAAAGCGGATTCCGTAAAAGATTAAGGAAGTAATGGAAAAACCACGGAGGCAAAGCATGAGAATCAATATTACTGACTGCGGCGCTGTCGCCGACGGCGTTACAAACAATGCGGCGGCGATTCAGACTGCCATCGATACCTGCGAAAGGCAGGGCGGAGGCACGGTTGTGGTGCCGGCAGGCCGTTTCCTCTCGGGAACAATCGTGCTGAAATCTCACGTAGAGCTTCACCTTGAGCACGGAAGCGTGCTGGTGCAGAGCCACAATCCGGAGGAGATAAAAAGCTTCAACGGGGATGTGAGCAGCAGCGCGTCAAACGGCATGGACGGAGCGCAGGACGGAAGCTTCCTGTACGCCTGCCACGGGGAAGATATTGCGATTACCGGAACCGGGACCATCGACGGGAGGGGGCGTGAGGTCTACTTCGACGATGACACGGACGGGGGCTTCCACGAGAGCCCGCTGGCGGTAAAGGGCTTCCGCCCGCGTACCTCCTATCTTGAGGATATCGACGGACTGACGGTTAAGGATATCACCTTTTTCGATTCCTGCTTCTGGACGCTTCACATGGCCGGATGCCGGAATGTGCTGGTGGATGGCATCCGTATACGCAATAACGACCGCGGGCCGAACAACGACGGGATTGACCCGGACAGCTGCCAGCATGTAATCATCCGCGGGTGTATGATCGAGACGGGCGACGACGCGATCGTGCTCAAAACCACGAAGCCCATCACCGAGAAATACGGGGACTGCGAGGATATCGTCATCACCGGCTGCGTGCTTCACTCCCGTGATTCCGCGCTGAAGATCGGAACCGAGACCTGGGGCTCGATCCGGGATGTCATCTTTGCGGACTGCGTGATAAAAGACTGTTCGAGAGGGGCAGGACTCTGGGTAAGAGACGGTGGAACCATTGAACGGGTCCATATCCACCATATCGCCGGAACCACAAGGCGTTACGCGGAGTTCATCAACCGCGAAAAGCCGACAGGATGGTGGGGTAAGGGAGAGCCGCTGTATCTCTCCGCCGCGTACCGCAATGAGGAAAAGCGGTTCCCCGGATGCATCCGGAATATCCGTGCGGACCATCTGGATATCACCGGTGAGGCGGGCTTTTTCTTTGCGGCCGATAAAGACGGGATCATTGAGGACATAACCGTAACCGACAGCCGCCTTCGTCTGGAGCGCAGGAGCCGCCACACGCCGGAGTATTATGATGAACAGCCCTCGCCGCAGTCCGTCTATCGTGCCCCGCTTTCCTGGTATTACAACCGTGGGGCTGAGCGGGTAAAGCTGGACTGCGAGCTGGAGATGGATGCATTTATGGAGAATTATTTCAGCCGCGGGATGCTGAAGAATGGAGCCGCAGATGGGTTGGATGAATGCCCTGCAGGATGAACTGGGCCGCATATACGGTACCCAGGAAGGCCTGCGGATATCATGGACGATTGTTCCCGGGATTCTGGGCGATTTCCGGGGAATGCTTGTAAAGGCAGCCGCCGGCCGGACCGTCCGGGAGGTATACCGCATGGAAGACGGGCGTGCGGATCTGAAGCTTGAGGGCCGGGCAGTTCAAAAAGGCTCTGACCGAAAGCTCCTCGTCACGAAAATCATGCTCGGGGAAAAAATCCTCGGGGAAAACACAGAGGGTATTATTGTTTTGTGAGAAGTTTTCTGTGAAAATACTTCCGGACTCTGATTAGCAGCAGGGTTCCCGCGCAGACAAGCAGCGATTTGCCGAGAAATACAATCGTAACGTCAAAGGATGGTGAAAGGCCGATCCTGTGGGTGGCTGTTTTCAGGGGCTCCCAGGTCATTACGGACTGCTCAATGGCGTGAACGCAAAGCATCAGAAGGCTGTTTCTGCCGAGAAAGCAG
The DNA here is from genome assembly GCA_946624325.1 of uncultured Clostridia bacterium. Classification (GTDB taxonomy): domain Bacteria; phylum Bacillota; class Clostridia; order Lachnospirales; family Lachnospiraceae; genus Anthropogastromicrobium. The sequence continues at coordinate 22,811 of CAMOSC010000012.1, forward strand.
AGGGGGGCGCAGAGGGCGGGAAGATACCGGCAAACGGCATATAGGGCATAAAAAATAACATAAGAAGCGCAGAGACTTCCCATGATATCCTCCATGCCATGACCTGTATTGCACCGGACCAGCCAGAAGGAAGAAAAGGTCTGCGTAAAACGATAATAAACGAAGCAGGAGAGAACAAACAGCGCGAAGGCAGCTTCCCGAATAAGCCTTTGCCGGGTTCCTGAAGCATTGTTACCGGAACCGCCGATTCCGGTTTCGGTGAGGCTTATTCTGCAGGCTCCGCTAAGCGTATCCATAGTTTCCTTACCTGCAGTACCTTTTATGCTTGTTGAACTTGCCGACACTGTTTCGCATGCTGAACCGGCCGACACTATTTCGCTTGCTGAACTTGCCGATACTGTTTCGCTTGCTGAACCGGCCGACACTGTTTTGCTTGCTGAACTTGCCGACACTGTTACGCTTGCTGAACTTGCCGATGCTATTTCGCATGCTGAACCGGCCGGTATGGTTTTGGCTGCCTCTGAGCCGGACGGGGTGTTGAGCGCATCATACAGTTTTCTGACCATCCACCCGGTATACATATAAAAAAGTGCGGGTCCCCCGGCCTGGATACTGAAAGGAAGCCAGAAGTGCCGGGCAGAGACGACGGATAGCTGCAGCAGCAGGACCACAATTGCCGGGCGCAGCAGGACAGGGGAAAACAGCCCTGAAGACAGGGTATTCTTCCCGCGAAACGGAAACCAAAAGAGCAGGGAGAGCATCAGCTGTCCCCAGAAGGAAGCCAGAAGAAACCAGATGGCACCGATTGCCCGGACAGAGACGGGACTGTTCACATCGCTTCCGGAGCCATAAAGCGCAGCGAGCATGGTTTGAACAAGCGCTTCCCTGCCGGAGCTCATACGGATATATTTCTGGACAAAAACCGTGACGGCTGTCAGTGCCAGCGCGGTAATGACATATGGCAGAAGCAGTGTCCGGGCTTTTTTGCGGATCAGCTGTGCCGGATGTACCTCTTCCCTGAAAAACCATCCCGTAATCAGATAAAAAACGGGGACGGAGAAGGGGTATACCACACGGTTTACATCCGGGGAGGAGAGATGGCCGAGGATAATTGCAAACAGAGCGATGCATCGTGCCAGGTCGACCGCGTTGCTGCGCTTGGTGCTTTCTGTATTCATGAGTATCTGTATCCTTTTGCTGTTTTCTGAGTCCGGAGCTCTTGCTTACTCAACTGATGACAATCACTGGAGAAAACGTAATTGCCCAGAGCCAGATTCCGGAAATGTCGAAAAACAGTCATTTCCGGAACTTTGGCTTACTCGACGGATGCAAATCTGTATGGAATAGTGGATTTCGGTCTGCTGAATCCAAGAGTTCCCAGAGATATATGCCAGGCTCTGAACAATTTCAATATATCATATTTCGCAACGGGATTCAATCATCCTGCGGGAATACGGAATGGCAGGCAGCCTGCCGGAAATGGTGCTTCGTGCCGTTTTCACAGGCTTATTTTTAGAAAGATGCCGCAACTTTTCCGTTACAGGAATAAACCTCGAATATGCTATGATTAGGAAAATGCCGGCTTAAAGCAGCGTTTTCCTGGAGTCATCCACATAGGAGGGAGGCAAATGAAAAGAAGCAATAGACGGAAAAGAAACGATGGACGGAAAAGAAGTATAGCTTCGGCAGGTATGGCCTGTGTACTCATGATGCTGTCTTTTTATCCTGCCCGGACAGGTTTTGCGGAGATTGCCGGTACAGAAACGGAGTCCTTTGCGGCGGAACAATTCCCGTCTGACCTTTTCTCCGGTGAATGTGAGAGTACGCGGGAGAATCCGGCTTCCGGGGCAGAAGCTGCTTTCCCTGAGGCGGGATCAGTTTCCCCTGAGGCGGGACCTGCTTCCGGGGAGGAAATTCCGGAAGGAAGCCTCCAGACGGAGAAAGCCCTGGAACCCTGGACGGTAGAACTCGATGTGTTTCCCGCAGAGACTTTCACAGAGGTGGATCCTATTCTGGAAGTGACTGGTGAGGAGAACCTGACGGAGAATGGAACAGGAGAAATCTGGTCCGAAGAGGAAGATCTGTCGGAGGACGAATCCATAGAAGAGAGCTCCGGTAAGGAAGACCTTCCCGAGAACGAATCCGAGGAGGAGAGCTCCGCGGAGGAAAGCTTTACGGACGATGAAACGATTGAGGAATACGAAATCGACAACATTACCGAATGGCATCAGGCCGCACAGATAACAGGCCTGCGTGCGGATTCCGCTGTAGACGGCACAAGGCTTTCCTGGGAGAAGACAGAAGGCGCGGACGGTTATCTGATTCTCAGGCTCCAAAGCGGGGAAGCGGCAGAGCAGATCGGTTACACAGCATCCGCGGAATATCTGGATGAGGGATCCTTCACCGACCGCTACAGCTTTTACTGGGTGATTCCTTACCGGAAGGCGGAAGACGGTATACAGACCGGCCTCTTGTCGGGATACGTATACGGAAAAAAACTTCTGGACCGGACAGAACATCTCACGGCGCTGAGCCGGCATGAGGGTGTGCGGCTTAACTGGACAGAGGTGGCGGGAGCCGACAGCTATGTGGTTAAAGTGCGCAGGAACGGGGGCGGAATGGAAACGCTGGCGGATGTCGCAGGTCTGACCTATCTGGATGCCGGCGCTCCGGAGGGAACCTATTCTTTTTACTGGGTTTTTGCCTGTAAGAAAAACGGAGACGCCGTCTATCCGGGACTTGCCGGGGATTATGCCTATGGATGCAGGCTTGCCTCTGACTGGCTGGACTATCCGGGCACCCCTGTGTCCGACTGTTCCCGGGCAAGGGCGGAGCACGACTCGAACCAGACGCAGCTGACAGCCCTGTATGAGCAGATCGGCGCCGGGAAGACGCACGCCTGCATCAACATCACAACCCAGGGCGGCCAGCCGATCCTTTCGGAAGATGCGTACACCGCATCCGTGATTGATGTTTTCAACTGCCCGGAAGAGTGGCAGCTATCTCAGACGGGCGGCGTAAAGGTGCGGGGAAATTCCACCGCACAGCAGGGCGATGAGAAGCCCTACCGAATCAAGTTTGAGAAGAAACAGGCCATGCTTGGGCTGCACATGGGGACGAAATACAAGAGCTGGGTGCTTCTGCGGTCCTTCTGGAATCTGGTCCCGGACTATATGGCCTTCAACCTCGCGTGTACCATTTTTGAAGGAAAATATTACAGCTCGGACTGCTGCTTTGTCAACCTTTATATCAACGGGGTGAGCAAGGGCATCTACCTGCTCTGTGAACAGAACCAGGCCGGTTCGGGAAGGGCAGAGGTGCATGAGGCGGAAAAAGGAGATGCGGCGCTGGAAATCGGCTATTTCATTGAGATGGACAATTACGCATCCGATGAGGACCCTTATTTCTCCATGAATTACATGGGACTCCCGGTCGCGGACATCACGGGTGCCGTGAGAGTTCCAAGGGTACAGAATTACAGCATCAAAAGCGATGTCAATACCCGGGAGCAGGTCGATTTTGTGAAGCAGTATATGGATCATGCCTACTCCGTGCTCTATGAAGCCGCCGTCAATAACCGGGGCGAGGGCGGGAAGACGCCCGAGGAGTCCGTCCGCTCCGTGATTGACGTGGATTCTCTTGCAAATATGCTGATTCTGGAAGAGCTGACCCACAATTATGATGTCGGGGCGGGGAGCTTTTACATGGCTGTCGACTTCTCGGAGGGAAGCAAATATCCTTGTCTGACCTTTTTTGCGCCGTGGGATTTCAACTGGGCTTACGGCGGAAGCCCCGACGGCGGGTACTATGCGGCCACGTTCCAGGATACGCAGTTAGGAACAGACCGCTCGAACATCTGGTTTGTCACGGCCATGCGGGCGGACTGGTTCAGAAAACTGGTCATTCGGAAATGGCAGACCCTCTCCGGGAGCGGAGCCCTTACGGATACCGTAAACCATGTCGCCGCGGAGGTGGAATCGCTCAGAAATGATCTGGGGGACCAGGCCGGAAAGATATACGGCGCACAGATCCTGGTTGAGTTTGTGCGGGGAAGAATCCGGTATCTGGATACTGTCTGGAGATAAAATCGATGTGATTGTCCGCCTTTCGCTGCATTCTTCTCTGAACAGCAACAAAATGCTTTCCGCGTTTCGCTGCATTCTGCTCTGAACAGTAACAAAACGCTTTCCGTGCTTCGCTGCATTCTGTTCTGAACAACAACAAAATGTTTTCCGTGCTTCGCTGCATTCTGCTCTGAACAGCAACAAAACGCTTTCCGCGCTTCGCGGCGTTCTGCGCTGAAAAGCTTGCAGAGTCTCTTCGTTGGCTTTATAATGTTAGATGAAAGGCAGCTGTTCTGATCAGGGATTGAATACGCGTTTCATGCGGAAACAGTATCCAGGGCGGAGAGGCATGCGGATTACGGTAAGAATCTCGAAGGGAGAAACAGAATGAGAGACGGAAAAACACGAAAAAAAAGAAAACTCTGGCAGAAGATCCTGCTGATCCTCCTGGGAATTGTCGGAGCGGCAGTGGCTGCCTTTGCCGCCCTGATTCTGTTCCTGACCATAACGGAATACAGGCCCGCGGACCGCGAAAACCTGGAGATCCGAAAAGCCGGGGAAGCCGGAGCGGCCCGGGAAACGGCGGGAGCCGGACCTGAAGCCGGAAGCTCCTTGAGCATCATGACCTGGAATATCGGCTACGGCTGCCTCGGAGAACAGGCGGATTTCTTCATGGACGGCGGTTCCCAGGTGAATACGGCGACGCGCGCGCAGCTCGATGAAAGCCTGGCGGCAGTTCTGTCGGTTCTTGAGGAGAAGAATCCGGATATCCTGTTTATTCAGGAAATTGACCGCGATTCGAATCGTTCAAAGCACGTAAACGAGGTGGAGTACATCCTGGATGGGCTTGCCGCGGATGGCGGAAGCCTGAACGCCTCTTTTGCCAACAATATGAAGGTTCCGTTTGTTCCGTATCCCATCCCGCCGATCGGGAAGGTGGACAGCGGGATCGTGACTGCAACCGGTCTGCCGATGACGGAGGCCGAGCGCATCAATCTGCCCTGTCCGTTCAAATGGCCGGTGCGTGTTGGAAATCTGAAACGGGGACTCCTTGTCTCCCGCATTCCGGTAGAAGGCTCTGACGGAAAGGAGCTGGTCCTGGTCAACCTGCACCTGGAGGCGTATGACAGCGGGGAGGGCAAGATTGCCCAGACCGCGCTGCTGAAGGAGGTTCTGGAAACGGAGGCGGGGAAGGGCAATTATGTGATCGCCGGCGGAGATTTCAACCAGACCTTTTCCAATGTTGACGTGTCTGCCTATCCCATGCGGGATGATGTCTGGCAGTGCGGGTATATCGACACGGAGGAGTTCGGCGCATCCTGGCAGTTCGTCATGGATCCCTCGGTTCCGAGCTGCCGCTCTTTGGACCAGCCGTATGCCGGTGCGGATCGGGATACGTTCCAGTATTACATGATCGACGGTTTTATTGTCTCTGAGAATATTCGCGTGGATTCCGTGGAAACGCTCGATTATGAATTCAAATATTCGGATCATAATCCGGTGGAACTGAAGGTTACGCTTCAGTAACGAAATTGCAGATTGCCTTCCGAATCATCTGAATCATAAAAAGGACAGATGATTCGGAAGGCTTTTTGTATTCTGCAACTGACCCGCAAAAGATGGCTATACCGGTATGCTGCGGCTGTGTGCTCTTCCGGGGAAAGCACTTATCGGCAGCGGGATATGCGGGATGCCCCGAAAGGAAACCATATCATATACCTGCGGAAAATCGTAAGCCGATTGTACCCACAAAAGTACAGAAACCTACTGTACAAACCCCCGGAAATTCGGTACAATGACCATGGCGGGAAGGAAGCGACCTGACGGCGCTTACCGCGAATACGCCCCGCCTTGTGCATGGCAATTATGATATCCGCACAGAAAGGAAAGAACAAATGAAAAAACACACACTTTTCCTGGCAATGACTCTTGCATTGACCAGCGCAGCCGCAGTTTTTCCCGTAAATGCTTCCGCGGATGAAAAAACCGTAGTCCGCACCAACATCGGCTCTGAGCCGGACAGCCTGGATCCGTTTCTGTCCGCAGCTTCCGACACCGAAGCCATTTTCCACAATGTATTTGAAGGCCTGGTGCTCTTTGACGAGACCGGCGCCATTATTCCGGGTCTTGCCGAGAGCTGGGAAATCTCCGACGACGGCCTGACCTATACGTTCCACCTGCGTGACGATGTGACCTTCCACAACGGAAAAGAATTTTCCGCGGAGGATGTTATTTATACCTATGAGCTGCTTTCCGGACTCTCCGGGGAAGAGCCGCTCAATTCCAAATTTACGAATGTTACGGGGCTTGAGGCGCCGGATGATGAAACGGTTATCATAACCATCGCCGAGCCGGACAGCTCTTTCCTGCAGCTCAACCGTGTGGCCGTAGTCCCGAAGGATTATACCGAACTCGCCACGGCTCCTGTCGGAACCGGCCCCTTTGTGTTTGAAAAATATATCCCGGGGCAGGAGGTTATCCTGAAGAAAAACGAGGCCTATTACGAGGAGAGCCGTGCCGCAAAAATCGATGAGGCGGATATCTTCATCATGACCGATGAGAGCGCCGTGCTGACCGCAATGCAGTCGGGTCAGCTGGATCTGGCCACGGTTTATGCGGATAATGCGGAATATCTAAACGGTGATTTCACCGTACAGAGCGCTCCGCAGAATATGGTGCAGCTCCTTGCCCTGAATAATGCCGAGGAGCCCTTCGACGATCCGCTGGTGCGCCAGGCCGTCAACTACGCCATCGACAAGGATCAGATTGTGGACGGTGTGTTCGCGGGCTATGCCACGAAGCTTGATTCCAATTTCAGCCCGGTTATGGGAGAATTCTTCAACGATGAACTGGAGGATTTCTATCCCTATGATCCGGAGAAGGCAAAGGAACTCCTGAAGGAAGCAGGCCTTGCGGACGGATTCGAGATGACTATTACCGTGCCGTCCAATTATCAGAAGCATGTGGATACCGCGCTGGTCATCATTGAGCAGCTTAAGGCCGTGGGCATCCGGGCAGAGCTTAAACCCGTGGACTGGGGCACCTGGCTGGAGGATGTCTACACGAATTTCAAATATCAGTCTACAATTGTAGGACTTACCGGAAAGCTGGATCCCTCCGATATCCTGATCCGCTACACGACCGGGTACCGCCGGAATTTCGTAAATTATGAAAACCCGGAGTACGACGAGTTTTTCGCAAAGGCGAAAACCGCAGCGCCGGATGAAGCGGCACAGTACTACAAAGAATGCCAGCGTCTGCTCACGGAGGACGCGGCGGCAGTCTATATCAGCGATCCCCATGCCATAGCCGTAAGCCGGAGCGACCTGAAGGGCTATACCTTCTACCCGGTCAGCTTCCTGGATTTAAGCCGTCTCTATTATGAAGAGTAACCCCTGAAATGCAGCCCGGCGCGGGAGAATTTCCCCGCCGGGCTGAGGAACATTCCAGCAATAACTTAGGAAAGGAACTGCAGGGTATTTGCGTCATCCGGCGCAAGCCTTC
>CAMOSC010000013.1 GCA_946624325.1 uncultured Clostridia bacterium
GTGTCCCGATCCTGGTCGCGGTAACGGTGCATTACCGGAAGCAGATGCGGGCAGCCTTCGATGACCGGCGCAAAAGCAACGCCACCATCAATGCGGCCGTGGAGAGCAGTGTTACCGGCATCCGGGTGACAAAGGCCTATACAAATGCGCGGCGTGAAATCTCCAAATTTGATGAGGGGAACGAGCAGTTTGTGGATGCTTCCCGCAGGGCTTATCATGCCATGGCCCGGTTTTCATCCTCAACGGCTTTCGTAACGGATGTGTTCAATGTGTTTATTCTGATCGCGGGAGGACTTTTTCTGTATTCCGGAAGGATTTCCTTCGGAGATTACTCGACCTTCATCGTCTCCGTCAGTCTTTTCATCAATCCGGTCAACACGCTGATCAATTTCATGGAGCAGTACCAGAATGGCGTCAGCGGTTTTAAGCGGTTCCTTGAAATCATGGATGAAGTACCGGAGCAGGATCCCCCCGGCGCGCGCGAGCTTAACGAAGTGAAGGGCGCCATCGAATTTGATCATGTCAATTACGCCTACGGGGATTCCCGGGAAGTACTGCACGATATCACCCTCTCCCTGGAGCCGGGAAAGAAGCTGGCCCTGGTCGGGCCTTCCGGAGGCGGAAAGACAACGCTCTGCCATCTGCTGCCCAATTTCTACAGGCTCGGGGAACAGGATGGAAGCATCCGCATAGACGGCCAGGATATCCGTACCCTCACACTGAATTCGGTCCGGCGCAGCATCGGCATTGTCCAGCAGGATGTGTTTCTGTTTGTCGGATCCGTCCGGGAGAACATTCTGTACGGGCGTCCGGACGCCACGGAGGAGGAGATGATCCAGGCCGCCAAACGGGCCAATATCCACGATTATATCATGGAGCTTCCGGACGGATACGACACCCAGATCGGTGAGCGCGGCGTAAAGCTCTCCGGCGGCCAGAAGCAGCGGCTGAGCATTGCCCGGGTCTTCCTGAAGAATCCCGCAATTCTGATCCTGGACGAGGCAACAAGCGCGCTGGACAACACAACCGAAGTGCTGATTCAGCAGGCGCTGGATGAACTGTGCAAAGGCCGCACTACGCTTGTCGTTGCACACCGTCTTTCCACGATACGCAACGCGGATGAGATAGCGGTTGTTCTGGACGGGCGGATCGCCGAGCGCGGAACCCATGAAGAACTGATTGCGGCGGACGGCACATATAAAAAGCTGTATTCTCTTCAGTTCAGGGACAACGACCTGATCCAGGAACAGTAAAATGTCCCTACTGTCCTTTTTTAATCTGAGCCATGCCGACAGATCGCAGCGCGAAAAGCGTGCGCTGCGATTGGAACGGCTCTGCCGTATGGTAGAAAATGCCATCACTGTCCCGGGTAAGCTAAAGAACAGCTTCCCCGTGCCAGTGCTGTCATTTTCTACCGCATGGCTCATTGCTTCGCGCAAAAGGCTCCGTACTGTAACAGCACGGAGCCTTTTGGTATTACGGGAAGTTCTGTAAGAAACAGATCGGAATCATCCGAATGCCCGCAGCGCGGTTTAAAGGAACCGCTCTGCAGCTGATTAAACCTGTCAGCCAATCTCTTCCTTTTTTACGGATTCATCCGCAGGGAATCCAGCTGCCTCACTCACCCCTGTGAAGCATATACTGAGCCATTAAAGCCTGCGGAAGCGACAGCAGGAGAATCAACAAAATCATCTGTATTCCATTCAACATGGTTGTACCTCTCTTCTTACGTTTTTCATCTTTTCTTTTCTCTTATGGGGTGAACATCCGGCCTGACAGGAAAGCGGAACTGGGGGTTCGCTGTAATTTTACCTTAAATCCCCGATAATGTCAAGAACCGGCGCTTTACGCGCCGGTTCCCGCAGATACAGACCAGCAATGCGGAAGGAGTACTGCAATGAATGCCGCTCCCGCTCACTGTCCGGTTCAGTCTCCGATCACATTCCGGATTTCCACGATCGGTACATATTTCCAGTCACTGACCGTGATACCCTTGCGCTCCGAAGCGGCATGAAGGATTTTCCCGTTGCCGATATAGATCGCCACATGCCCGATCCCGGTTCTGTGGGCCGCATAGTAGAACGTAAGGTCTCCCGGCTTAATATCCTTCTCATCCACGTGTACGCCGTTGAGCGCCTGGGTCCAGGAATTATCGTTGATCACAACCCCGTTCATCCCGTAGATCTGTTTCGTGAACTGGGAGCAGTCGATGCCTTCCGTGAGGGACTTGCCGCCAAAAACATATTTCCCTCCGTAATATTCAAGTCCCGTATTGATAATATCCCTTCTCTTCTGGGAAACCGATGCGTCAAACCCGAACACCACGGCCTCCTCAATGTGATACGCCGTACTGACGCTTGACGCAGGGATATATCCGCCCCTGTCCTCGGCGATCTCTATTTCCACCCAGCCTTCCGGCTCCGAATAAATGTCAAAACGGTCTCCGCGCACGATGGATGTAATCACCTCCGACGAGCTGCTGGGTTCCGTCATCACATCCAGCCTGTCGACCAGCACCTCCGCCTGATAGCGGCAGTGCTCCAGGGCAAGCTCTTCCGCCTTGCTCCCGGTCTGCACAAACTGCTGCGCCACATATCCCGTCACCCCTCCGGAAGAAATCCGGATCCAGCCGTTTCCCACATCCTCGAGAATATCCAGGCCGCAGTACGGGAATATGATGCCGCACACCTCGCTGTCCGTGGTCGGCTGAGTCCGCAGGTTCAGATAATTTTTGACATTCACCACAACACCCAGGTTGCCGAACTTCTGCAGAGCTTCCCTGCGCCGGAGTTCGTCCGGAGAAAGCTGCTCCGGATTCTGCACGGCTGCCGCTGTCTCCGGTTCCCCGGCGGATGTGCCTTCAGACGGACCTGAAGGTGCTGCCGGATCCTGGGCAGATGTACTCACCACGGCGGGAGGAAGCTGGCCGGGATCCTCCGCCGTGCCTTCCCCGGATGCATGCTCCCGCTCATCCGTTGTTTCCGGACTCACCGGCAGAGACTCCGGTTCTTTCGGAACAGCCGCGGAAGTGCCGTCTTCCCCGGCAGCCGAAGGCTCCTCCTGCGTTCCGGCCGGACGTGACAGCGAATTCACACTGATTCCCTGCTTTTCCCCGTCGGACGTCTGTATTTCGATACCTGCATTCCCGGGAACTGCCGCCGCATTCCTGTCCTTTTCAGAAAGCAGCTGAGGCAGCGTCGGCTCCACGGATGAGCTTGCATCAAGCATGCGCAGCGCGACATACCCGAGACCGGTTCCCACCGCAGCTGTTACCAGGACACCCGCGGTAATTCCCAGAATTGTTTTTCGGCGTTTTCTTTTCCGGCGGCTTTCGGCCCCGTCATTATTGTTCATCCCATTTTTTCCCATATATGTTTACCCGTCAAGCGTATTGTATTTCTGACTTCTGACCTGTTCAGATTCCATGAACTTTTCAGCACCGTACTCCAGGCATGGCGAAAAAATGCCGTTTCCGGAGTTCCGGCATACCTGCCGAACGCAAATTCGTGAAAAAACCATGAATTTCAGCCGGCTGAATCCATGATTTCTCACGGATTTGCACCTGGCTCCGAACAGTTCCAGATTCCATAATAGTATTCTAAAAGATCCTCTGACGATTTGTCAACCCATTTACGGGCACGTTCTGAAATATACATGAAAACATAAGATGTACGACACAAATTTGTAATGTATTTTAAAAAAAATCCCGCTACCATTGCATTCTTCTTTATGTTATACTGTTTGATGCTATCCGTTATTATCAGTATATGTAAAATTCCCTGGCAAATCCGCCTGCCTGTGCACGAGAAGGTATGTCCGAAGGGGCTTGCGCATCTGCCGGAGGCTTATGGTGCATGTCCGTTTTTTCTGCCGTTCACTATAAACAGCTCGTCTGGACACGGCGTGCATTTCCGTGCCCGGTATTTTTGAATGAGGTTCTGCTTATGAAAAAAACAATCAAAAGGAATCTTCCGCTTCTGATTCTTGCCGCAGTCATTTATGGTGTGCTGCTTGGTTTTTCCATCTATTTTAACGGTTTTGAACTGATCGGCTTCCTGGTCCTTACGGGAATCTTTCTGCTCACGGCAGGCATCTGGTGTCTTCCGCAGCGCTTTGTCCTTATTCCTGCAATTCTGATCGCTCTACTTATCCCGGCAGCCGGCTTTGTGCTCTCGGAAAGCTATACACATATCGTCTGGGAAACCATGAAGTGGGATGCCGTCGGCCTCAACCTTATTTTTTATTACCTGCTGGCGTTTATTCTCTTTTTTGCCATCGGACGGGCAACCATCGCGCTCAGGCTGACCCTGATATTCTCGGCCGTCATCGGAATAGCCAATTACTTTGTCATTCTGTTCAGGTCCGGTCCCATCCAGCCCTGGGATGTCCTCTCCCTCAGGACCGCCGCCTCGGTTGCCAATAATTATACCTATTCCATTACCTGGCTGTTTGCATGGCTCACAATGGGATTCTACGGGCTTTTTGTGCTCAGCGGAAAGCTTTCCAAAGTCAATCTCCATGCGTTCAGACACCTTCCGAACCGCTTTGCGGGGATCATCCTCCGGATTGTACTGGTATGCCTGCTGTTCATTCCCGGTGTCCTCTGGGTACGGTATCTGCACGACCCGGACGTTGCCTCCAAAACCAGCCTTGATGCCACCTTGTTTACGCCGAAATATATGTACAAGACAGACGGTTTTGTGGTGGCATTCACCATGAACCTGCGTTTCATGCAGGTGGAAAAGCCGGATGGGTACAGCGCTGCCGCAGCGGAAGAGCTGCTCGGTGAACAGAAGCTTTCCACTAAGCTTCCCGATGAGCTTCCCAACGTCATCGTGATCATGAATGAAGCGTTCTCGGATCCCGCCGTGCTGGGCGAATTCAATACCAACGTGGATTATCTCACCAATGTCTCCGCACTTTTAGCCGGCGCGGAAAACACCATCAGCGGACAGCTCCATACTTCCGTGCTGGGCGGAAATACGGCGGATTCCGAATTCGAATTTCTCACGGGCCATACCATGGCTTTCCTGCCCGTCGGTTCGATTCCGTATCAGCAGTATCTTTTCACCGACATTCCGTCCGTCGTGGACCAGTTCAACAGCTTCGGCTACCGCACCGTAGCCATGCATCCGTACAATTCCGGGGGCTGGAACAGGAATGTCATTTATAAGCTCATGCATTTTGATGAGATGTATTTTATCTCGCAGTACAAGGATGCCGTGAAGCTCAGAAAATATGTGGACGACCGCTCGGATTACGAAAACATTCTGCGTATTATTGAGGAAGGAAACGATGAACCCGTCTTCGTCTTCAATGTCACCATGCAGAACCACAGCGGCTATGGAACCGATTTTGATAATTTCCATCCGGAGGTCACCGCTCAGTTTGAAAATACCAAGAGTAATAAGTACCTCAACAATTATCTTTCCCTGATCAAGATTGCGGATGAAGCTGTCGGCTTTCTTCTCTCCGAGCTTGAAAAATCGGACAGGCCCACGATCGTGGTCTTTTTCGGAGATCACCAGCCCAATGATTATGTCGTAGCTCCCATTTACAAAGAATACGGCTTTGACATCAACAATCAGACGCTGGAGCAGCAGCAGAAAAGGCAGATTGTTCCTTTCTTTATCTGGGCAAACTATGATATCGAAGAACAGACCGATGTATATACCAGCATCAATTACCTGAACACCCTGCTCTTTGACGCTGCCGGCCTTCCCAGGAATGCCTATCAGCAGTTCCGCTCGGACCTGTCCGCAGAGCTTCCCGTAATCAATGCGCTGGGCGTGATGGATCTGGAGGGGCATTACTTCACCAGGAACGAACTTTCGGACAACTGGAAGGAAATGATGCGCCGGTATGAAATCCTGCAGTATTATTATATGTTTGACAACTGAGGCGGAATTCATCCGCACGTCCGTCACCTTGAGCCGTGCCGATCGCAGCGTGAAATGCATATGCTGCGATTGGCACGGCTCTGTCATATGGAGAAAAATGCCAGCCCTGGCGTGGGTAAGCTGAAAAGCAGCTTCCCCGAGCCAGGGCTGGCATTTTCTACCGCATAGCTCATTGCTTCGCGCATAAGTCCCCTGCCGGGCTGTTTAGTCGGTTCCGACGGGGGGTACGGGTGCCTGCAGCAATGTTTCAATCGACTGCCTGTGGTACTTTTTCTTACCTGGGGGTATCTGTTCCGGTTATCATGGTAATGATTTCGCTCTTCTCTTCCTCTGCGGGCTGTCTTACGGTAAACAGACATCTTTCCAGTTCGCAGAGAGAATCGTCAAAGCAGCGTTCCATCAGTTCTTTCAGCCGCTGGGCCCGGTAACTGTCCCTGCTTACCAGCGGATGATAAAGATAAGCATGACTTTTTTTATGATAACTGACATATCCTTTGTCCCGCAAGAAAGACATAAATACGCTGATGGTCGTTCTTGCGTATTTTTTCTGATATTTCTGCTCGAGGCTTTCCAGCAGATCCGCAACTGAAACGTCTTTTCCCTGTTCCCAGATACAGTTCATGATTGATTCTTCCGCATTTGTCAGCTCCAGCATCAAATTCTTCCTTCCCCTTTCCGCAGATTCCTTTCCCGCAGCACAAATATGATCCGTTTTTATGTTCTCTCCTGTCCGGTGCGGGATGCCGCCTCCGCATACCCGGTCCGTGAATCTGCTCTTCCCGGGAACAGTGCCTCTTCAAAAGACCTGCTTACTGCTGAGCCTGCCGCTCTCCGTGCCCCGGCGCCTTAAAGGGGTGCATTGCCCCCGGCAGCGAGACATGCGCCTGTTCCCGAACAATCACAAGAGTATTATATCAGATCTTTTCATTTATTCCAATATATTTTTTCAAAATTTTATATTTTTTTGTTTTTAGGCGTTAAAAACGTTAATTTCTTCAAAACAAGTGTTATTAATGGACGTTTTATATTTTTCGTATTCAAGAAACCGTTACAGTATAACCTGGAGATCCGCCCTGTCTGTTTTCCAAGCACCGGGCCGAAAGACCTGTCGCGGGTAAGCTTTAAAAGCACCTTTCCCGGGACAGCGCTGGCATTTTCCCCTTGAGCCATGCCGACAGATCGCAGCGTGAAAAGCTTACGCTGCGATTGTCGCGGCGTTCGCCGTATGGTAGAAAATGCCAGCGCTGGCACGGGTAAACTTTAAAAGCAGCTTTCCCGTGCCAGCGCTGGCTTTTCTACCGCATGACTCATTGCTTCGCGCAAAAGCAAAAGCATCCGCGCAGTGCCGGTGCGGATGCTTTTTGCTTGAAATCACTTCAGCATTACAGCTGAACTCTAACCTGTGGAAACGGCTCTCAGCCCGATACGGTTTCGGTATCCGTGCCCGTGCCTGCTCCATCTGCAACCTCTTCTGCAATCCCGGGGACAGTCTCCGTCCTCTCCGGAATCTGTCGGCGTGCCGAAAGGATGCTCATAAACTCTTCACCGGTGATGGTTTCATGTTCATAGAGATATTTTGCCAGCTCATGCAGCTTGTCCTTATTGTCTGCCAGAAGCTGCTTTGCCTTGATATACTCTCTGTGAACAAGTTCCACCACAAGCTTGTCGACCTTCGTCTGGGTTTCCGGGGAACATGAAAGATTGCTGTCCCCGCCCAGATAGGAATTCTGCACATTCTCCATGGCCACCATGCCGAATTCCTTGCTCATGCCATAACGGGTTATCATGCCCCTGGCCAGTTTTGTGGCCTGCTCAATATCGTTGGAAGCACCGGTCGTAATCTCTCCGAAAATCAGATCCTCAGCCGCACGGCCTCCTGTCAGGGTCGCGATCTTGTTTTCAAGCTCGGTCCTGGACATGAGGTAATGATCGCCCTCATCCACCTGCATGGTGTAGCCCAGCGCGCCGGAGGTACGCGGAATAATGGTGATTTTCTGAACCGGGGCCGAATTGGTCTGAAGGGCCGCTACCAACGCATGCCCGATTTCATGATAAGCCACGATCAGCTTCTCTTTGCTGGAAAGGATGCGGTTCTTTTTCTGGTAGCCCGCAATTACCACTTCCACGCTTTCCATCAGATCCGCCTGAGTGGCAAAGCGTCTTCCGTCTCGGACAGCCCTGAGGGCGCCCTCATTGACGATGTTGGCAAGTTCCGCGCCGCTCGCTCCCGCTGCCATTCTTGCAATCGCATCGAAGTCCACGTTATCCGCGATTTTAATCTTTGCCGCATGTACTTTCAGGATATCCACCCTGCCCTTTAAATCGGGCAGTTCTACAGGGATGCGGCGGTCAAAACGGCCGGGACGAAGGAGGGCAGGATCCAGGGAATCCGGACGGTTGGTCGCTGCCAGGATTACCACGCCCTTTGAACCGTCAAATCCATCCATCTCGGTGAGCAGCTGGTTCAGGGTCTGCTCGCGCTCATCATTCCCGGAGAAACCGCTCCCGTCTCTCTTTTTACCGACCGCATCGATCTCATCGATGAAGACAATGCAAGGCGCTTTTTCCGCGGCCTGCTTAAAGAGGTCACGCACCTTGGCTGCGCCCATACCGACAAACATCTCCACAAATTCCGAACCGGAGATGGAGAAGAACGGGACATCCGCCTCGCCGGCAACTGCTTTCGCAAGCAATGTTTTACCGGTTCCGGGAGGGCCGACCAGAAGCGCGCCTTTTGGCATGGAAGCGCCGATTTCCCGGTATTTTTCCGGATTATGCAGGAAATCCACGATCTCCTGCAGAAGCTCCTTGGCCTCCTCCTCACCCGCTACGTCCTTGAATTTGATGCCGTTGCTGGACTTGACATAAACCTTTGCGTTGCTTTTCGCACCGCCCATGCCGAACATCATGGAATTCGCGCCGTCACCCATCTTGGGCAGCAGGCGCTTCGCAATGATACGCCACAGAATCACAAAAATCGCAATGGGCAGAATATAACTGATCAGGAAATACTCCAGCATGGAAGTTCTCTGCGGAATTTCCGCCCGGAAAACGGCCCCGCTCTTTGTCAGACGATCTATCAGATCCGGATCGTTCATAACGCCCGTCTTGCAGACAGTATTCGTATTTTTTACCGTAAACAGGATCTGATCGGACTCAATCACGACCTCGTCAATCTGTCTGCTCTCGGTCATGCTGATAAACTCGTTGTAGCCCACCTCTTTTATAGAGCGCTGCAGCAGCGAAGGGAACACAAAAATGTTCAAAATTGCAAAAATGGCGATCGCGATCCCCCAATAAAAAAAGGCGGAGCGCTTTTTATTGTTGTTGTTGTCATTATTGAAAATCATAAGCCCCTCCTTCACTTTTTCGGGAAGCAGCCAAACACCGGCATGTTTCCCCCTCATAAAAGCGATGCTTCCAATCGAAGCATGAGATAATCATATCGCTTTTAATTAGCACTGTCAAGAGGTGAGTGCTAATATTTTCTGTAAATTTTCTGTGTCCAACTGCTTTCAAAGCCCTTTTCCGTACTTTTCCAGCTTTGTAACTGTTCAGAACCGGGCAGATGCGGAAGCTCGCGAGCTGCTTCCACGCCCGTCGGGTTCCTGCGCAAAAAAACTGCCATCAGATAATCTGATGGCAGAAAGGCTTTTTTTATAATTGCTTACCTGACGGGCAGCGGTTCATTCTGTCTCCGGAATGCGATACCCGCCATTTTCCCGTTTTCTGTTCCGAATGCTAAAACGCCTTCAAAACAGAAGGAATGAACAGCTTATGCCTCGGTCTGAGATTCGGTCTCAACTTCGGTCTGGGCCTCGGTCTTAGCCTCTTCCTTTGCCTCAGTCTTGGCTTCTTCCTTTGCCTCGGTCTTAGCCTCAGTCTTGGCCTCTTCCTTTGCCTCGGTCTGAGCTTCAGTCTTTGCTGCGGTCTGAGCCTCAGTCTGCTTCGGAGTAGCTGTAGTAGTCTTGGTGTCAGCCTTCTTTGTGCAGCCGGCCAGAGCCATGATCATGCAAAGGGACATAACCAGAACAATACGTTTTTTCATAACAAACACCTCTTTCTTTTTTTAACGGCTTATTTCAGAAGCTGTTTTTCCCGGAATCCAGACGCAGGCAGCGCTTCTTTAGCGAAGTTCCGAAACGCTGTATAGTTGTCAGATCAATTCCCGCGTACGATCCAGATTTGCTCCTAATTCATTAATATACCACAGAAATGCGGTCTCGTCAATAGCATCATGAAACCGGGGCATACCGTTGCCGCGGCAAGCCACCCTTCAGCATTGCACGTTTCCGCGGTCTATGTTACAATAGGATAAGCTCGAATTTTTTGCTTCACGCATCACAACGGAGGAAATATCATGCTTGAGGTGCTTCGGACTGTTCTTCCCGTCCTTGTCATGCTGATCATCGGTATCATCTGCCGCCGGCAGGGGATAATTTCCCGTGAAGGCATAAACGCCCTGAAAAATGTCGTTGTCAATATCACCCTCCCCGCGGTTCTTCTGAGTGCTTTCGCAACGACCAGCTACACCTTCATGGACCTGGCCGTTCCGCTGATCATGTTCTTGATCTGCCTGGCCGCATGGCTGATCGGTAAGTCGGCCGGCCGCTTCCTCGGAATGACCTCCCGCTTCGTACCGTTTCTGACTACCGGGTTTGAAGCCGGCATGCTGGGCTATGCCCTCTTCACCATGTTATACGGTGCGGAACGGACTGCGGAATTTGCCCGGATTGACCTCGGCCAGGTACTTTTTGTCTTCACGCTCTACAAAATCCTGCTGGCCATGGACGGCAGCCGGAAAGCAGATGCCGGAAGCCTTATCCGCGAAATGGTTCTGTCTCCGATCATCCTTGCCATCGCGGCCGGCGTACTCATCGGCGCGACGGGCCTCTACCGCATGCTTGAACCCTCGGGTATTTCCGGCATTTTTGACGCCTGTACCGATTTTATCGCGGCTCCGACCAGCGCCATCATCCTGCTGACTATAGGCTATGATCTTGTTCTGAAGGATATTCCCTGGAATCTGACCGGCAAAGTAGTGGCACTGCGGCTTGCCATCATGCTCCTTCTGCGCACCGCCCTGGTGCTTCTGCTTCGTGCACTCTGGCCTGAAGCTAATCTGACCGATGCGGTCAATATTATGTTTATCCTTCCGCCGCCCTTTGTCCTTCCGGTCTTTGCCGACGATGAACAGCAGCGTACCTATGTGGCTTCGGCTTTATCCGTTTCCACACTGACAGCCATCATCGGCTTTGCAGTTCTTGCAGCCCTGTAACCGGATCATCCACGACTGCAGGAGCATTTTTTCCGCAGCTGCAAGGACATCTTCCACAACTGCAAGGACATCTTCCGCAGCTGCAAGGACATCCTTCCACAGCTGCAAGGGCATCTTCCGCATAAAAAACTCCCCTCCGGATTCATAATACCCCCAGGCAGGTTTTATATTTCAATGTCCTGCCCGGAGGTAGAATATCATAGCGGAGGGGAGTTTTTTGTACTGTTTTGATGAGAGGCACCTCTGCTCCCGTGAGGCATATCTCTGTTTTCAGGAGAGATACATCTGTTTTCAGGAAACAGAACTCTGCTCCCGGAAGGTATATCTCTGTTTCAGGATACCGGTCCCCGTTTTCAGGGGTGTATAACCTTCTGATACCGGAATGTTTCCTTCGCGATTACCCCGGAGAGCACTAACATGGAAATCAGGTTCGGAACAGCCATGAGGGCATTGAATATATCGGAGATATCCCATACCAGGCCCAGTTCCTGAACAGCTCCCACAAATACCACCAGGGAAAACAGAATACGGTAAACGAGAATCGCTTTCCGGTTATTTACCAGATATTCAAAGCCTTTCTCGCCATGGTATTCCCAGCCGATGATCGTTGAAAAGGCAAAGAGAACAATGCCAACGGAAACCACATATTTTCCTGACGGCCCCAGTACGCTCTCAAAGGCTGCCATGGTGATCGAAACGCCTTTTAAGGGCAGGCCGTCCGCTCCGTTTGTACCCAGGACACCGGAAGAAGCAATGACAAGGCCTGTAATGGTGCAGACCACGATGGTATCGAAGAAGGTACCTGTCATGCTGATATACCCCTGACGGGCCGGGTCGTCCGTGGTGGAAGCGGCTGCCGAAATAGCAGCGGAGCCCAGGCCTGCCTCATTGGAAAACACGCCTCTGGCAACTCCGTAACGCACGGAATTCATGACTGATACCGTAATGGAGCCGAGCACACCGCCGCCTACCGCCTTCGGGTTGACCGCCATGACGAAAATCTGATAGAGACCGGTGGGGATATTCCGAATGTTCAGAATAATAACCAGAAGGCCTGCCAGTACATACATGACAGCCATAGCCGGAACCACGACGGAAGAGACTTTGGAAATGCTCTGAATGCCGCCCACGACAATCAGCAGGGTCAGTGCCGTCAGAATCAGCCCCGTGACCCATGCCGGAATCGAGAAGGACTCCTTCATGGCGCCGGATATCGAATTCGCCTGGGAAAGATTGCCGATGCCGAACGCGGCAATGGCCGTGAAAAGGGCAAATAAAAATCCCAGCAGTTTCCCGAAGCTTTTGTTCCGGAAACCGTTTTTCATGGTATACATGGGACCGCCGGCCATCTCCCCCTTCTCGTTCCGCTCACGGTATTTAAAGGCGAGAAGGCACTCGGAGTATTTGGTGGTCAGGCCAAAGGCCGCGGAAACCCACATCCATACCAGCGCCCCGGGGCCGCCCGCAAACATGGCGGTAGCCACACCGACAATGTTGCCTGTTCCGATGGTGGCGGCCAGGGCCGTCATCAGCGCGGCAAACGGCGATACATCCCCGCTTTCCTTTTTAACCGTGCGCGCCTCCCTGCTGAGGACGCTCTTCAGGGCATATCCCAGGTTTCTCCACGGGATAAATTTCAGCCGTATCGTCAGAAAAATGCCTGTACCGACCAGTAATATCAGCATAACCGGTCCCCAGACAAAATCATCCACTGCCTTGACCACCTGTGCAAATGAATCCATGGACTTCCTCCTCTTTCTGCATTCGGCTGCATAAGCCCGGCTCCGTAAAGCCGCAGACAGCCATTTTTATTAAAGAGAGTATAGCACAAGGGGCAAGTTTTCTCAACTGTCTTTTAACCCTCCATCTCCCGGCATTCCTCCAGAAGTCTGATAATGGGAAGCTGCTGCGGGCAGGCATTTTCACACTGTCCGCACTGGATACACTCACTTGCGCGGCCCTTTCCCTGGGTTACGATATTGTATTCCCGGATGGTGCGGAATTCCGGACTGCCCTTGCGGCGGTTTGCCACGGTAAAGATATCCGGAATCGGAATGTTCATGGGACAGCCTTCCGTACAGTAACGACAGGCGGTACAGGGGATTGCCTTATCTTCATTGAGCGCAATCTGAGCGGCTTTGATCAGCTCCATTTCCTGTTCGTTTAAAGGCCTGAAGGTTTTCATGGTCTTTAAATTGTCTTCCATCTGCTCCAGGCTGCTCATGCCGGAAAGCACGGTAATGATGCCGCCGAGACCTGCCGCAAACCGCAGCGCCCAGCCTGCGTAGGAGATATCGCTTCCGGATCTGTCGAATACTTCCTTCACTCCGGGAATGGGATCCGCCAGAATACCGCCCTTTACCGGCTCCATGACCACCACCGGCTTCCTGTGCGCCATGCAGATTTCATAATTGCGCTTTGCCGCAACGCCCGGGTTCTCCCAGTCCGCATAGTTCAGCTGCAGCTGCACGAACTCCGCATCGGGATGCTCGGTCAGCACCTCTTCCAGCAGCTCCGGATCCGCATGGAAAGAGAATCCCCAGTGCTTAATGAGCCCTTTCTCCTTCAGCTCCCGCACAAAATCCCAGATGTGGAAATCATTGTAGATCTGAATATTGCTGCGCTGAATGGCATGCAGGAGATAATAATCAAAATACCCCGCATTCGTGCGCTCCAAGCTGGTATAGAACTGTCTCTTTGCGCCTTCCTCATCCGTCGGCAGGATCCACGCATTCAGCTTTGTCGCGAGCGTATAGCGATCACGGGGATAACGGTCCACCAATGTCAGGCGTGCTGCTTCCTCGGATTTTCCGCTGTCATACACATACGCGGTGTCAAAATATGTTCCGCCCGCCGCCATAAAAGCATCCACCATTTTCCCGGTCTGTTCAATATCAATGCTTCCGTCCGCGTTTTTGGGCAGACGCATGAGCCCGAAGCCGAGTTTACACGTATCCTGGCCAAGATAGTTTTCCATAAGTACAATCTCCTCTCCTATTTGGCATACATCAATTCTCATGTCCCGGAAACCATACCGGACCCGGCACTTTTTCCGTCTTTTCCCAAAGGGTCCGCGGGCAGATCCATTCCGGTGCTTTCTTTTTGGAGATCTTTTGCCATTTCAGAGCCAGGCTCCGGAAATGACACAAAAATCCTGCTGCGGAAACAGCCACGGCGTCCTGTTACGGTAATAACCCCAAAGTCCCGCTGCGGAAATTATCAAAGCGTCCTTGCCCCGGACAGTAACAGTATATGGATATTCCCGGAGGCAGTCAATATACATTCTTGTACCGCTTTCTGACCGAGCAGGGAAGGTTCCGGCTTTCCCATGCGGCCTGCCTGTATCCGGCCATACCTCCACGGAGCACTCGGGACGGGCCGAATTCACCGCGGCTGCCTTATTCAGTGCGAGAAATACGCTTCGGCAAAGCGCACGCAGGCCATGGCGTCCTTCGCATATGCGTCCGCATGGATTTCCTCCGCATAGCTCTCTGTCAGCACGGCGCCGCCGACAATCACGGACACCCCGGGAAGCATCCGGTGCACCAGACGGATCGTTTCCTCCATGGCGCCGACGGTTGTGGTCATAAGGGCGCTCAGGCCGACAAGCTTCGCGCCGCAGCGGCCTGCCTCCTCCACAACACGCTCCGGTTCAACATCCTTTCCCAGATCTATGACGCGGTAACCGTAGTTTTCCAGCAGTACTTTGACGATGTTCTTCCCGATATCGTGGATATCCCCCTTTACGGTGGCCAGGACGATGACGCCCTTCTCCTCCCGCGGGGTCCCGCTCTGCTCAATGTGCTGCCGTATCTCCCGGAACGCGGCCTTTGCAGCCTCCGCGCTCATCAGAAGCTGCGGCAGGAAAACCCTGCCCTTTTCAAACCCTTTTCCCACTTCATCGAGAGCCGGAACCAGACTGCTGTTGATGATTTCAAGGGCATCCATGGACTGAAGAAGCGTTTTCGTAACCGCGCCGGCCCGTTCTGTCAGCCCGTGCCTGATGGCGCTTTTAAGCTCCTCCGTTCCCTTTTGTCCGGCCGCATCCGCCGCCTCCGCCGAAGCATCCTTCAGTATGGCTCTGTCTCTTTCTTTTTTATCCGGTTCCACTGCGCGGCTGCGGTTCCAGGAAGAGGGCTCCTCCTGTGTGTTCACACGGATATAGTCCCCGCACTGATCATCCAGCCCCGCCAGCGCGCAGTAGGCATACCAGGCCATCATCATCTCTCTGGAATTCGGATTGATTATGGCTGCGGAGAGGCCGTTCTGCATAGCCATCGTAAAATAGGCGGCATTGATGTTCTCCCGGTTCGGAAGGCCGAAAGAAACATTTGAAACGCCCAGGATGCTCTTTCCGTGCAGTTCGTCCCGTATGCGCCGCAATGTCTCCAGCGTAACCTTCGCCGCACCCGCTTCCGAACTCACGGTCATCGCCAGCGCATCCAGAATCAGGTCCTCCCGCCTGATTCCGTATTCATCCGCGGCGCGGTAAATCTTCTCAGCCACGGCCAGACGCCCCTCGGCTGTTTCCGGAATGCCGTTCTCATCCAGCAGCAGCGCCACGGCGACTCCGCCGTATTTTTTGATCAGCGGAAAAACCTTCTCCATGCTCTCGCGGGTTCCGTTGACGGAGTTAATCATGGGCTTCCCGTTATAGCAGCGCATGGCGGCTTCCATGGCCTCCGGACTTGAGGTATCGATCTGAAGCGGAAGGGGCAGGACGCGCTGCAGCTCCTTCACTGCGCGCTCCATCATCTCCGCTTCGTTGATACCGGGCAGCCCAACATTCACATCCAGGATGTGGGCCCCGCTCTCCTCCTGCTTCAGCCCTTCCTGCAGAATATAACCCATATCCTGCTGCTTCAGCGCCTCCTTGAAGCGCTTTTTTCCGGTGGGATTGATACGCTCCCCTATAATTACGGGCCTGGTGCCGATCTCCACGGTCCGGGCATAGGAGGTCACCACTGTCCGGTGTTTCCGGAGTATCGGTACGGGAGCTGTTTCCGCACACATGGCTTTAACGGCGCGTATGTGTTCCGGAGTCGTCCCGCAGCAGCCTCCGACGAGCCATGCCCCGTCCTCCGCGATAGCCTTCATAGCCATGGCAAATTCCCCGGGACCGACATCATAGACCGTCCTGCCGTTCTCACTTCTGGGAAGGCCGGCGTTTGGATTCACAAAAACCGGAACGGAAGCGGCTGCCAGCATTCTCCCCGCAATCTTTCGCATCTGCACCGGTCCCAAGCCGCAGTTCACGCCGACGGCATCGGCCCCAAGGCCTTCCAGCAATGCCACCGCACCTTCCGGATCCATGCCCGTAAGAAGCTTTCCGTCCTCCCCATAGGTTGTTGATACAAAGACCGGAAGGTCCGTCTCCTCCTTAGCGGCGAGCAGCGCCGCTTTTACCTCATAGCTGTCGTTCATGGTCTCGATGACAATGAGATCCGCTCCCGCGGAAGCGCCCGCACGGCAGACCCTCCCGAACAACGCCACGGCCTCCTCAAAGGGCAGGTCTCCAAGGGGCTCCAGAAGCTTTCCGCTGGGGCCGACATCCAGAGCGACACAGGCCTCTTTTCTGCCGCTCTTTTCCACAGCCTCCCGTGCAAGCCTGATCCCCGCCGCTATAACCGCCTCCAGGGATTCCGGTCCCTCAGCCCCGTATTTGAGCGGGTTTGCTCCGAAGGTATTGGCTGTCAGAATATCCGCTCCCGCATCCAGATAGGCTTCATGTACGGCACGCACCAGTTCCGGATGCACGATATTCCACAGTTCCGGCTTCTCCCCGGGAAGAAGGCCCTTTTCCTGCAGCAGGGTTCCCATGCCTCCGTCAAATATCAAAATACGTTTTCCAAGATGATTCAGACAATTCATCCGCAGATTCTCCTATGTTCCTGTCCTTCACAGCCGTTTCTCTTTATCAGAGCGGGCCTGCTTCTGCATACGGGCGCCGGTTCAACCGCTCCTCCCGCAGTTGCAGTAGGCCGGTTCTGCCGCTCCTCCCGCCGTTGCAAGGAGGCGGGTTTACTTCCGCATACGGGCGCCGGTTCTTCCGCTCCTCCCGCAGTTGCAGGGAGGCGGGGTTTACTTCCGCATGCGGCAGCTGATTCTGCCGCTCCTCCCGCCGTTGCAGGGGCTTACTTACTTCCGCATGCAGTTCCCGGTTCCCGACAACTGCGGCTCTCTTTTATCTGCCGAGTACCGCGGAGAGCCTTTCCAGAATCGCTTTTGCCACGGCAGGCTTGTTCATGGAATACACATGAATATGGTTGACGTTATTCGCCACCAGGTCCACGATCTGCTCGACGGCATAGGCGATTCCCGCCTGCTCGAAAGCCCTGGCATTTGAGCCGAAGCGGTCCGCAAGCGCCTTGAAGGCTACCGGATAATAGGTGCCTGAGAGGGAAGATGCCCTGGCGATCTGGCGGATACTCGTGATGGGCATAATACCTGCCAGGATGGGGATCGTGATTCCCGCTTCCCGTGCGCGGTAAAGGAAGTTGTATAACACATCGTTGTCGAAAAACATCTGTGTGGTAAGGAAGGAGCAGCCCGCATCCTGTTTTTCCTTCAGGTGCTTTATATCCTCACGGCGGCTCTCGGACTCCACATGTCCTTCCGGGTAGCAGGCCCCGCCAATGCAGAAATCCCCGCTCTCGCGGATCTGCCGGATCAGCTCCGTGGCATAGCGGTAATGACCGGGGAGCGGGAAATCGCATTCCGCCGGGATATCGCCCCGAAGCGCCATCACATTTTCCAGGCCCAGTTCCTTCATTTTCTGAAGCTGGGCGCTCACCTTTTCACGGGTGGAAGACACGCAGGTGAGATGGCAGAGTGTTTCAACGCCTTCCTGCTCCTTCAGCTCCCGGGCGATCTGCAGCGTATAGGCGCTGGTGCCTCCGCCGGCCCCGTATGTCACACTCATAAAATCGGGCTGCAGGGCACCGATCGCACCCGCCGCCCTTGAAACACTTTCATATCTGTCTTCCGTCTTTGGAGGAAACACCTCGAATGAAATGGTAACTTCCTTCCGGCTCAGTATATCTGATATTTTCATAATCTTCTCCTTAACGCAGAGGCAGCTCTCCGGTGAAACGCCGATTAACGGCTACTATATTTTTACAAAAACCTGTTCGGGTTGTCAAGATAATCCTGCAGGAAAAAGGTCCGGAGGCGCTTTCTTCAGATCTTTGCTATAATACTTGTAATTCCTCCGAAAAAATGCTATAATTTATATAATTCAGAGCCAAACTCCGGAAATGGCGGAAAACAGCGGTTTCCGGAATTGCGGTTTGCCCGCCGGATCCCAATCCATGAAAAACCATGGATTTTGGCCGGCCGGATCCACGGTTCTTCATGGATTTGCACCCGGCTCTGGACAGTTGCCGGTTTACCCTGAAAATGCCGCCGAAGGGTGGCCATTGCGGTATCCGCACCGTCTTCCTGCCCGGAGAAGCACACCGGGCTGCGGGGCATGCGGGTTCCCGTGAAGTCTGCAGCGGTGCATCCGTATCCGCACCGTCTGTACCTGATGACAGTCATAACAGAAGGAGGATTTATGACAGCACTGTATATTATTTTAGGAATTGTCGCTGTTGCCGCAATCTGTGTGATCAGCATTTCCAACGGCCTGATCCGCAAACACAACAAAATTGACGAGGCCCGCTCGGGTATTGAAGTGGCGCTGACCAAGCGCTATGATATGCTCACGAAGCTCCTGGACGTAGCCAAAGCTTACGCAAAGCACGAGAAGGATATCTTCTCGCAGGTCATCAGCCTGCGCAGCGGCATGTCCCTTCAGGAAATGGAGCAGGCGGATTCTTCCATGAACCGGGTTTCCCAGGGCCTTATGGCTATGGCCGAGGCGTATCCCGAGCTTCACTCCGATACCAATTTCCGTGAACTCCAGATCGGTATCCGCGACGCGGAGGACCAGCTGCAGGCTGCAAGGCGTCTTTACAACAGCAACGTCACCAGCTACAACACCGCGCTCCAGGTTTTCCCGTCCAATCTCATCGCTAATATGCGCGGCCTGACCAAGGAAGAGCTCTATCAGGCTGAGGAAGCGAAAAAGCAGGATGTAAAAATGCAGTTCTGATCATACCGTGATATGAAAGGAGAAAGCGTATGACTCCCGAACAATTTGGCGGTGACCTTTCCGGTCTGCGCAGAAAAAGCACAATCTGCTTTGTCGCTGCCGTCGTTGCCCTGATCGTCACCATCATCCTGGTGCGCATAAACTTTATTCCCGCCATCATAACCGGCGCGGCAGCCGCAGGGATGTTTTTTGCGGGCAGCCGTTTCGGAAAACAGGCCAAGGAGATGACAATCCCGCTTCGGCGTGAGGTACTGGAGAGCCGAATGGAGCTGGATTCCTATGAACCGGACTCCCACTTTCCACGTGACCTGGTCAAATCCACCAAGCTTTTTTCCGGCTGGTCTTCCATTCACGGAAGCGACCTGGTCACCGGCAGATACCGCGGTGTTCCTCTCCGCTTCTGCGATCTGAAACTGACCCATGAGGAATCCGACGGTGACAACAGCACCCGTACCGTCACCGATTTCTCCGGAACCTTCCTGGAAATCCGCTGCGACCGCTCCATTTCGGGCGCCGTCCGTATCAAGGAAAAGCGCAAAGGCCTGTTTGAAGGCAAGGTTGTTGAGACCGAAAATGAGGCCTTTAATAAGCAGTTTACCGTAACTGCCGACAATCCCCAGGAAGCCTTTTATGTCCTTACACCCCAGTTTATGGAAACGATCGTGAAGGCGGATGCCTATGCAAACGCCAAGACACAGATGCTGTTTAAGGACAACCTGATCTATGTAGGCCTTTATAACTCAAAGGATCTCTTTGAGGGCAAGGGGAAAAAGACCATGGAAGATTACAGGCTCTCCTGCGAGCAGGATCTCGCCTACGTCACCAATTTCCTGGATATGCTGTTTGTAAACAGCGCATTGTTCCACCTGTGATTACAGCCTGCAGCCTTTGTGAGGGCCCGAAGCTGAGGGAAGGTTTTTTCCTCAGCCTGCGGGCATCTGCGGCTTTCGGCTGTATTGATCCCTCTACAGACATAAAAGCCCTTCCGGGCGGCGTCAGTTTCCGCTCCCGGAAGGGCTCTTTTTTCAGGCAGACGCTTTCCGGCGTCTGTTCCGAACGGATTCGTCTCTCACGATTGGACCAGATGTTCCAGCGTCTCGAACAGGGCTTCGGGCTCCACAGGCTTGCTTAAATGCGCATTCAGGCCCGCCTGCATGCTGCGCTGCACATCTTCATCGAAGGCATTTGCGGTCAGCGCAATAATGGGGATAGCTGAGGCATCCGGCCTGTCCATGGCCCGGATGAGCCTGGTGGCCTCCAGGCCGTCCATTACCGGCATCCGCATATCCATCAGGATAGCCGAATAGTACCCCGGTTCGTGCTCCGCAAAGCGCTCCACGGCTACCTGTCCGTTTTCGGCCAGGTCCACCAGCATTTCCCGCATGGAAAGGACCATCATCATGATCTCTGCATTTACAGCCACGTCCTCCGCCAGCAGGACGCGGCGTCCCTTCAGGTCCGCTGTCTCGCGTTCGAGCCTGGCATTTTTCCTGCGGAAGGCTTCCCGGAATTCATCCATTACCGTGCCGGCAAACAGAGGCTTGGATACAAAAGTATCCACCCCTGCCTCTCTGGCCTCATCGGCAATGTCCTCCCAGCTGTAGGAAGTCAGGATGATAATCGGCGTCTCATTCCCCACGGCGGCACGGATCTGTTTTGTCGTCTCAATGCCGTCCAGATCCGGCATCCTCCAGTCAACCAGGATCAGG
Source organism: uncultured Clostridia bacterium (assembly GCA_946624325.1). GTDB lineage: Bacteria > Bacillota > Clostridia > Lachnospirales > Lachnospiraceae > Anthropogastromicrobium. The sequence continues at coordinate 20,983 of CAMOSC010000013.1, forward strand.
TTGTACGGGCATCTGCGTGCATGGCGAAGCTTCACCAGCTCCAGGCCTTCCGCTCCCGACAGGGCTTTCTCGCAGGCGATTCCGATCTGTCCCAGAATGATCTGTGCATGTTCGCAGGCGATGGGATCATCGTCAATTACCAGGACACACATCTCGTGGGGATGGATGATTCCCTCCTCCTCCAGGTCCATTCTCCGCTCCGAATCCAGCAGAGTGACCGTAACCGTAAAGGTTGTACCCTTTCCTTTTTCACTCTCCACGCGGATATTTCCGTTCATCAGCTCCACAATGCTCTTCGTGATGGGCATCCCGAGCCCGGTGCTTCCAAGCGAGCTGGTAACGGATGCATCCTCCTGGGCGAAGGGGTCGAAAATTTTCGGCAGGAACTCCTCACTCATGCCGATGCCCGTGTCGCTGATCGTAAAGCGCAGCGTCGACTTTCCGTCGAATTTTGCCACGGCTTCCACCAGGAAAGTGACCGTTCCGCCCTCCGGGGTAAATTTCACCGCATTTCCAAGGATATTAATCATCACCTGGCGCAGCTTCATATCATCCCCGATATAATAATCGTCAACCTTTCCCCGGATCCGGCAGTCATATTGCAGTCCTTTGTCCCGGCACTGTCCGCTGATCATGGTATTTACCTGCTCCAGCGCCCTGGCAAAGGAAAATTCTGAGCTTTTAATCACCATCCGCCCGGATTCTATGCGGGACATATCCAGGATATCATTGATAATGCCCAGCAGGTGATGGGCGGATGTCCCGATTTTCTCCAGGTATTCACGGGTGCTGTCTGATATCGTCTCATCAGCGAGAGCAATATTGTTCAGGCCGATAATGGCATTCATGGGGGTGCGGATCTCATGACTCATGTTTGAGAGGAAGGCAGTCTTTGCCTTATTGGCATTCTCCGCGCCGGCCAATGCCTCCGCGAGAGCATGGTTCGTGGCCATGGTTTCCCGCATTTCGGCATCGATCACCGTAAAGCCCAGCCCCACCGCATGGACGGTATTGTCGTCCCGGTCTCCCGGATGGCGCACACCTGCCATCCGAAGCATCTCATAGTACTCAACGCCGCCCCGTCTCGCAAGATACCGGTAGGCCATGATATTTTCTGTCGCCAGGACGCTCTTCACGTTTTCGGGCTCGATGAATTTCAGGAAGCCCGGCTGGAATTCCCTGTCCACATAAAGGCGGCAGTACTCGCTGAAACGCTCATAATACGGAAAATGCACACCCTCCGGCGTCTGTTCCGGATCCTCCGGATCAGACCGGTAGCAGACCGCATCATCAGCATCCACATTCACATGGTAGACACTCCGGTAATCGGATGCCATTGCGGTGATCATGCTGTTGAGTTCCTTCTGATGCAGCTCCTGCTCCAGCAGCTGCTCCTGAAGCTTCAGCTTCTCCTCCAGCTCCTGCTGTTTGGCAAAGCTCGCAGCCTCCGCAGTCTTGATCCGGGTCATTTCCGTCACGTCCACGCACATACCCAGAAGGCAGAGGCGGCCGTCGGCATCCCGGAATTTCAGCTTGGTCGTCTGGAGGTTGCGGACGATATTGCCGCCGGCATCCGGCACATCCTCAAAAAAGACATAGGCCTTATCCATTGACAGGGCCTTCCGGTCGTCCTCCACAAAATGCTCCGCCGTTTTCCGGTCAAAAATGTCGTAATCCGTCAGGCCAAGCACCTGCTCCGGGGAAGTCTTTCCGGCATACTCCGCGAAGGCCTGGTTGCAGGCCATATACACGCCGGTCTCCGCATCCTTGGAAAAGCTCATGGCCGGCATATTGGTGAGCAGGGAGGATGCCGAGCCAAGCAGCTCAGCAAGCCTGGCCGCCGAGCGCACCTCCTCCATGAGACGGCGGTTTTCCTCCTCCGCCTTCTTTCCTTTCTCCAGGGCTATCTGATCCGCCCGGATCCGGCGTATGGTCTCATCCACGTCCTTAAAGCCCATCATCACACCGATGCGGCCACCCGGCATATACACCTTTCCGAAATCAATCCGGTAGTATCTTGGACCGCTTTCCAGGGCACGGATGAAATTGACGGAAAACTGGTTTCTCGTATCAAACTGCTTCAGGATGTAAGGAAGGCTGATCTGTTCCTGCATCCGCTCCCGGTCCTCCGGCGCCACCATGGTGTCCACATACTGCGTCTTGGTATCGGTGTAGCGGGCATGGCTCAGGGCATTGCGGATGGCTTCCGCGTGCACCGCATCCTTGTCCGAATGGTACAGGGAGCAGCGCTCAGTCTCCACGTCATTGATCAGCCATACCGTATTGTAGGTATCGGTCAGCGTGGCGATGACCGCGTCCCGCATGGCGGTTCCCTCCTCGCGCAGTTCCCGTTTTTCCGTAATATCCGAGATAAAAACCGTGTAAATTCCGCCGTACACCTTCGTCCCGGCATAATGACCGTAATCATCTATCCAGCGGATCCGGCCATCCCGGCGGATAATGCGGTACTCCGCATAGTCCGTCTGATCCTCCGTCATGATGATCTGCTGCTCAATAGAAGCCTTGACGGCATCAAAATCATCCGGATGCACCATACCCCTGAAGGTAAACCCGGTAAGCGCCTGAAACTCTTCCAGCGTGTCGCAGCCGTAAATTCTGAGCACCGCCCGGTTCGCATAGAGGAGCTCATAGGGCTCCTCGGCCTTGTAGAGGAAGAAGCCGCCGGGCATATGTCCGCCGATTTCCTCAATGATGGAAAGCGTCTGTTCATTCAGTTCAAATATTCTGTTCGGCATGTTGGATGACCTCCGGATTCTCTTTCTTTTCCTGTGGGGCCGGCAGATGCTTTGCGGAATGCTATCCCCGGATCACGCTCCAGGCCCTGGCCAGGCGTTCCAGGCTCCAGGCCGCATTCGCAGGGCTGGTAGACGGAAGGCAGACCGCGGGACGACCGGTCAGCGGTTCCGTATATTTATGGTACATTTTCTCCGCCGTGCGGCCGTTGACAAAAATCTCCCGGATCGGCGCGCTCTTCAGGATCGGCTCCAGGTCATTTGCCTGCACATTGCGGATGCTCGCATCCGATGAACCGATAATCTCGCAGGACCCGATGACATCCCATGCTGCAATGTGGTTGCGCAGCAGGAAAGCCCGCCTGTCGGGCACGGTTTCCGGAAAGGGTTCCCCGAATACCAGGGCTAATACCCGCCAGTACCGGTTCTGCGGGTGGCCGTAGAAAAACCCCGCTTCCCGGGATTTTACGGAAGGGAAGCTTCCGAGTATCAGGATTTCCGAATCCGCGTCAAAAACCGGGGGAATCGGGTGAATGATGCTCTGATATGCGTTGTCTGCCTTCATTGCTTTTACCGTCTCCTGCACCGTAAAATGCCCGGCGGGCGATATCTGCCCGTCTGTATAGTTTCTTATGCGAGGCATTACGCCTGCGGGCAGCCTTCGCCTGTCTGTACGGTTTTTATCCTGAAGCATCAGGTCTGCGGGCAGCCCCCGTTCATCTGAACGGTTTTTATCCTGAAGCATTACGCCTGCAGACGGAATACCGCCTTATTTTCCGTAAGGCTGTCATGGCCGATGAATACTTCGAAATCTCCGGGTTCACTGGCAAAGCGCATATCCAGGCGGGTAAAGCGAAGCATCTCCTCCGTAATAGTAAAGGCGACCTCCCTGCATTCGCCGGGCTGCAGCCGGACCTTCGTAAAGCCCTTCAGCTCCCGCACCGGGCGCACCACACTGCCGGCTGCATCTCTCAGATAGAGCTGCACGGTCTCGCTGCCGGCACGCTTTCCCGTATTCTTTACCGTGACCGACGCCGTTATGCTGCCGCCCGCTTCCAGGGTATCCGCGGAAAGCTTCACCGGCGAACAGGTAAATTCCGTATAACCGAGCCCGTATCCGAAGGGATGGTGGGGCCAGTAATCAATGTCGATATAGCCCACCTTATATCCTTTTATATCTTCGGAAGAAAACCTCGGACGGCCGCTGCGGAAACGGTTGTAATACAGCGGCTCCTGTCCCGCCGCAAAGGGCAGGCTCATAGAGAGGCGGCCCTCCGGTTCCCGCTTTCCGAGAAGCACGTCCGCTATGGCTCCCGCGCCTTCGGTACCGGGCATCCAGACCATCAGGACCGCTTTGGAGAGCTGCTCGATCTCCGTCATGACCAGGGGTCTACCGGAGAATACCACCGTTATCACATTCGGGTTAACCGAGGAGACTGCCCTGAGCAGGTCCATCTGCATGCCGGGCAGGGAAAGCTCCGTGCGGCTGGAACCCTCTCCGGTCTGATAAAAACGCTCTCCCAGGAAAAGAATCACCTTTCCCGCACCGGCTGCTTTCTCCGCAGCCTCGCGGATGGCTTTCTCCGTCTCTTCGTGTGTCATGCCCTCCTCGGGCTTGTCCTTCAGGATGCTGCCCCTGAGCGTCACGCTGCAGCCCGGAGCATACTCCGCTTTCAGGGCACTGCCTGAAAGCCCCTCCGCAACACGCTCCAGGACGTTCGGAATATTGTCATAGGTATCCGGGAAGGACCAGGCTCCGCAGATCCTGCGCTCGGTGCAGTAAGGCCCAGACAGCAGGACCGTTTCATCCGCGGCGGCTGAAAGCGGCAGAATGGCATCCTCGTTTTTTAACAGCACGAAGGTTTTTGCCGCGGCCTCCCGTGCCTCCCTGCGGAACGAATCGCAGAGGATCAGGCGGGAAGCCTCCGCCTCATCCGCATCCTTAAAGGGATTTTCAAACAGGCCGAGGTCATTTTTGAGCTTCAGGATGCGCATCACCGCCTCATCGATGAGACGTTCCTCCACCTCGCCCGATTCCACCAGCTCCTGCAGATGATTCAGATAGCACGGCGACATCATGTCGATATCCACGCCCGCGAGGATGGCAAGTTTAGCAGCCTCCCGGTCATCCGCCGCAATACCGTGGCTTACCAGTTCCCCTACCGCATCATAGTCTGAAATCAGGACGCCGTCAAAGCCCATCTCCCCGCGAAGGACATCCCGCATGAGCCACCGGTTCGCGCTGGACGGCACCCGGTTGATGGTATTGAAGGAGGTCATCGCCATGGCTACGCCTGCTTCCACGGCTTTTCTGTAGCCCGGAAGGAAAGCATCCCGGAAGGTCCTCTCCGAAAGCTCCACATTATCGTAATCCCTTCCGCCCTCGGGATAGCCGTAGCCCGCAAAATGCTTCAGGCAGGCGGCCATTTTCCCCTTATCGCTGAGCTTATCGCCCTGAAAGCCCTTTGTCATGGCTTCCGCGAAAGCCCCCACCAGGAAGGGATCCTCCCCGGGAGATTCCATGACCCTGCCCCATCTGGCATCGCGCACAAGATCCAGCATGGGGGCAAAGGTCAGATGGACGCCCGCCGCGGAAGCCTCCGCCGCGGCAATCTGAGCGCCGCGCTTTGCCAGTTCCGGTTCAAAGCTTGCGCCCTGCGCCAGGGGGATCGGGAAAATGGTTTTGAAGCCATTGATAACATCCAGCATGAAAAGCATGGGAATGTGGTGGGGCTGCCCGGCCAGAACCTGCTCCTGAATGGCACGAAGCTTATCTGCACCCGATACGCCCAGGATGCTTCCCGTAAGCCGTGCCTGCTCAGGCGTCACGACAATCCGGCCCTCCGGCCCCGTCACAATGCCCTCCTGGCCCAGGAAATCTCCGGTGAGCTGTACCATCTGGCCTATTTTTTCCTCCAGCGACATATCTGCCAAAAGCGCCTGCAATTCCGTTTGCTTCATGTTCTTTTCCTGCTCCTTCCCGCCCGCAGGTTATACGCCCTGCTGAGCCTGTTCCGGTACCCGGCATGCCCCTGATTCCGGGGCACACGCACCAATGGATTCACCGGGTCCGGATGCCATTATAGCCGCCCTTCGCACCGTTTGCGGCGTAAAACGAAAATCATAAAAGATCCACGTTTTATTCACATGTTATCCCCCTGACATTTTACATGACAGCCATGAAAATGTAAAGACGGCAATTCTTTTTTACGGGCTGACCGTACTTGCCTTCCCGAAGGATATTTGCTATAATCATGAAAGCTCCATGCAATGTTCAGGAAGAGGTCACGAGATCTACAGGAGGGCTTATGGGAATTGCGGTAATCGGTTCTGTCTTTATTGATATCAAGGGGTATCCGCTGGCACCCTTCATTCCCGGCGGCCGGAACGTTGGCAGAGTGGTACAGGTACACGGCGGGGTCTGCAGAAACATCGTGGAGGATATCGCAAATGTGGAGCTGCAGCCCATGTTTGTCAGCCTTGTGGATGATACGGGCCTGGGCGAGGATATCGTCAAGCGGCTGCGGAAGCATAAGGTAGACACGCGATTTGTGCGAAGGACTCCGGACGGCATGGGCACCTGGCTCGCCATCTTTGACAACAGCGGCGACGTGGCGGGCTCCATCTCCAAACGCCCGGACCTGCTCCCCATCCTGGATATTCTGAACGAGCACGGAGATGAAATCTTCTCCGCCGCGGACAGCATCGTCGTGGAAATTGACATTGAGATACCCATCCTGAAGAAAATCCTCCAGCTTGCCGATCAGTACCATAAACCGGTCTATGCGCCGGTATCCAACATGTCCATCGCCGTGGAGCGCAGAGACCTGCTCAAGCGCATCGACTGCTTTGTGTGCAATCTGCAGGAGGCCGGCATTCTGTTCTCAGAGGATTTTGAGAACCTCGGACCGCAGGAGATGGAAGCCCTTCTTCCGGACAGACTGCAGTCCGCCCGGATTCCCAGAATCGTGGTCACCATGGGCCCGAAGGGTGCGGTTTACGCGGAGCTTAACGGTTCCCACGGCTTCTGTCCCTCCCTGAATGTGGATGTGATAGACACCACCGGCGCCGGAGATTCCTTCTTCGCGGGCGTTGCCATCGGCCTGACCTATGGGAAAACGCTCCCCGAAGCCTGTGAGATCGGTGCAAGACTTGCGGGCTCGGTTATCACGACCCGCGAAAATGTCAGTCCGCGCTTCCTGCCGGAGGAATTCGGAATCCGCAGAGAGTAACCCGCATGGCTCATTGCTGCGCAAAAACCCCTGCAGATGCGGCAATCAGGCCGCATCTGCAGGGGTTTTGTTA
>CAMOSC010000014.1 GCA_946624325.1 uncultured Clostridia bacterium
ACGGAAGCTGGTTTTAATCAGATAAACATTCAGGGCTTTTTCGGAGCAGGGCTTTGAACATTTACATATACTGACTGTTCAGGGCCAGATTCCGGAAATGGCAAAAAGCGCCATTTCCGGAGTCGCGGCGTGTGTGCCGGATTTGCGTGCCTGGCTTTGAACGGTAACTACAAAGAACGGAAAGAAGGAAGAGACGGATATGACTGCCGGTAAGAAGATTCCGGAGAAAATACGGGTGCGCGGAGCCAGGGTGCACAATCTGAAGAATATTGATGTGGATATTCCCCTGAACTGCATTACGGGGATTGCGGGAGTATCGGGATCCGGCAAATCCTCCCTGGCCCTTGGGGTTCTGTACGCCGAGGGCTCCAGGCGGTACCTGGATGCCCTTTCAACCTATACGAGAAGGCGTATGACCCAGGCCGCTAAAGCGGATGTGGATGAGGTATTATATGTGCCTGCCGCGCTTGCCCTGCACCAGCGTCCCGCTGCGGGCGGGATCCGTTCGACTTTCGGAACCGGAACGGAGCTGCTCAACAGCCTGCGCCTGATGTATTCCCGGCTTGCCAGCCATCGCTGTCCCAACGGACATTATCTTGAGCCGAGTCTTTCCGTAGCGGCGGAGCAGGAGCTGGTATGTCCGGTCTGCCAGGCCCGTTTCTACGGCCCTTCGGCCGAGGAGCTTGCCTTCAACAGCCAGGGAGCCTGCAGGTGCTGCGGCGGTACCGGGACAGTGCGGACGGTCGACCGCTCAACCCTGATCCCGGATGAAAGCCTGACGATTGACGAAGGGGCGGTTGCTCCGTGGAATAGTCTGATGTGGTCCCTCATGACTGACGTCTGCGGGGCCATGGGCGTGCGCACGGATGTTCCTTTCCGGGAGCTGACCAAAGAGGAGAAGGATATTGTCTATGACGGCCCCATGGTTAAAAAGCATATTTTTTACCGTCCCAAAAAGGCGGAAAACCAGACGGCCGGGGAGATGGATTTCACTTATTACAGCGCCGTGGCAACAGTGCTGAACGCGCTGAAAAAGGTGAAGGATGACGCAGGCATGAAACGGGTGGAGAAGTTCCTGAAGGAGGAGGTCTGCCCGGATTGCGGCGGAACCAGGCTTTCCGAAGCGGCAAGAGCGCCAAGACTTCGGGGAATCTCGCTCGCGGAAGCCTGCAAAAAGTCCCTGAAAGAACTGATTGAGTGGGTAGCGGGCGTCCCCGCGTCCCTGCCGGAAGAAATGCGGCCGATGGCGAAGAGCATCTGCGAATCGTTTGAGCTGCCCGCCAGCCGTCTGATGGAGCTCGGGCTGTCCTATCTGTCTCTGGACCGCGCCGCTTCCACGCTTTCGACCGGGGAGCGCCAGCGCATGCAGCTGGCCCGGGCTGTCAGGAACCGCACGACGGGGGTGCTTTATGTGCTGGATGAGCCGTCCATCGGCCTGCATCCATCCAACATAGAAGGCCTCACGGAGGTGATGCATGACCTGGTAGCGGACGGCAATTCCGTGCTGTTGGTCGACCATGACACACAGATCCTGAAAGAGTCGGACTGGCTGATTGAGATGGGGCCGGGAGCCGGCGCTGAAGGCGGAAAGGTCATCGCCGAGGGAACGATAGCGGAGATTCTCCAAAATGACAGCTCAGTGATTGCTCCCTTTTTGGGGGAGGATACAAAGCATGACTTGCGGCAGGATATCGGTCAGCCGGATATCTGCGGCAAAACCTTCCGCAGGGAGGAGGCAGACTCCGGGAATCGGAAGGCCCGTGGGACGGATAATCCCGGATTGTTTGCGGAGGGGCGTATTTTTCTCTCGACAAAACAGATTCATACGGTAAAGCCCTTAGAGGCTGTTCTGCCGAAAGGAAAGCTGAGTGTCATAACAGGCGTCTCGGGTTCCGGTAAAACCACGATGATCCTCGAAAGCCTGGTTCCGGCCCTGGAAGCGGTTTCCGGAGGACAGAAGCTGCCGGAGCATGTTATCGGGATTGAGGCACCCGGCATATCCCATGTGAAGCTGATTGATGCTTCCCCGATCGGCATCAATATCCGTTCGACGGTGGCGACCTATGCAAACGTTCATGACGAACTCAGAAAAATCTATGCGCGGACGGCCGATGCAAAGCAGCTGGGGTTTAAAGCCGGAGATTTCTCCTATAATACCGGCAGTCTCCGATGCCCGGTCTGTGACGGAACCGGATCCGTGAGCCTGGATGTACAGTTCCTCCCGGATGTGGATATTCCGTGTCCCGAGTGCAGGGGCTCCAGGTATGCGAAGCCGGCCTACTCGGTCCGGTACCGGAACAGGGCGGGGGAGACCCGTTCCCTGCCGGAGCTGATGGATATGGACGTCAATTCGGCAATACGCTTCTGCCGCGAGATGAAAAGCGTATGTCCCAGGCTGGAGGTATTGAAGAACCTGGGACTCGGTTATCTGACGCTCGGAGAGGAAACGCCCAGCCTTTCGGGGGGAGAGGCGCAGCGGCTGAAGCTTGCCAGCGAGATGGGCAGAATGCAGGGCGATTCTGTTTTCGTGTTTGACGAGCCGACCATCGGGCTGCATCCGCTGGATGTGCGTACTTTGCTTGGCGTTTTTTCGGTTCTCATTGAGAATGGGGCTACGGTTGTGGTGATCGAGCATGATCTGGATGTCATCCGCAGCGCCGATTATATAATCGATATGGGCCCCGGAGGGGGCGAAGAGGGCGGAAGAATTGTTGCCTGCGGAACGCCGGCTCAGATCAAATGCTGTGCGGAGAGTGTGACCGGCAGGTTCCTCTGATGAGGGCAGGGAACCCCGAATGAGGGAGCAGGGCGGAAGTGCGCCGCTTTATGGCGCATGCAGTCCTGCGGTGTTTTTACGTCGATTTGTGTACTGAGGTATATGGGAGATGAAGATTATAGACGGCTTCAGAGGAGGATTAACATGAAGACCAGTGCGTTTAGAATGAACAATCACGGTATGGGCATGCAGGCTGCCCTGGAGACGACGGAGAAGATCGGGGCCGAATGCGGACTCGACAAAAAGGAAATCCTGCGGCTGCGCCTGCTCGCGGAGGAAATGTTCGGAACGCTTGAAAGCATAGCCGGGGATGTGCAGGCCACATACTGGGCGGAGTGCGAAGGGAAGGCCTTCAGCCTGCACCTTTCCGCCGACATCGTCATGGACAGGGAGATTCGCAGGCAGCTGCTCGCGCTCTCATCTTCAGGCACAAACGCCGCTGCCGTCAGCTTTCTCGGAAAGCTGCGTGACCTCATTGCCTGCATCCTGCTGCCGGAGCATACCCCGGTCTCATCCGAAATGCTGGAAATTCTGAGCATGGGAAGCCCTGCCGGCTATGAGAACGGTTCTTATGAGTGGACCATGTCGCAATATGTCTCCGCAATCGAAGGGATCCGCATGCAGGATCAGAAGGCTGCCGACGCCTGGGATGAGCTGGAGAAATCCATTGTCGCGAATATAGCGGATGATGTCAGCATCAGTATCGTCAGCTCCCATGTGGAGATAACCATTCAGAAGCGCTTTTGAGAAAACGGCACGCCAGTGCCCGGGACAGAGGCTCGGGCACGGAGATTTCCTGAATTGAAAGAAAAAAGAAAGAAAAAATTGACATTCCTCCCGGAATTGTTTATAATTAACTCAGGCGTAAACCTGAACCTATATTATTTCAGAAGGGAAGGAATTGAATCATGGATGTAAAAGACATTACTTCAAGGCTGGCTCCGATTCTTACCGAGGAAGGCTTCGTGAAAGAGCTGAAGGCGAACCCCATTAAGGCTATTGAGACCAGGATCGGCTTCAAGATCCCGGTTGACCAGCTCAAGCCGGTTCTCGAGTTTGTGGCAAAGAAGGTTGATATCGGCGATATCAGCAAGATCATCGAAGCCGCCACCGCCCCCAAGGGACTGCTTGCAAAGATTAAGAAGCTGTTCGGCGGAAAGTAATCATTGATAAAACAGACCGGTTCCTGCACGAAAGAAAGTGCATGGAACCGGTCTCTTTGTCTTGCGATCTGTCAGCATGGCGTAAAAAAGAAAAAATAAAAACAGGAGCTTCAGCATGAATCATCCGGAAATCCAGATATCCGTGGAAGACGGCGCATACCGTGTTCTGGCCGCACTCAACCGCGCCGGTTATCAGGCTTATGCGGTCGGCGGCTGTGTGCGTGATGCGCTGCTGGGCAAAACACCGCATGACTGGGATATCTGTACAGACGCCAGACCGGAGCAGGTCGTGCGGGTATTCGGTGAGCAGCGGTGCATCCCGACGGGCATGCGGCACGGTACCGTATCCGTGCGAATGAATCATACTCTTTACGAGGTTACAACTTTCAGAACCGAGGGCAGCTACACGGACGGACGCCACCCGGATTCGGTGGATTTCATTCAGAATGTAGAGGATGACCTGGCCAGAAGGGATTTTACGGTAAATGCCATGGCATACCATCCGGACAGAGGGGTTATTGATCCCTTTGACGGGTATGAGGATCTCCTGGAAAAGAATCTTATCCGGGCGGTCGGCGTTCCGGAGGAGCGTTTCGGCGAGGATGCACTCCGCATCCTGCGCTTATACCGTTTTGCCGCGCGATTCAGCCTGCTTATTGACCCGGGAACCGCAGAAGCCGCGGTATCCATGTCGGGAAATCTGAAAAAGGTGTCCGCAGAGCGGATCCGGGAGGAATTCCTGAAGCTGCTTGAGGCGGAAAAACCGTCGGACTATCTTGAGCCGCGTGTGATTTCGGTTTTTCTCCCGGAACTGTATTCGGTGGAGGGGGAGCTGCCGGAGAGGACGCTTCGTATCCTTGACCGTGTGCGTGCAGGAGATGATCTCCGGATAAGCGCGCTGCTGGAGGATATAGCCCTGCTCTCGGGCGTACGAAAAGCCCCCCTGCCCGACAATGCGGAGGATCCGGAGGGCTCCCGGATTGCCGAGAGGATTCTCAGGCGCCTGCGGTGCTCGAATGAGCAGACCGCCAGGGTTTGTGCCCTGATCCGTTTTCACTGTTTCATGCCGGAGCCTGATGAAGCCGGACGCCGGGTACAGGCCCTTCATCTCCTGAACCGTATAGGACCGGAAAACCTGCGGCTGCTTCTTGAACTGAAGGAAGCCGGGCAGCGGGAGGCAGAGGGTGGCTTGACGGAATTCCGGCAGACACTGGATAGGCTGATCCGTGAGAATGCCTGCTATACCATATCGGGACTTCGGGTCAACGGAAATGATCTGATGAAGGAGTTCGGCCTGCAGAAAGGCCCTGTGCTGGGAAAGCTTCTGGGGAAGCTTCTGGAGCTGGTGCTTTCTGAAAAGCTGCGGAATGACCGGGCGGAACTGCTCGGGGAAGCCAGGCGGCTTCTTCAGGAACACTAACAGATTTTGCAACTGTTCAGAGCCGGGCGTAAATACGTGCGAAATGATGGATTCAGCTGGCCAAAATCCATGATTTTGCACGTATTTGCATCCGGGGAGCACATCCCAACTCCGACATGGCTGCTTTTCACCATTTCCGGAGTCTGGCTTTAATCAGAAACCATATTTTTTCTATATAACAGGCGATAGCAAAAAAGTATGCGGTTTAGCGCTTTAAAGTATTGTCAAAGAAAAGGATCCATGCTATAATGCCTTCGGTGTTCCGGTTTTCCAAGGGATCCGGAAACAAATGGCATCTGTAAAAATCTGTATCTGGATCTGAACAGTTACAACACTTTATGCGAGGAGAACAAACATGAAAAACGCATACCTGAACGAGCTTCTGGAAACCGTTAAAAAGCGCAACCCGGGCGAGCCGGAGTTTATCCAGGCAGTGACGGAAGTTCTTGAGACACTTGAACCTGTTGTAGAGAAAAGGCCTGATCTGGTAGAGGCCGGCGTATTTGAGCGTTTTGTAGAGCCGGAGCGTCAGATTATGTTCCGTGTTCCGTGGGTGGACGATTCCGGAAAAGTGCGTGTAAACCGCGGCTTCCGCGTACAGTTTAACTCCGCCATCGGCCCGTACAAGGGCGGTATCCGTCTCCATCCGAGCGTATACCTGGGCATCATCAAGTTCCTGGGCTTTGAGCAGGTATTAAAGAACAGCCTCACGACGCTTCCCATGGGCGGCGGCAAGGGCGGAAGCGACTTTGATCCCAAGGGCAAGAGCGACGGCGAAGTCATGCGCTTCTGCCAGAGCTTTATGACAGAGCTTTACCGCCATATCGGCGCGGACACGGATGTACCGGCCGGCGATATCGGAACCGGTGCCCGTGAAGTGGGCTTCATGTTCGGACAGTACAAGCGTCTCCAGAATGAGTATACCGGCGTTCTCACCGGTAAGGGCCTGCAGTTCGGCGGATCCCTCGCTCGTACGGAAGCTACCGGATATGGTCTCTGCTATTTCACCGATGAAATGCTCAAGGCCAACGGAAAGAGCTTTGAGGGCAAGACCGTGCTGGTTTCCGGATCCGGAAACGTCGCTATCTATGCGGTTCAGAAGGTTACGAGCATGGGCGCAAAGGTTGTGGCCATGTCGGATTCCAACGGATACATCTATGACAAGAACGGTATTGATCTGGAATGCGTAAGAGCGCTCAAGGAGAAGAGCCGCCGCAGGATCAAGGAGTATATTGAGACCCATCCGGATGCCGTGTATACCGAGGGCAGCAAGGGTATCTGGACGATTCCCTGCGATATCGCTCTTCCGTGTGCGACCCAGAACGAGATTGACGGCGAGAGCGCTGCGATTCTTGTCAAGAACGGATGCTTCTGCGTTTCCGAGGGAGCAAATATGCCCTCCACGCCGGAGGCTATTGAGACCTATCTGAGCAACGGTCTTCTTTACGGACCCGCAAAAGCGGCAAACGCCGGCGGTGTTGCCACCAGCGGTCTTGAGATGAGCCAGAACAGCCTGCGTCTCTCCTGGACTTTCGAGGAAGTGGACGAGCGTCTGAAGAACATCATGAAGAACATCTTCGCTTCCTGCAAGAAGGCTGCCGAGGATTACGGAATGGCCGGAAATTATATGGCCGGAGCAAATATTGCCGGTTTCCTGAAGGTCGCAGAGGCCATGAAGGCTCAGGGCGTGGTATAAGGCTGAGCATGACGTGGGGGAGACCCCCGCGGAATGCGGATATTCGCGAAGGCAACGAGTCGGGCGAAAGCGCATGCGCTTTCATCCGGCGACTGCCCGCGGGCCGACGTGAAACGCCGGCATCCGGCCAGATTGTGGAGCGCTTTTTGCGGAACAATCCGGGGAATCATTTTTGACGGGCAAATCCTATATGGGCGGACTGCAAAAAAGCAGTCCGCCTTCTTTGCGATTCCTGTGGCATCGCGGGCGGATGTGTGGTAGAATACCCGGTAGGAACAAGGGCAGGACTTCCGTAAACCCGGGACCGTACGCCGGAAAAGATTGCGACCTGCCGTGAAAAGCTGCATCATACGGAGACAGAATGAATACGAACCGTCTTGTACTCGGGATCCTCGCGCATGTGGATGCCGGAAAAACAACCCTTGCCGAAGCGCTTCTGTACAGGAGCGGTATGATCCGGAAAGCCGGGCGGGTTGATCATAAGGATGCTTTCCTGGACACCTATTCCCTTGAAAAGGAGCGCGGGATCACCATTTTCTCCAAGCAGGCCAGGCTTTCCATGGGGGAAAAGCAGGTCACACTGATGGATACCCCGGGACATGTGGATTTTTCTGCGGAGATGGAGCGCACGCTTTCATGTCTGGATTATGCCATTCTGGTCATTAACGGAAGCGAGGGCATCCAGGGCCATGTGCTGACTCTCTGGAGGCTTCTGAAGGCTTATGAAGTCCCGGTTTTCCTGTTCGTGAACAAGATGGATATGGCCAGGATTGACCGGCAGACCCTGGTTCAGATGCTCCAGAAGCGTCTGGATAGCGCCATTCTTCCGTTTCCTTCTTCCGGCAGCCTTTCCGAAGCCGGCGAAGATTTTCTGGAGATGCTGGCCCTCTGCGATGATGCGCTGATGGAACGGTATCTCGAAACGGGAATCGTGACGGAGGAGGATGCCCGTCAGCTGATCCGCGGACGGAAAGTATTTCCCTGCTTCTTTGGATCGGCATTGAAGATGGAGGGGGTTGACGAATTTCTTGACGCCCTGGACAGATGGTGCGAATGTCCCGATTACCCGGAGGCGTTTGGCGCCCGGGTTATTAAAATCACCAGGGATCCGCAGGGGAACCGTCTTACCCATATGAAAGTTACCGGCGGGACGCTGAAGGTCAAGCAGGTGCTCGGTGATCCGCGGACCGGCTGGGAGGAGAAGGCCGATCAGCTGCGCCTCTATTCCGGGGACGGCTTCCAGCCGGTTCAGGAGGCTCCTTCTGGCAGTATTATAGCCGTGACGGGGCTGACGGAGAGCTTTGCCGGAGAGGGAATCGGGGCGGCCGAGAGCGCCTTTGCCCCTGTTCTCGCACCGGTTCTGACCTACCGCCTGAAGCTGCCGGAAGGCACCGATACCCATGGCATGTATGAGAAAATGCGTGAACTTGAGGAGGAGGAGCCGGAACTGCACATCGTCTGGCAGCCGGAATCCGGCGAGATACATGCCCAGGTAATGGGCGATGTGCAGATAGAGATCCTGCAGCGCCTGATACAGGAGCGTTTCGGCACGGAAGTTTCCTTCGGGGAGGGCAGCATCGTCTATAAAGAGACCATTAAAGCCCCCGCCGAAGGGGTGGGGCACTATGAGCCGCTGCGTCACTATGCGGAGGTTCATCTGCTTCTGGAACCGGGAGAAAGGGGATCGGGCATTGTCACGGAAACCATCTGCAGCACGGACGAGCTGGAGCACAACTGGCAGAATCTGATCCTCACGCATCTGAAGGAGAAGGATCACCGGGGCGTTCTGACCGGCTCCGGCATTACGGATATACGAATTACCCTTCTTACCGGTCGGGCACATTTAAAGCACACGGAGGGAGGCGATTTCCGACAGGCCACCTACCGTGCCGTTCGCCAGGGCCTGATGTCCACGGAAAGCCTTTTGCTGGAACCGGTGTATGATTTTGTCCTGGAGCTGCCGGCGGAAAATGTGGGCAGGGCCCTGACGGATCTTACCAGAATGCATGCCTCGTTTTCCTCGCCCGAGCAGGAAAACAACACGGCCCTGATCCGCGGAAGCTGCCCTGTTTCCGAGATGCGCGGATATCAGAAGGAGGTAATGGCCTACACCAGAGGTGAAGGACAGCTTTTTGTGAGTCTGAAGGGTTATGAGCCCTGTCACAATGCGGAGGAAGTGCAGGAACGCATCGGTTACGATCCGGAGCGGGATACGGAGAATCCTTCGGGTTCCGTGTTCTGCTCCCACGGGGCGGGATTTACGGTGCCCTGGAATGAGGTCCCTTCCTACATGCATCAGGACAGCAACTGGAAGGAAGTGCTGGAGCTTCTGCGGATGCAGCGCCGCGCCAGGGAAATCGGAATCAGTTCGGCGAGGCAGATGAAGCAGGCTGCGGCATCGGGATCGCTTGGCGATTTCTCACGGAATGATACGGAAACTCCGGATAATTCCGGAACGCAGAAGCAGGAGGAGAAGCGCGGCGGTGCGGGGAATCCCGCGGCCGGCGCCGGTGCGGCTTCGGGCAGCAGGAAAAGGGAGGGCGGCAGCGTGCTGACGGCTCTGTCGGCAGACAAAGAGCTGGAAGCCATTTTTACCCGTACCTACGGACCGGTACAGCATGCAAAATCCGCCTTTGAAGCCACCTCCGCCGTGAATGCAAGGGATCGTGAGCGTGCACAGCGGGAGGCCGCGGCGGAATACCTGCTTGTGGACGGATACAATATCATCTATGACTGGGAAGAACTGAGAAGCCTTGCCGCAACGGACATCGCAGCCGCAAGACTTGCCCTGACGGAGATCCTGAGCAATTACCAGGGCTATTGCGGGAAAACCCTGATCCTTGTATTTGATGCATATAAAATCGAAAACTATCCCGGAGAGGTCCAGAAATATCACAACATCTATGTCGTGTATACGAAGGAAGCCGAAACGGCTGATCAGTATATCATGAAAACCGTTATTCATCTGGAAAAGAACCGCCGCGTAACCGTTGCAACTTCGGATGGGATCGAACAGCTGATTATCATGGGACAGGGTGCCCTCCGTATGTCCGCGGCGGGACTGAAGGAAGAGGTACTCGCCGCCAACCGGGAGATGAAGCGGGAATACCTGGATGTCACGCATCGGACCGGTACATATCTGTTCCAGTGCCTGCCGGATCATCTGGCGGAGGAGCTGGAAAAAATACGGCTGGGAGAAGCCGGAAAAAGAAAAAAGGGAGAGAAAACAACATGAAAATTTTCGCGTATGCGCTTCGTGATTTTGATGAACAGAAATACTTCATCCGTTTCTGTGAACAGAATGGAATCGAATACGGCTATACTCCGGATTATCCGTCTATGGAAAACACCGGCCTGGCCGCAGGTTATGAGGGGATTTCCATTATCACCAACCCCATGTATCCCGAGATCCTGGACGCCTATTACAGGGAGGGCGTACGGTATATCGCAACGCGAAGCATCGGGTACGACCACATCGATATAGCCTATGCGCATAAAATCGGCATGCGCATCACCAATGTCAGCTACTCGCCGGACAGTGTTTCCAATTACACCATCATGCTGATGCTAATGGCCTGCCGCAAAATGCCTTTTATCATGGCGAAGGCGAAGGTACAGGATTTCAGCCTGAAGGGGAAAACGGGAATCGAGCTGTGCGACGCCACCGTGGGCGTCATCGGAACAGGCAGGATCGGAAGAAGGGTGGTTCAGCATCTGAGCGGCTTCGGCTGCCGGATTCTTGCCTACGACCTTTACGAGAATGAGGAAGTCCGCAGGTATGCAGCGTATACGGATCTGGATACCATCTATCGGGAAGCGGATATCATTACCCTTCATGTCCCGGGGCTCCCGGAGAATACGCACATGATCGATGAAACGGCTATCGGGAAGATGAAGGACGGTGTGATACTCATCAATGCGGCGCGGGGCCTTCTGATCGATACGGAGGCTATGATCGCGGGCCTTGAGAGCGGGAAGATCGGTTTTGCCGCCCTGGATACCATTGAGCATGAAGCCGGACTGTACTATCTGAACAGGGAACTGGATATTCTGGACAGCCATCACCATGACAGAGCCATTCTGAGCGCTTTTCCGAATGTTATCGTCTCTCCCCATATGGCTTTTTACACGGAGAGCGCAGTGCGGGATATGGTGGAGAATTCACTCCGCGGCCTGCTTGCGTGCCATGCAGGCGGCGAGAATCCCTTTGAGGTGAAATGAAGGCCTGCCGTACAGCAAAGCAGGTGCGGGGCGGCAGGGTCACTGCAGGAAAAGGAGGCTTTCCATGCTGCAGGTTATTGCAAATAAAACCGCGGGGAACGGTGCGGGGGCGTCTGCGCTTGAGAAGGTGGCAGGGGTCCTGAATGAGCGCGGACTTGCGTATGAAATTCATCTGACGGAGGGGAAGGACCACGCCTGTGTCCTGGCGGATCAGGCGCTGAGGGCGGGAAACGACGAGATCGTCTGCCTGGGGGGAGACGGTACATTTTCCGAAGTCGTAAAAGGGCTGGACGGGCGTTTCGCAACGCTCTTCCTGATTCCCTGCGGTACCGGAAATGACTTTGTACGGATGCTGAAGCTGCCGTCAGACCCGGCGGAAGCGCTCAGTGCCCAGTTGGACGGAACACCCCGGAAGATAGACTTGGGGATGGTAAACGATACCTGCTTTCTGAATGTTTCCGGTGCGGGCTTTGACGTGGAGGTCCTGCGGCAGGCGGAGCATTTCAAGCGCTTCGGGAAAGGAATTCTGCCGTATCTGATGGGCATTTTTGCATCCCTGAAGAAATTCAGGCCGCTGGAGGCGGAGTTTGTCCTTGAGGACGGACAGCGGGAAAGCAGGAAGGTGACGATTTTTTCGGTCGGCAACGGAAGCTTCATCGGCGGAGGCATGAAAGCGGTTCCCAACGCGCGGATTGATGACGGGCTGTTTGATGTTGTTGTTGCGGATGAGATGAGCAGGGCACTGATTGTGATTCTGCTGGCAAAATTTATCAAGGGCAGGCATATCGAACTGGCAGCCGTGCGGGAGTGGCGCTGCAGGGAGCTTACGGTGCGCTGCCCCGGCATGGTCGTGGAAATTGACGGTGAACTGGCAGCCATGGACTGCGCGCATTACAGGCTGCTGCCCGAGGCGCTTGGCCTGTGTCTGCCGGCAGATAATTAAGGCATTACGGGTAAAAACTGCAGAGCCGCTTTGTGAAGCAGGGCAGAAAGAAAGGAAAGAATATGGCAGGATTTACATATTATACACCGACCAGGGTGATATTCGGGAAAGATACCGTGGACAGGGCCGGAGAGCTGGTAAAGGCCGCGGGCGGCACAAAGGTTCTGATTCATTACGGCAGCGACCGGGTGGTGAAAAACGGTCTGCTGAACCGTGTAAAGGCTTCGCTTGAACAGGCGGGCATTGCCTTTGTCACGCTTGGCGGCGTTGTGCCAAACCCGCATCTGAGCAAGGTCCGGGAGGGAATTGAACTGTGCAGGCGCGAGGGCGTGGATTTTCTGCTTCCGGTAGGCGGCGGGAGCGTGATCGATTCGGCAAAAGCCATCGCCTACGCGCTGGCGGACCCGGAAAACGATGTGTGGGAGCTTTATGAGCATAAGCGCCGCGCCAGGGGATGTTTCCCGATCGGCGCCATTCCGACGATCGCCGCGGCGGGAAGCGAGATGAGCGACAGCAGCGTCATTACCAACGAGCAGACAAAGGAGAAGAGAGGCTACAACGATGATCTTGGGAGGCCGCTCTTTGCCATCATGGATCCTTCGCTCACCCTGACGCTGCCGGATTATCAGACGGAGGCGGGCTGCGCGGATATCCTGATGCATACGATGGAACGGTATTTTACAAACGGGGATAAGCTGGAAATCACGGATGCGCTGGCTGAGGGACTTCTCCGCACGGTGATGCACTATGCGGAAATACTGCATGCGGATCCCGGAAACTACAAGGCCAGGGAGGAAGTCATGTGGGCAGGCAGTCTTGCCCATAACGGACTTACCGGGTGCGGCAATACCGCTAATGACTTCGCTTCCCACCGTCTGGAGCATGAGCTCGGCGGCCTTTACGATGTGACGCACGGAGCGGGTCTGACGGCCATCTGGCCGGCATGGGCGCGTTATGTGCTGAAGGACTGCCTGCCGCGTTTTGTGCGCTTTGCCCTGAACGTGATGCAGGTGGAACCACAGGCTGCGGATGAAGAGACCGCCCTTCGCGGCATAGAGGCCATGGAAGCTTTCTATCATCGGATCGGCATGCCGACCAATCTTAAGGAGCTCGGCATTCATCCGACAGAGGAAGAGATTGCGTGGCTGGCGGATTCCTGTGCCGCCGCGGTCGGGGGACATGTGGGTTCGGCCAAATCGCTCGACAGGGAGGATATGGCCAATATTTACCGCCTGGCGAATGCCTAACGCATTCCGGGAACATGCGGTAAGATGATAAAAACGGGTTTCGGGGAAATTCGATGAACAGCATTTTCTGCCATACGGCGAACGCCGTGACAATCGCAGCGCATGCTCTCAGCGCTGTGATCTGTCGGCATGGCTCAAAGCAGACAGACCGGATGGGCGGATGATTTTCCCGCCCATCCGATCACAGGAACCCGGCTCCGAAGAATACTTATTTTTTTGAAAAAAAAGCTTGAAAAAAAAGGAAAACTGTGCCATAATAATGGCATGGGGATATAGCTCAGTTGGGAGAGCGCCTGAATGGCATTCAGGAGGCCATGGGTTCAAGTCCCACTATCTCCACATTTTGAAACCACCCGGAGTTAATTCCGGGTGGTTTTGTTTTTTACGCGAAGCAATGAGTCATGCGGTAGAAAATGACAGCACTGGCCTGTGGAAGCTGTTCTTTAGCTTACCCGGGACAGTGATGGCGTTTTCTACCATACGGCAGAGCCGTTCCAATCGCAGCGCGCTTTTCGCGCTGCGATCTGTTGACATGGCGCATGTCCGCCCGCATTTTTGCATACATCAATCCCGGCACAAAAGCCTTCTGCAGGGGTTAAGGAGGATCCTGATGTTTTTCGGACGGTTTTATCTGGACAGGGAAAAAGACCTGATTGTAACCATGGAAAAAGAAGGGGACAGGCTTTTTTATGTCCTGACAACCCCGAACCATCACAGCGGCAATCTGATCACCAATCTGGCGGAGCTCTGCGGTCTGCCGCTCTCGCGGGACGATGCGGGCCTCTGCGTCATCCGGGGTGAGATACCCTGCTATGTGACATCCGGGAACGAGGAAATCTATATCTTCAGGCTTGGCGGCACGAAGGTTGCGAACATTTATCCGGACGGCCGGGTTGAGATGAAGGCTT
The DNA here is from genome assembly GCA_946624325.1 of uncultured Clostridia bacterium. Lineage (GTDB taxonomy): Bacteria > Bacillota > Clostridia > Lachnospirales > Lachnospiraceae > Anthropogastromicrobium. Next base: position 14,375 of record CAMOSC010000014.1, read on the forward strand.
CCGTTCCTGCCATCTCGAAAATCCTGATGAGCCAGACCAAGAATTACCGGCTGGATATATCCAGGACCATCATCAAAACCTATATTCCCCTGGCCTGCAAATTCCGGACAGACCTGCACACGCATATGAATGCAAACCTGGCTCCGGATATCCTCATAGCCCTCGGGATCTTCCATCAGATCCGTTATCCGCTCTACTATATCAAAAAGCTGGGGCTCAGGCTGACTAAGGCGCAGGAACTGCTCCTGAATACCCGCAGGGAAAAAACCGCCGTCTCCTATGCCGGGACTGCGCTTCTCGGCAAATATCTTGAGCGCAAGATCGATGACAATACCTTTATCAATTTCGCCGACCTGATTCTTGCTGACCCGGGGAACGCTGCCTTTAACATTCCCAGAATCCGTGCTTCCCTTGCAGTCCTGAAAGACGGACAGGCTGTTTTTTCCAATTTGGAAAAGGTTTACCTGTACCGCTATGTTTTCACGAAAGGGCAGCCCGCGGAGGATCCCGTTTCGCTGGATAAAGCAGACTCTATACCGGATGCGGAAATCGCATCCGCCCTGGGGCAGATGATAGCCGATCATGCGGACGGATGTTTCAAAGACAATACCCTCTTCCAGGACAAGCTGCTCTGGACCGCAAGAGGCTATGAGCGCCAGGGCGTCCGTTATGCCGAAATCTCGGATACTACGCTCGTGAAGCGCGACGGCGCCGCGGTGATGCTGGAGCAGGTCCACCGGGTTATGCCGGCCATCCGGGAGGAAACCGGCGTTATGCTGCGCTTTCTTGCCGGCATACGCCGCATTCCCCTGACTATTGTCAAGGACAATGCCACACCCGCCGGATATCTCACCGAAAACCTGGCCGTCCTGGCGGCAGTTGCGCAGGATCCTTATGTCGCCGGCTGTGATATTCTGGGCGAGGAGATCAACGACATCCGGGATATCAGCCCCGTCATCCGCCAGATTACGGCAATCGCCGCAAAGCATCCTTCCTTTGTCATTCGCATCCACGCCGGGGAGAATGACAGCCTGCGGGATAACGTTGCCAACAGCATCCGCTGCGTAGCGGAGGCCCTGGCTCCCGGGCAGCCCATGCCGGCCCTCCGGATCGGCCACGGGCTTTATACCTCCAATCTCCGGTCCCCCGCGGGCAGAAATCTGCTGCAGTCCATCATCCGCAGCCGCGCAGTGCTGGAGTTTCAGATCAGCTCCAATGTGCGGCTCAACAACCTAAGCAGCGTGGAAAAGCACCCGCTTCGCGAATATCTGGCTGCAGGTGTGCGCTGTGTTCAGGGAACGGACGGCGGCGCGTTGTACGGAACCGATACCATGGATGAGGAGCTCTCCCTGATGAAGCTGCTCGGCGTGACAGAAACGGAGCTTCTCGACATGCGCCGGACCGAAGATGAAATCATGCAGGCTTCGGAAAAAGCCTTCCTGGACAAGTTGGAGCAGCTGCTTCGTTCTGTGAAAATCCGGGAAGGCGGAGAAGATGAAGGCAGCAAAGGCAGCAGAAGCAGCAAAAGCACACCTAAGCTGCCAGTCAAAGCGGAATCCGGCAGTCCGTGTACCCCGCCCTGCGGGGATGCCGCAGAGACGTTAGAGGAGGGGACTGTTTTCGGGTACTACCATTCCGCCATCGAAAAGGAAGTCTCTGAAGCCCAACTCCTGTCCCTGCATCACAGAACGGTTTCCTCCCCGGTATTGTTTGACGGCTGTATACGTCCCATCCCGCGTGAGCTGACACCGGTCATAATCGCCGGCGGCAGCTTTAACAACGACCGGCACCGCACCGTCCTGCGGGAAGAGTGCGTTCATCTGATCGATGCCCTTTTACGGCGAGGGGATCCCGGGAAGTTTTGCTTTGTCATCGGGAACAGTTTTCACGCCTATGAGCGCTACCTGATCCGGGCAAACGACGGACGTTTTCAGATTTTCGCTTTTGTCCCCTCGGAGGCCGAACCGGGAAGCCTGGAAGCGCTGCGGCGCTTTTCATATCCGCCAGCCGTCAGGGTCGGGATCGAATCCACCCGCGCCGGGCTGTACAAAAGCATTGCCTACGAAACATTCAAGCAGCGTCCCTCCGTCCTCTTAACCCTGGACGGGAATTCCGCCGCGGTCAATCTGATGCAGGAGGCAAAAAACGCCAAAAACAAATGCCTCATCTATGCCAACCCGCATGCCCGCATGCTGGCTGCAAAAGCCAGGTCCTTAAGCGGGTATGTCCGTATGCTCACCGACGGAGGCCGCGCGGCTGAAGAGGTGCTTGATTGGATAGCCCATTTATAGGGATATGCTGATTTAAGCGTTTCCCCCGCCGGATTTCCGAAGCGCAGCGTCAATTTCCCAAGGAAATCCGCCTGTGCCCGAAGGGCTTGCGATCCGCCGGAGGACATTCGCAGCCTCCGGTTGCTCATGTCCTAGACCCGGCAGATGTGGAAGCTCGCGAGCGGCTTCCACGCCTGCCGGGTTCCTGCACAAAAAATCACCCTGCCTGAAAACCTGCAAGCGGGTTTTCCGACAGGGTGATATGATGCATGGACAGGACCGGGTTTATTCCATCTCGGGATCCGGAGCTTCCTCCTGCTCCTTCTGGATATCCGGGAATACGGAGTACATGGGCTTTACAGAGCTGTCCTTATGAATTACGCGGGCAACATAATTTCTGGTGCAGGCCATAACCTGCGGGGAAAGCACCAGCACACCGATCAGGTTGGGTATCATCATCAGGCCGTTGAAGGTATCAGAAATATCCCAGGCAAGCTTTGCTTCCAGCACGGAACCGGCCAGAACGATGATGGTAAAGATAATGCGGTAGGGCATCACAGACTTTGTGCCGAAAATGTATTCGCAGGCCTTGGAGCCGTAGTGGCTCCATCCGAGTACGGTGGAATAGGCAAACAGCAGAATCGCGATGGCTACGAAAATGGCGCCTGCCTTACCGAAGGTCTGCTCAAACGCAAGACTCATGAGGGAGCTGGAGCCCACAGCCTCGGCGGCGGCGGTAAGCTTTCCGGTGGCAAGATCCACGGTGCCGCTTGAGAGCAGGCTGAGGGAAGTCAGGGTGCAGACTACGATGGTATCCGCAAAGACCTCAAAAATGCCCCACATTCCCTGACGTACGGGTTCCTTGACATTCGAATTGGAATGTACCATGACGGAAGAACCGAGACCGGCTTCGTTGGAGAACACACCGCGCTTCATGCCCATCTGCATGGCTTTAGCAATACCGGCTCCGACCACGCCGCCGGCTGCGGATTTCAGCGCGAAGGCACCTTTGAAGATGGATACAAACACGGCCGGAATGGTGTCAATGTGCAGGGCGATGATGATAAGCGTGCCGATGAGGTACAGGATTACCATAAAAGGCACCAGCTTTTCGGTCATGGCGGCAATGCGCTTGAGTCCGCCGACGATCACCAGGCCGACTGCAAAGAAGAGGAAGATGCCGGTAGCAATCAGCGGAATGCCGAAAGCATGGTTGACATTGTTCACCATACTGTTGACCTGGCTCATGTTGCCGATGCCAAAGGAAGCCAGGAGACAGAAGCAGGAGAAGAGACCGGCCAGGATGAGGCCGATGGTCTTGCAGCCTTTCTTGGCGCCGAGACCGTCTCTTAAATAATACATGGCGCCTCCGCTCCATTCCCCTTCGGAATTCTTGCGGCGGTAGAGAATACCGAGTACGTTTTCGGAATAGTTGGTCATCATGCCGAAGAAGGCAATGAGCCACATCCAGAAAACGGCGCCCGGGCCGCCGACCGCGATGGCGCCTGCAACGCCGACGATGTTGCCGGTACCGACCGTTGCGGCGAGGGCGGTGCAAAGGGACTGGAACTGGGAGATGGATTTATCACCCGTGTGCCGGACTACATGGCGCTCGCCAAAGATGGCCCCGATGGTTTTCTTAAACCAGTGACCGATGTGTGAGAGCTGGAAAAACCCGGTCAGGCATGTCATCAATACGCCGACAAATGCCAGAAGGATCAGGGCAGGCCAGCCCCAAACCGCATCATTGATAACGCCATTAATGTCAGTGATTACCTGGATCATGGGCAAGGTCTCCTTTTTAGTGGATTCTGCAGGTGGGCTGTTCAGGCAGCCGATGAGAACAGCATTTACTTTGAAGGGAATCCGCATGTCCCGCTGCCGGGGACACCGCCGCCGGAAAACAGGCCGGGGTGCGGATACCGGTGAGGCCGCACGGGGCGGGCCGTTATCAGAGTAACGCGCTGAAACTTTAACACTTTACTCTAATACCGTATTTTATTTACCATATTCATATGGATTTGTCAATGCTAAAATCGTACAAATCTGTCCGGAGATGGCGAAAAGATACGCTGCTCCACCCTGATGAGGGCTGCCCGGTGGGATTGAAAACGAAAATCCCGGAACAGCCGGGTTTCGCCGGGTCAGACTGATGCTCACAGAGCGGCATGGATCCGGGACGTGCGAATAAACACGCATTGACGGAAACGCGGCATCTCTGTTATACTCCGGAATGAACAGGATTTTACAGCCTGCAGGGCGTGCATGCTTTGCGGGCATTCGGATGTGCGGCGCTTTTTTTATATTGCGTTACTGTTCAGAGCCAGACTCCAGAAATAGCAAAAAACGCGATTTCTGGAGTTGCGGCGTGCTCGCCAGATGCAAATCTGTGGAAAACCATGGATTTCCGCCAGCGGAATCCATGGTTTTCCACAGATTTGCGCCTGGCTCTGAACAGTAACCATATTGTTTGGCTGGGGAGCAAGTCTGCCCGCAGCGGCTTTTTACGGAGGATATCGTGGATACAGTGATGAGGATCGATTCCGGGGATGCGTTCCGGGCAGTCAGGCTTCTGGCCGATTCGCGGGATGAAAGAATTGTTTATGGCTTCGAAAAACTGCGGGAAGCTCTGAAGACAGCCGGATATACCGTCGCGGCGGAATTTCCGGGAGAAGCGGACGGACCGCATACAGTCGACGGCATTGCGAAACGGATTCCGGACACCTGCGGTGTTTTTGCGGGTGTTGCCGGAAGAGGGAATGCCCGGAAACTGGAAGATTCCGGGCTTCTCCTGTATCATGCCGGCGTACCGGAGGGTGAAGGCTTCTGCATCTGTGAGCTGCCCGGCGCTTATCTGACCGCCGTCACCGGCGGGAATGAGACAGGCGTCCTGTACGGACTGCTGGAGCTGGCGCGGCTCGTAAAGGAGTCCGGAGAGCTGCCCAGGGGAATCAGCGTGCTTGACACGCCGGTTTTCAGACTGCGCGGGCCTGCCATCGGCCTGCAGCTGACCCACGTGGAACCGCCGCGCCTGACCTATGAATACCCCGTTACTCCGGAGCGCTTCCCATGGTTTTATGACAGGGCGCTGTGGGAGCGCTTTCTGGATATGCAGGCCGAAAACAGGTGCAATGTAATTTATCTCTGGACCGGGCAGCCCTTTTCGTCCTTTATAAAACTGAAGGATTACCCGGAAGCCCTGGAGGTAAGCGAAGAAGTATACGGGATGAACCGGGACATGCTCGGCTGGCTGACGGGTGAATGCGCCCGCAGGGGCATCTGGCTGGTCCTGAAATTCTACAGCATCCATATCCCGCTCCCGCTCGCGGAGAAATACGGTGTTGAACTGCTCCAGAGCAGGATAACCCCCCTGAACCGGGATTATACCTATCAATCTATTGTGGAATTTATCCGCTCGTTCCCGCATATCGGCCTGATGGTGTGTCTGGGAGAAGCCCTGCGGGGAAATGAGCATAAAACCGAGTGGTTTTTGGACACGATCATCCCGGCGGTGCTGGAGGGCGTCAGGGCGGCAGGCATTCAGGAAGCGCCTCCGCTTATCCTGCGGGGACACGACTGCGATCCCGATGCCGTGATGCGGGAAGCCTTCAGCCGCTATCCGAACCTTTATACCATGTGGAAGTATAACGGGGAAGGGCTGACCACCTGGCTGCCATCCGGCAAGTGGCAGGAGACTCACCGGAAAATGGCTTCCCACGGGCAGACGCATATTATGAATGTCCACGTTCTGGCAAATCTGGAACCGTTCCGTTTCTGCGCACCCTCGTTTGTCCTTAAGTGCGTCCAGGCGGGAAGATACCGCCTCGGCGCAAACGGTCTGCATCTGTATCCCCTGTTTTTCTGGGACTGGCCGTATTCTCCCGACCGGACAGAACCGCGTCTTCTGCAGCCGGAGCGCGACTGGATGTGGTTTAAAATGTGGTTCCGCTACGCCTGGAACCCGGACCGGGATCCGGAGGCGGAGCGGCTTTACTGGGAGCATGAGCTGGCTAACCGTTATCGCTGTCCTCGCGAAGCCGCGGAGAAGCTTCTGGAAGCGCTGGAGGCGGCGGGGGAGTGTGCCCCGAGGATTCTCAGGCGGGCCGGTATTACGGAAGGCAACCGCCAGACCCTGAGCCTGGGCATGACCATGAGCGAGCTGACAAATCCCATGCGCTACCGCCCCAACCGGGAATTGTTCCTGTCTGCCTCGGTTCCGGGAGAAACGCTCACAGAATATGTGCAGGCGGAGATTGCGGGGAAGGAACATTTTGGCGAAACGCCGTACGATATGATCCGCGAGACCGACCGCTATGCCTGGAAAGCGCTGAAGGCGGCCGAAGAGGCACTGTCACTGGCCGGAGGAAACGGCGGGGCGGATCCTGAGCTGTACCGGATTGAGACGGACATCCGGGCGATCTGCCTCATGACCATGCATTATAACCGGAAAATCGAGGCTGCGCTGCTGATTCTGCGGTACCGGTATACGATGGATGAAAATCTGCGGGCGGATCTGCGTCTTTTACAGGAAGCAGAAAAGCCTTTCGGAGAGAGCCTGGAATGGTACCGGAAGCTTGCCGCGCTGACCGCGGAAACCTATCTGTATGCCAACAGCATGCAGACCAGGCAGCGGAAGATTCCCTTCCCGGACGGGAGCCGCTACAGCCACTGGACCGACTGCCTTCCCGAATACGAGCGGGAATATGCGGCTTACTGTAAGAACCTCGGGCGTCTTGAAAGGGGGATCTGGCCGGCAGGGAAGGAGAAGGCTGCCGGAGTGATCCGGCCCCCAAGGGAGGCGGCCTTTACGCTTGAAAGCCCCGGATGCGAAACATATGCGCTCAGGAAGGGAGAAAATCTGTTTACGGATATGCCGTCGCCCATCAGGACCATTGCGCCGGAGCTGGAAGGCCTTAGGGGCATCCGGTTCAGCCTGGACGAGGCCATAAGAAACGGTGTGGTGCTCCGCCTCACCCTTCATGAGGATGCCTTGGTCCTGATAGCCTATATGAATGCGAAAGGACTTGAATGGCTGCAGGTCCCGGAGCTGGAAACGAACACCCATGCGGACGACCGGGGAGGCTTAAAGGTTCTCCTGGCAAATGCGCTTCAGGCGGATTCCTGCCCGGATATGAATGTACACGCCTTCCGCTATGAGAAGGGTACGCATGAGATCTTCCTCGGGACGGGCGGATTCGTTGTGGCGGGCGTCGTTTCGGCGGATTGCGGGATTGCCGCAAGGGATGCAGGTTTATCGGGCGAGACCCTCGACAAGCTGGACTGGCTCTATGAGGATACCGGCAGTGACGGCATATGAAACGGAAAAGGGCTTTTCGCGCTGCGATCTGTCGGCAGGACTCAAAGTAGATAGATCGGGTGGACGGATGGTTTTCCCGCCCATCCGATGAAGAACTTTGCGGGAAAAGATACGAAAATTAAAACGAAACTGATGCACTATTTGTTGAATATTTGAAACTGAAGGGCATTTAAGGTTTACATGGTCTGAAAAATATGATATAATATCTTCATAATTTACTGTCGGACTTGTCAGACTGGACAGAAAATGCTGTCTGACGGCACGGGAGAGGAGGCAGTTATGTCCGGATCCGGTATCCAGAAGAAAAAATCGCCCAGGGAGAGAGCGGGGTTCCGCCTTTTCCTTCTCTCGCTGCCATTTCTCATCGGCATTTTCATTTTTTCCTATCTGCCCCTTGCGGGCTGGGCCTATTCTTTTTTCAACTACAAACCGGGAAAAAACCTGTTTGACTGCGAGTTTGTCGGGTGGAAATGGTTTGCGGCACCCTTCAATAATCCCGTGCTGCGCAAGCAGTTTATTCGGGTCATGAAGAATACCCTTGCCATCAACCTCCTTTACATGGCCACCATGATTCTTCCCATGATTTTCGCCATGTTCCTGATGGAGATCCGCAGCAAGTGGTACCGGAAGCTGGTTCAGACCCTGACGACCATACCGAACTTCATCAGCTGGGTCCTGGTTTATGCGGCGTTCTTTTCCCTGCTCTCCACGGACGGCCTGCTCAACAGCCTTCTGCTGAAGAGCGGTTCCATCTCCAACCCGGTGAATTTCCTGATGGATACCTCCCATATGTGGCTGAAGATGCTGGGGTATCATCTTTGGAAAGGCCTCGGATGGGGCGCCATTATCTATATTTCCGCCATCACCTCCATTGATTCCGAGATTTACGAGGCGGCGGCCATCGACGGTGCGGGCCGCTTTCAGAAGATGTGGTATATCACCACACCGCATCTGATCCCGACCTTCTTTGTCATGTTCATCCTCCAGATCGGCAATATCATCAACAACGGGATTGACCAGTACCTGGTGTTCTCAAATGCCATGAACCAGGACTATATTGAGGTGCTGGACCTCTATGTGTACCGTTACGGCCTTCAGCAGGGCAACATTTCCTACGCCACTGCCGTGGGCATGTGGAAATCCCTGGTGAGCGTCATACTGGTGCTCATTGCCAATACCCTGTCCAGGAAGATCAGGGGCTCCTCCATTTTCTGAATCCGGAAACGGAGCGTTCAAGCCGCACTTCCACACAGAGGTGCCTTACCCGCAGAAAAAGAAAGGGAGCAGAAGCATGAAAATACGAAACAGGAAATCCGCCGAAGGAGAAAGCAGGGCCGTCGAGAAGCGTACGGCGAAGGATCATGTGATCGATGCCGTAATCTGCCTGATTTTCGGGCTCTTTACCGTTGCCTGCATCTTCCCGTTCTACTATATATTCATCAACACCATCAGCGACAACACCCTGGTATCCACGGGCCGCGTCAATATCGTGCCGGTCGGGATCCATTTCAGCAATTATGTCAATGTGCTCTCCCTGAAGGAGCTGCCCAGGGCCGGGGGCCTTTCCCTGGCGCGCACGGTTCTCGGAACCTGCTTTACCATTATCTGCGCATCCTTCCCGGCATACTGCTTTTCGAGGGAAGAGTACTGGCACAAGAAAATCTTTTACCGCATGGTTGTCATCACCATGTATTTCAGCGCGGGCGTTATCCCGGTATTCCTGACATACAAGACGCTCCGGATATACGATACCTTCTGGGTTTACATCCTGCCCTGCTGCGTGACGCCCTTCAACCTGATCCTGGTAAAGACCTATATGGAATCCCTGCCTCCTTCCCTGGAGGAGTCGGCGGAGATTGACGGGGCCGGCTATCTGACACGCTTCACCCGGATCGTCATGCCGCTGTGCAAGCCCATACTGGCCACCATCGCGGTATTTTCCGCCGTCGGGCAGTGGAACAACTGGATGGATACGGTACTCTATACGAGGAGCAAAAGCCTCCAGACGCTGCAGTACGTCCTTTACCGTTACCTGAAGGAAGCCAACACACTTGCCGAGATTGCGAGAGACAACCCGGAAGTTATGCAGGAGATGGATCCCGCAACCATGCTGAGCCCTCTTACCATCAAATATACCATCTGTATCGTCACCATCGTCCCGATCCTCGTGGTCTATCCCTTCTTCCAGAAATATTTTGTCAAGGGCATGATGATCGGCGCCGTAAAGGGCTGATTTACCGGATACCCTTCGGGAGAACGAACAGACTTCCCATCCGGAAGCGGAGGGATTGGTTCCGCGCTTTCTGCGGGACTGAAAGGTCTGCGTTTCTCCGTGCGGTTTCAAAACAGCAACCCGGCATACGGACAGGCGTGTGCCAATACCCATCACAAAGGAGGTACATTGATGAAAAAACAGTTTCTTTCTGCACTGCTTGCAGGATCCATGCTGGCAGCCCTCGCAGCTCCCGCCTTCGCGGAGGAAGAGCGCGAGGAGGCTACCATCTCCGCCTTTATCATGCAGTCTGTCACCGGCGAATCCGGAATCTGGCAGGGCTGGGGCGCCCAGAAACTCTATGACGACCTGAAGATCAAAATTGATTTTGATCCGACCGGAAATGAAGTAGAGACCAAGCTTCAGCAGTATCTGATCGGCGGCGACCTTCCGGATCTTGTAGGCTTAAAGGCTCTTGACCAGGCACAGCTGGCTATGGATGCGGACACACTGCTTCCGCTGGATGAGTATGCGGACAAGCTTCCGAACATTTTCGAAAATGAGCTTTATGCCAATGCCGTAAAGTATTCCGAGGACTTTACAAGCAACGGTACCGGCCATCTGTACATTATGCCGGTAGCCATCGGCCCGACGTCCTACAACTCCTATAACTGGGTTCCGCTGCTTCAGTGGGATGCCTACAAGAATGCGGGCATGCCGGAGGTCGGTACCCTGGAGGATTATCTGGACGTTGTCGAGAAGATGGTGGAATATAAGCCCCAGACCGAAGCCGGCGAGAAGGTTTACGGTTTCTCCCTGTTCTCCGACTGGGATAACCTGACCGCGCTGGAAATCTCCACCCTTTCCTTCATGTACGGCATCGACACCGAATATGTATCCCCGCTCATGGAGACCAACGTCATTACCCGTGAAACCAAATCCCTTCTGGCAGACGACAGCTTCTATAAGAGAGCGCTGAAATTCTATTTTGACGCGAACCAGAGAGGCCTGCTGGATCCGGATTCCATGACCCAGACCTATGATGAGCTGAGTGCAAAGATGAGCGCCGGACGCATCATGTTCTCCTGGTTCTCCTGGCTGACCGGAAGCTATAACAGCAGGGACAATACGGACAACCCGGATAAGGTTGACGGCCTTGCAAGCGTGGTTGCCAAAGATATGAAGCTTTACAATGCGCCGTATCAGTCCATCGGCCGCAACTGGTATTTTGCCATCTCCAAGGATACCGAAAATCTGGATGCCGCGCTGGAAGTACTCAACTGGCTGTACGATCCGGAGGTCTGCTTCTACCTGACCAACGGTCCGCAGGGCGTAACCTGGGATTATGTCGATGGCGAACCGGTTATCCTGATGGAGGATGCCGTGGTAAATAACTCCGAACTGTTGATGCCCGAGGATATCGGCGGCGGCGCTTTCCGTGACGGTGTTTATGCATTCAATACGCTGGGCCCGCAGGCGGCAACTCTCATGGAAGACGGCTTCACGCTCAGCTATCGTTACTGGCCGAGCTGGCTCAGAAGGAATCCCACACTCATGAAACAGGAAGTCAATGAGATGCTGGGCGGAGTTACCACACTGGCAGAGTATATCCAGGCAAACGATATGGAAGCCAATTCCACGCAGGCGGTCAATATGATCGCGCCGCTCTCCGACGACCTTCAGCTGATCGCGACCCAGATCGGCGAGATCGTCAAGAAGTATTCCTGGCAGATGGTTTACGCATCCGACGAAGCGCAGTTTGAGTCTCTCTGGGAAACCATGACAAGCGAGGCGAAGGAGCTTGGCCTGGATCAGCTGACCGAGTATTATGAGGCAGAATGGGCAAAGGCACTTGAACTTGTGAAGGATTACGAATAATTCAGGGCATGCGGTTTATGCTTATTTCCCCTTACGAACGCTGTTATACTATAGTGAACGTCAGAAAAAACTTGACGTTCACTATAAAGCCTCCGGCGGATG
>CAMOSC010000015.1 GCA_946624325.1 uncultured Clostridia bacterium
CTTATTTCCACGGGACTGGTTTTCATCCTGTCCATGGTTTCTGGCTTTGTGGTGCATGAGATTTCCGCATTTCTGGCCGGACTGATCCGGAAAAAGGTGGATAAAAGCGCACAAAAAGACGGAGAAAACCTTCAATAAGCGCACATATTGTGCAAATAGCACAATTATCACCGGAAATTACTTGCATTTTTACCAGATATAAGCTATGATGATATAGGATCAAAGGCTTAAGGCCTTCGATTTAGAACACAGACTGGGAATTACAGATACGGGAAATCCGGGCCTGTTTCAGGTACGCCGAGGCGTTCCGATGAAACCGCGCCGGTTAGGCTTAGAACTGCTGTCATCGGAGCCGGTGTGGGTTTTCCGCGGGGATATGAGAAAACATCACAGACTGTCCGTAAACCAAAGAACGCAAAGAGAGAATGACTGCATTTTATCTCCTGTCTGGTTTAGGAATGTTTCAGAATGCGTAAAGCCAGCAACCATGCAAACGGCTGAATTCATTTCGGAATGAGAGAATAAAACCCGGATCCTGTGAAAGATACAAAAGAATAAGGCAGGGAAAGCCCGGCGGGCGTAAACTGCTTTGGAGAAGGCGGCGGTGTCCTGCTGCACCGGTAAAGGCTTTCCCTGCCGCATACTGCAAGTCCTGCCGAGGACAGGGAAGACATATGGATTTACAGAAACCACAGAAAGAATTCCCGGAAAAGAATACGCGGACAAAACGGAAGCGGAGCGGAAGAAACAACAGGCTGCTCCTCGTGCTTTCGGTTTTTGCGCTGCTCGTGCTGCTTCTGTTTGCATTCCTGATTGCGCGCATGCTTCTGCCGAACAGGGAACGCGTGGACAGGGCGGCCTATTTCGGCCTGTCGGATGCAAATGCGTGGGGACTGATCATCAACGGGGAGCGGGTCAGTCGCTCTCCTGTGAACATCGGCGGATCCTGGTATCTGGATCTGGATACCGTGACAGAATCCGTCACCGGCAAGTTCTACTTTGACGGGGAAAAGCTTCTTTACACGGATCCGACCACCACCTACACCGCCGTCCCCGGAGAGCTGCTTTTTTCGGATGACGAAGGACTTCGCTATGCCCCGGATTACGTGCCCTGTTATCTGGAGGAGGGGCAGCTGTATATTGCACTGGAATATATCCGCCGTCTGAATTTCAGCTATTATCTGACAGATCCGGAACTGAAATACGCCTGGATTTACAATGACTGGTCCGAACGGACCGCATATACGCTGGAAAAAGCAGGCGCGCTCCGCCCCGCCGCCGGCATCCGGGAGCCCGTTGTCGAGGACCTGGAAGCGGGCGAGACCCTGATCCTGATGGAAGAAGGGGCGAAATGGGATATCGTCCAGTCCGCCGAAAGCGGCCTGATCGGCTGTATCCAGAAGGACAGGCTCTCGGAAGCCGCCAATTATCGCACGGAGATTCCGGACAGAAGGACATTACCCGAATATACCACGGCACAGCTTGGGAAAAAGGTGTGCATGGCCTGGCATCAGGTTTTCACCGAATCCGGATACGGCCAGCTGGACCAGTATCTCGAACAGGCCGACGGGCTCAATGTGCTGGCGCCGACCTGGATCACCCTGAAGGATGAGAGCGGCGAGATCAGCTCCCTGGCGGAACTGAGGTATGTGCGCAAAGCCCACAGGGCGGGTGTTAAGGTATGGGTTATGGTGAACGACATCGACAACCCTGTCGATGACGGAGCGCTGCTTTCCGATACGGCAAGCAGACAGGCGCTCACGGCCAATATTATCCGGGAGGTTCTGCGTGTCGAGGCAGACGGCGTAAACCTGGATTTTGAGCGGGTATCCTCCGAAAATGCGGATGATTTCCTGCAGTTTGTACGCGAGCTTTCTGCGGGATGCAGGAAGAACGGCCTGACCTTTTCCATAGACAATTACTCGCCCATGCCCCATACGGCCTTCTACGACAGGGCCCAGCAGGGAGAGATGATAGATTATGTGATCGTGATGGCCTACGACGAGCATTATGTCGGGGGCGCCACCGCCGGTTCCACGGCGTCGGTCGGCTGGGTGAGACAGTCGGCGGAGCGGACGCTGGAGGAGGTTCCCGAAGAAAAACTGATTATCGGACTTCCCTTCTACACAAGGGTATGGAAGGAAACGGCGGAGGGAAGCCTCACCAGCGAGGGCGTCGGAATGGATGCCTGCACAAAAATCGTGGAGGAGCGGAAACTGACGCCGGTCTGGCTGGATGAGGAACAGCAGTATTATGTGGAATATGGCGAGCCGAATGTTTTTTACAGGCTCTGGATCGAGGATGAACGGTCCATGGGCGTCAAGCTGGATGCCGCCTTTTCCTATAATCCGGCCGGAGTGGCTTTCTTTAAGATCGGGCTGGACAGCAGCGCTGTCTGGTCAGTCATTAAGCCGTATTTCGGGGGAGACTGACGGCACGCTTTGAGTTTCTGTCTGGAGGAATCGTATTGAAAACCATTATCAGAAAAATGTACGGAGCGGAAGAGGAGGTCGCCGCGGAGGCTGCAGAGATCTGGAGGCGGGGAGGGCTGGTTGCATTTCCGACTGAGACGGTTTACGGTCTGGGGGCAAACGGCCTGGACGGAACGGCCTCCGCAAAGATTTACGCCGCAAAATGCCGCCCTTCCGACAATCCGCTGATTCTCCATATCGCATCACGCAGTCAGCTTTTCCCGCTGGTGAAGAGCGTAAGCAGCGTGGCGCTGGCGCTTATGGATGCATACTGGCCCGGTCCGCTCACGCTGATTTTTCCCAAAAGCGAACTGGTCCCCTATGAGACGACGGGCGGCCTGGAAACCGTGGCTGTCCGTATGCCTTCGCATCCGGCGGCAGCCTGCCTGCTGCGAAAAGCAGGGCTTCCGATCGCCGCGCCGAGCGCAAACCGTTCCGGAAGGCCGAGTCCTACCAACGCGGCCCATGTCATTGAGGATATGGACGGACGAATCGATATGATTATCGATGGCGGCGAGGTGGGAATCGGTGTGGAGAGCACCATCGTGGATGTCTCGGGGGAGCGGCCTGTTCTGCTGAGGCCGGGATTTATTACCCCTGAGATGCTGGAGAAAATTACGGGGGAGCTGGAGCGGGATCCCGTGATCGAGAGGAAGGCGGACGAGAACCTGAGGCCGAAGGCGCCCGGCATGAAATACCGGCATTATGCGCCGAAGGCTGAACTGACAATCGTGCGCGGGAAGCCGGATGATGTCTGCAGGTATATTAACGGGCAGACTGCCGCGGCACGCAGACAGGGGCTGGTCGCCGGCGTACTTGCCTCGGATGAGACGGCGGACCGTTATCCGGATGCCCTGGTTAAGCGCGTCGGTTCCTGCTCGGATATGGGGCAGGTGGCGCATAACCTGTTCAGGGTTCTCCGGGAATTTGATACGGACAAGGCAGACGTAATCTACTCGGAGAGCTTTTCTGCCGAGGGAGAGGGACTTGCGGTGATGAACCGGCTGATGAAGGCGGCGGGACACCGTATTATTGATATATGATAACTGAACAGTTTTATACGAGTTACACTTAATAATTGCCGGAGGCAATTATTCTAGTGTAACTGCATATACCGCGGCACAGAATTGCAATCTGCAGTTAAATTCGTTCGCGAGTATAATTTTCAAAAAGGAGAAAAAGAAAATGATAGCTGTCGGAAGCGACCATGGCGGATATGAACTGAAGCAGGAGATTCTGAAATATCTGGAAAAGGAAGGCTACGAATACAGGGACTACGGCAGTTACGATGAACAGGCCGTGGATTATCCCGTCTATGCGAAAAAGGTGGCGCGGGCCATTCTGGATGGGGAAGCGGAAAAGGGCATCCTGATCTGCGGTACCGGCATCGGAATATCCATTGCGGCCAACAGGATACCGGGCATACGTGCGGCCCTGTGCTCGGACTGCTTCAGCGCCGAGGCGACGAGGCTGCACAATGACGCCAATATTGTCTGCATGGGCGGCAGGGTCGTGGGCCCCGGACTGGCGGTAAAGATCGTGGATACATTCCTGAAGACGGATTTTTCCGGCGAGGAGCGGCACAGCAGAAGAATCCGCATGATTGAGGAAGACTGAGCGGATTTTCTGAAGCGCGCGGGTAAAAGGGCAGCTTCTTCAGCGCAGATCTTCGGGGATAAAGGAAAGGAGACACGCCTCAAGCTGATGAAAGGAGCCGTCATAGATTTTTCCCAGGAGACGGTCCAGACATTCCAGCGCGCGAAGAAGCTGGTCGGATGTAAGGAGTCCGTCGCGAAAAGCCCTGGAGACCTCATCCAGATCAAGTATGCGGCAGCTGCCGTCGGGAAACAGCTTGACGTCGATCAGCAGATCGGTAAAGACCAGGCGGTTTTCCGCAGGCTGCGCGTCGGTTTCTATGATATCGCAGTACCAGTATAGGAAACGGCGCATATGGTCGTAAAAACGGCTGATTTTAATACCTTCCGAGGGGAGATAGAGCGAGTACCCGAAGGCCAGGTCGCTGCGCGGGTGGATCGCCTGCCATGCGGTGACGATTCTGCAGCTGTCTGAAAAGAGAATTTGATCCTTGTCGAGAAGCACACATTCATTCGGAATCAGACGTTTACGGTAGAGCATTGGTGTCTGCATGGAAACATCTCCTTTACCGGTGTTTCCGGCTGTTTTCGGAGCAGGGCTCCGAGAGCGGCCGGGGCATTTTTTCTTTCAACCCGATTCGAAGGATACACTGCACAGTTCGGGATTCGTAAAGAAGTATAACATACCTCACTGATTCTGTAAAGAAAAAGACCCGCCTGCGGAACCGGGTGGGCGGATGGTTTTCCTGCCCATCCGAGCAGGAACCCGGCAGGCGTGGAAGCCGCTTGAGAGCTTTTGCATCTACGCAATCCTGCGGTGCTTTTTCGTGCCGCTTTGTGTACTGGGGTACATGGAGATGAACTATGAAAAAAATCAGAAGATATCTGCTCCTGGCAGCCCTCCTGCTGCTTTGCGTGGGCGGTGCAATCGGTTTCAACATTTACCGGAACAGGGAAAAAAAGACGTATGCCGCCATGCAGCGGGCAAGTCTGCCGACAATGGAGCTGTCCTATGAGGACAAATGTCAGAACCTCCTCTTCGGTTACCTGGACGAGATGGATCTGTCCCAGATGCGTCCGAACCTTTTACCCGTTTCGGAACGCAGAAAACTGAGCGTTACGCTGCATCCGTACGGCAATCAGATGGACCAGGTGGTTTTCCAGCTCAGAAGCATCGACGGTGAGAGACTGATTGATGACGGCATCCTCGATAAATGGGAGAACATTGACGGACAGATGGTGCGGGAGCTCATGCTGACCAATCTGATGGAAGACGGAAAAGAATACATGCTGATCTTTCTGGTACGTTCAGGCAGCAGGACAATCCGCTATTACAGCAGGGTAGTCTGCCAGGAGAACGGAAATACGGACGCCATGCTGGATTTTGTTCATGAGTTTTCCGATGCGACTTTCCGGGACGGCTCCGACGTGATTGTCAATTATATCCAGCCCAACGATACGATGGCATCGGATGACCTGAGCCTGATCAATATTCATTCCCGTTACCGGATGTTTGTCTGGAACGGGCTGAAGCCCGAGATTGTCGGGAAAGTCAGCACCACGGTCTCGGAACTGTCCGGCAGTCAGATGACCGCAAGGCTGACCTACCCGGTCACGGTGGCTTCCGAATCGGTGAGCAGGCGGTATGAGGTTGAGGAGAATTATGTGGTCCGCTTCCGCAACGATACCAGATATCTGCTGTATTATGACCGGCACATGACGGAGCGTTTCAACTTTGCCAGCATGCAGTTTGACGGAGGAAACATCTGGCTGGGCATGACCGATAGGCCCTGCAGCGTCTCGGAATCCCCGGACGGAACAAAGAAGGCCTTTGTCTATGAAGGACAGCTGTGGTATTATGACAGTACCGAAAACCGTATGGTTTCCGTCTTTACGTACAGGGACGGGGAGGATATCCGCGCATCCCATTCCGGACATGAGATCCGCGTGATGCGGATCAATAATGATGCCAGCATGGATTTTGCCGTCGCAGGCTATCATAACCGCGGCATTCATGAAGGCCGTTCGGGCGTGAGCTTCTGCAGGTATAATCCGGCGGGGCATCAGATTGACGAGCTGTACTATATTCCGTCCAGGGCTTCGGAGGACAGGCTGATGACGCAGATCGGCGGCCTGACCTACGTCAGTGATTCCGATATTCTGTATTTCCTGTACGGGGATACGGTATATTCTCTCGACCTGGCGGGCGGGGAAAAGATGGAGCTGGCCAGCAGGGAAGGAAAGCACAGCTTTTACGGGAACAGGACGGAAAGTGTTGTCGCCTGGCAGGAAGGCACCAGGGGGCAGGAAGAAGAGATCAGGGTTATCAGCCTGGAAACCGGAAAGCTGTTCACGCTGACCGCGGATTCCGGGGAGTTTCTGAAGATTCTGGGATTTATCAATGACGACCTGGTCTACGGGATCGGAAGAAAGGCGGATGAGGGGATGCTTGCGGGCGGGAGCCGGATCCTGCCGCTTTACCGGATCTGCTTTGCCTCGGTGCGGGAAGCACTGGAGGATTCGGGCAGTTATGGGCAGGAAGGGTATTATATCGCGGACACACAGATCCTCGACACCAGAATGCTCGTGAACCGCCTGACGAAGGAAAACGGAATCTATCAGCCGGCTTCCCAGGATCAGATTTTCCTGAATGCGGAAAACAGAGAGACAGATACCGGTTTTGTGTCATCCAGACAGGAAGAAGGATTCCTGAAAGCACGTTTTATTGTGCTGAAGCTGGATCCGACAGGACTCAGCTTTCAGACAAAGCAGTGCGAACTGCCCGAAAAAAGCCTGTGCCCGGTGTTTGACTCGGAGGTGAGCGGCCAGGAGAGCCTGTATTATGCCTACAGCCTCGGGAGACTGAAGGGAACTTTCCCGGATCTTTCGGATGCCGTCGCGGCATGCTACGATGAAATGGGAACCGTATGCGGACCGGAAGGAAATCTGCTCTGGAGCCGGGAGACGAGGGCCCTTTCAAAGATGCTGAATCTGGATGAAGCCGTGGCTGCCGCGGAGGGGGAAACAACGCTGGAGCATGGTGCAAAAACACTTCTGCTATATGAAAAAGTGCCTGCGGCGGATTCTCTGCAGATTTCCGCGGGAACGGATATCGGGGAAGCACTTTCGGAAAAATACGGCGGTACGGTCTGTGACCTGACAGGCTGCACGATTTCGCAGATCCTGTTTTACATAAACAGGGGCCATCCGGTGCTGGCGATTACCGGAGGGGACAGCGCGGTGCTGATCTGCGGATACGAAACCGCGTCCGCGGCGTGGTATGATTTTACGGCCGGTACCTACATCAGCATGCCGCTTGCGGAAGCGGAGAGTTATTTCGGAAATCTTGCCGCCAGGCTGTACTGCTGTCTGCCCGGGGACGGGATTTAGCAGTACGGTAGCTGTTCAGATCCGGACTCCGGAAATGACGCGTGTTTTCATGCCGCTTTGCGTATTGTGCTGTATGGAGAGGAAGCAGTGCATTCTTCCCTGCCCGGCGGAAGGCCGGCATGGATTGACAGTGTGCAAAAAAACATTTATACTGATTGCAGTGCGGCAGGTGCTGCAAAAGCTGTTTGCCGTTTCGGATTATCCGTATCCTGAAGGGAAGGAAATGAAGCCATGAAAATCGTGAACTGCAAAGTGAACCATATTGAGAACCCGCTTGGATTCAGGCTTGACACCCCGGTTTTCTCTTTCATCACAGAGGAAGCGGAAGGAAAGAAACAGGAGGCTGCCAGAATCCTTGTGACCCTGGATCCGGAAGGAAAGCAGGTGGCGGCGGATACCGGCATGTGCAGCGGCGTTGATTCGCTTGGGACAGCACTGAAGATGGAGCTTGCGCCGCGTACCAGGTACTACTGGAGGGCAGCTGTGCGCTCAGAGCTCGGAGAAGAAGCGGTAAGCGGACTCAACTGGTTTGAGACGGGAAAGATGGATGAGGCCTGGCAGGGCCGCTGGATCAGCTGCAAAAAAGAAGAAGGCAGGCATCCCGTATTCGGCAGGGCCTTTTCGCTTTCCGGAAAAGAGCCGGTCTGTGCAAGACTGTACATCTGCGGACTGGGCCTGTACAGCGCCCGGATCAACGGCAGCCCGGTTACGGAGGAACGTCTCACGCCGTATTCCAATGATTACAATTCCTGGATTCAGTATCAGACCTACGATGTGTCCGCACTGCTGAAAGCGGAAAATCATATTGAAGTCCTTCTGGGAAATGGCTGGTATAAAGGGCGCTTTGGCTTTACATCCACAGCGGGCGACGGCGGATTTTACGGGGATTCCTTCCTCCTGATCGCGGAGCTGAGAATCCGTTACGCGGATGGAAGCGAGCAGGTCATCGGCACGGATGAAGACTGGCAGGTTTCCAGGAGCTGCATCACGTTTTCCAATATCTATGACGGTGAACACCGGGATGATACCCTTGCCGTCGAAAGCGAGGGAAATGCCTTTTTCGCGGAGGCTCCGAAGGGGAAGCTGACGGAACGCCTGAGTATTCCGGTTCTCGTTCATGAGGAGCTTAAACCCGTCAGCCTGATTCACACGCCCGCCGGCGAATACGTGTATGACCTCGGGCAGAATATGGCCGGCATCTTCAGACTGCATGTACATGAGCCTGCGGGTACGGTCATTCACGTACAGGTGGGCGAAGTGCTGCAGGAGGGCAATTTCTACCGCGAAAACCTGCGTTCGGCACTGGCGGAATATTACTACACCAGCGACGGAACGGAAAAGGATATCGAACCGGTCTTTACATTTTACGGGTACCGCTATGCAAAGGTCGAGGGCCTGAGTTCGCCCGCGCTTTCCGATTTTACCGGACTGGCTTTGTATTCGGACATCACTCCCGTCGGGACACTTAAAACCGGTCATGAAAAAATCAATCAGCTTCTGTCCAATATTGCCTGGGGCCAGAAGGGGAATTTTGTGGACGTTCCCACCGACTGCCCGCAGCGGGATGAGCGCATGGGATGGACCGCGGATACCCAGGTCTTCGTGCCGACCGCCTGCTATCTGACAGACAGCTTCGCATTTTACCGCAAATTCCTGTATGATATGCGCCTGGAGCAGAAGGCGGTTGACGGAATGATTCCGAATGTCATTCCGAGCGCAGGCATGACAGACAGCTGCTCCAGCGTCTGGGGAGATGCCGCGACGATCATTCCGTGGTTTTTATGGCTGTATTACGGGGATCGGACGATCCTTGCCGAAAGCTTTGACCTGATGAAGGACTGGACGGACTGGATCACCCGCTATGACGGAGACGACCACGCCTGGGGCAGCCATTTCCACTTCGGCGACTGGCTGGCCCTGGACAATCCGGCCGGCGGAGTAGACCAGGTTATGGGCGGAACCGACGAGGCGTTTATCGCGTACGTCTATTATTATAACAGCGCTCTGCTGGTTGAGAAGGCAGCCCGCGTTCTGGGCAGAAAAGAAGATGAGGAAAAATATCATGCCCTGGCGCAGAAGGTTCTCCGGTATGTTCACGATGAATACTATACGCCGAACGGCAGGTGCGCGGTCAATACCCAGACCGGGAATGTGCTGTCTATCTGGTATGATCTGACAGAGGATCCCGGAAAACCGCTGGAACAGCTGCTGAAGCTCTTAAAGGCAAAGAAGAACAAGCTGCAGACGGGATTTGTCGGCACGCCGATGCTTTCAAGGGCACTCTCTAAAATGGGTCAGGACAGGCTGGCTTATACCATCCTGAAAAACGAGGAGTTCCCGGGCTGGCTGTATGAAATCAATCTCGGGGCGACGACGGTGTGGGAGCGCTGGAACAGTATGGACCCGGATGGCAGGGTTTCCTCCACCGGCATGAACAGCTTTAACCATTATGCGTACGGTTCCATCGGGGAATGGATGTGGCAGACCATTGCCGGCATCAGCCCCTGTGAGGAAGAACCGGGATTCCGCCGCGCCGTCCTTCGGCCGGTCCCGGATTACAGCCTGCAGCATGCCGAGGCTGTCTATCACAGTCCTGCCGGAACCTGGCGCATAGAATGGGAGGTCCTAGACGCGGATACAGTCCGGGTTTTGGCGGAAGTGCCGTTTAACTGTACCGGAAAACTCCTGCTTCCTTGGTCGGATACCGCTGAGAAGGAACTGGAGCCGGGTACTTACGAGTTCATCTGTCATTGTACCGAACCGCTGAAGAAGAGCTACAGCGTGGATTCCAGAGTCTGTGATATTCTGGATGATCCGGAGGCGGCTGCCCTGGTTCCGGACTTGGCAAGGGTACCGGGACACCTGCGTTCCCTGACCGTCCGCCAGGCAATCATGGAATTTGCAAAGGATGCGGAGGAAGCCGAGGCAAGGCTCAAAGGGATGGATGCGCTTTTAAAGGGCAGGTAAGCTGCTTCCCCGGAGAGAGATTCTGTCCGCGGGCATTAGGTCAAAGTACAAAACTCCGTTTAGAGAGGAAGATAGACATGAAGATTACAGACACCATTCAGTATGTCGGGGTCAATGACCATCAGATAGATCTGTTTGAGGGACAGTACCATGTTCCCAACGGAATGGCTTACAATTCCTATCTCATTCTGGACGAAAAAACAGCGGTTATGGATTCGGTGGATGCGCATTTCACTTCGGAATGGCTGTCCGGACTGGAAGGGAAGCTGGGCAAAAAAGGTCCTGATTATCTCATTATCCAGCATATGGAGCCGGATCATGCCGGCAGCATCCGTGCGTTTACCGGGCGCTTTCCCGATACCATCGTGGTGAGCAACCAGAAAGCCTTTGCCATGATGGATCAGTTTTTTGATTTCCCGGACGGACAGAAGCGGCAGACTGTAAAGAACGGCGACAGCCTCTGTCTCGGAAAGCATACGCTGAACTTCCTGTTTGCCCCGATGGTTCACTGGCCTGAGGTAATGGTCACGTATGAGAGCAGCGAAAAGGTCCTGTTCTCTGCCGACGGCTTCGGCAAGTTCGGAGCCAATGACATTTCCGAGCCCTGGGACGAAGAGGCGCGCCGGTACTATATCGGGATTGTCGGAAAGTACGGCGCTCAGGTACAGCGGCTTCTGAAAGAGGCATCGAAGCTGGATATCCAGATCATCTGCCCGCTTCACGGACCGGTGCTCTCGGATGCCATCGGACATGCCGTCAGCCTGTATGATCAGTGGTCTTCCTACCGGCCGGAGACAGAGGGAATCGTGATTGCCTACACTTCGGTTTACGGTCATACCCAGGAGGCGGCGCTTCTTCTCGCGGATGAGCTGCGTGCCTGCGGATGTGAGGCTCTTGAGATTTTCGATCTTGCGCGCTGCGACCAGGCGGAGGCGGTTGCAAAGGCATTCCAGTACAGTACGCTGGTGTTTGCCACAACAACTTATAACGCGGATATTTTCCCGTTTATGCGCGACTTTGTGATTCACCTGGAGGAGCGCGGTTTCTGCGGCCGCAGGGTCGGTATTATAGAAAACGGGAGCTGGGCGCCGAATGCCGCCAGAACCATAAAGGAAATGCTGAAATCCTGTAAGAATCTGGAATTTGCCGAGCCCGTGGTGACGCTCCGCTCAGCCATGAAGGATGCGGAACGCGCAAAAATACGGGAACTGGCTTCCAGCCTGCTGAATCCGGGGAAGGGTTCCGCGGAGGAATCCGAAGCTTTGGACACGAAAGCGGTGGAAGAGACGGCGAAATCCTCTTCGGTTCCGGCTGCCTCTCAGAAAGAAGATAAGCCCGCAAAGCTTCGCTATGTATGCAGTTTCTGCGGATATGTCTATCCCGGGGAGGAACTTCCGGCGGATTATGTCTGTCCCATCAGCAAGCATAAGGCGGACGCTTTCCGGCTGATTCCGGAGTCCTAACACTTTCGGGCGCTTCCGCCTGCCGGGGCTGCCCTGCTTATTGCAGTACAGAAGGGAGACATATTTTGCCCACGGCTGCGCCCTTTGCAGGCGTGGCTGCAAAATAGTCATCCGTGGCCATTTGGTCATGGTACAAAACTGCGTTTAGGGAGGAGAATGGTATGAGAGCTTACAAGGAAACCGTGAAGAAAATTGATGAGATCAAAGAATTCCTGAATCAGCTGGACAGCTATATGGATGGCGGGCGCGTGGAGGCATTTTCCGCCGAAGCGCCGGAAGACTGGAAAGAGATTATCTTCGAAGCCTTTGAGTATTACAGGAAGGATCTGGAAAAGGAAGTCCATCTCGGACATTTTATGAGATAAGGCGGCTGTCGAGCCCCCGGATGACGGATGAAACAGCCGGGACTGTGTATTTACGGTGATAAACCGCGGCAGGCAGTTAAAGTACGGCCGCGGGAATAATAAGGAAAACGGTATGGTTACAGGCAGAACAATTCGCAGCGCTGTCGTGAGCGGCGCAACGGGCATGATCGGGGCGGCGCTGACCCGCCTTCTGCTGGAACAGGGAATCAGGGTAACAGCCCTGGTCAACAGAAATTCCGAAAAGCGCAGAAACCTTCCGGAGCATCGGCTTCTCACGGTGGTGGAGGCTTCTCTGGAGGAATATGAGGCCATTGAGCCGGAAACCCATGCGGATGTCTTTTTTCATCTGGCCTGGATGGCACCCTGGGGAGAGAAGCGGAACGACTGCCTGCTTCAGGCAGAGAATATCCGCTGTACGCTGGAGGCGGTGAAACTGGCGGAACGATACGGCTGCAGCTGTTTTGTCGGTGCAGGTTCCCAGGCCGAGTATAAGAGGGCCAACATGAAGCTCGGACCGGACAGCCTTACCGTTCCCGAGAGCGGATACGGCTGTGCAAAGCTGGCAGCGGGTCAGCTGAGCCGGATCATGTGTAAGCAGTATGGCATGGCGCATATCTGGGCACGGTTTTTCAGCGTCTACGGCCCCTGCGATAACGATTATACCATGGTGATGAGCGGGATACGCAGCATGCTGGCCGGGGAACAGCCGCGGTATACGGCCGGGGAACAGCTGTGGGATTATCTCTACTGCGATGACGCGGCAAATGCGATGTTTTTGTGTGCCAGGTACGGTGTTGACGGCCTGATCTACTGCATCGGCAGCGGTTTCAGCCGCCCCCTGAAGGAATATATTGAGGAACTCTGCCGGGCCGTGGGCAACGGCGCTCAGGCAAGGCTCGGGGCGCTGCCGTATTTCCCGAACCAGGTCATGCATCTGGAAGCGGATATTACCGCACTCACGCGCGATACGGGCTTTTGCCCGAAGGTACCGTTTGAAGAGGGCATCAGGAGGACGGTTTCCTGGGCCAGGCTTCATGGCGGCAGTATGCCGGAAAACAGATAAGAACAGGCGGATTGGCCAAGGAATTCTGCCGCTTAGAGCGGCGAAAATCCGGCACGGCAGACGCCGGAATATAAAGGCTTTTGTCGTTTGCTATAGAAAATATAAGGATACAGGAATGAAAACAGTAAGTGTAGTGATTCCCTGCTATAATGAAGAGGATAATGTGGTTGCGATCAGTCAGGCGGTCATAGCCGAATTCGCGAAGCTCCCGCAGTATGATTACGAAATCATATTCATTGACAATGACAGCCAGGACAAAACCCGTCTGCTGATCAGGGGACTCTGTGCGGAAAATCCGAGAATCCGGGCAATATTCAACGCCCGGAATTTCGGCCAGTTCAATTCCCCTTACTATGGACTGCTCCAGGCCCGGGGGGATTGCGGAATCCTTATGGCCGCCGATTTCCAGGAACCGCCGTCCATGATCCCGGCTTTCCTGGAGGGCTGGGAGGAAGGCTACAAAATCGTGGCGGCTATCAAGACGAAAAGTCAGGAAAACCGTATCATGTACGCTCTGAGAGGCTTTTATTACAAGATGATCAAAAAGCTCTCCGATGTGGAGCAGATTGAACAGTTTACGGGTTTTGCCCTTTACGATAAATCCTTCATCGAAATCCTGAAGACACTGGATGACTCCACGCCGTTCCTGCGGGGGATTGTCGCCGAGCTGGGATGCCGGCGCAAAGACATCGAGTTTACCCAGCCCCAGCGCCGCGCGGGAAAAACCAGCAACAATTTCTTCAGGCTTTTTGACGCGGCCATGCTCAGCTTTACCTCCTACACCACGGTAGGGCTCAGGCTCGCAACGTTCTTAGGGATGATCGGGAGCGCGGTCTTTATCCTCATCGCGGTGATTTACCTGATCCTCAAGCTCCTCAACTGGAATAATTTCCCCGCCGGCATGGCGCCGGTACTGATCGGGATGAGCACGCTGGGCTCGGTGCAGCTGTTCTTTATCGGGCTGATCGGCGAGTATATCATGAGCATCAACAATCGCGTAAAGCACCGGCCGCTGGTAGTGGAGGAAGAGCGGATTAATTTTGAGGCGGACGGCCGGGAAGGGGAGAACAGGATTGAATCAGGAAACACAAAACGCCCTGGACCTGCTGCACCGCGGGCATAAGGTACTGCTCCGGGAGGTCGGGCGCATCTGCAAAAAGCATGGGATCAACTGGTTCCTCGAGAGCGGCACGCTGTTGGGCGCCGTCCGCCACAAAAGCGCCATTCCCTGGGATGATGATGCCGATATTGTCATGCTCAGGGCAGACTTTGAGCGCTTCCGGAAGGTGGTGCGCAGTGAGCTTGCGCCGGAGTTTTATTACGTGGAACCGGATGAACTCGGGAAGGCGGTTTTTGATTTTGTACCCCGCATCGGGCTGAAGGACTCCTCGATCCGCCCGGAAAATCCGGAGGATGCCTGGTACGGAGGGGGAATCTACAATCATCTCCTGATCGACATCTTTATCGTGGACGATGTCTCGGACAGCAATCTGGTTCACAAATTCTGCTATGGGCTGGTTGTGCTGTTTTACGGTCTGGGGCTCGGGCACCGCTACAGCCTGGATTACAGCCAGTATCCTGGCGCTTCCGGCATAGCTGTCCGGATCCTTTCAACGATCGGCAGACTGCTGCCGGCGGGGTGGATCGTGCGCATGTATGACCGCGTAACCAGGCTTGAAACCGGGAAAAACAGGAAAAAGGGGCGGGTATATTACGGAAATTACCTGTTTCAGGACATTCCCCAGATCTATCAGAAAGAATGGTTTGCCCCCGCAAAAGATGTCTATCTGGATGAGGAGGCTTTCCCGGGGCCGAATAATGCGCATATGTGCCTGAAAACGCTTTACGGGAATTACATGGAGCTTCCGCCGGAAGATAAGCGGACGCAGCCCCATATGCAGCCGGAGTATGTCGTGATTCATTTCCCGCAGGAATTGTGAGGTCTTTTTTGGAGAAGAACAGGAAGTGGAAGCGTTTCACCGGGGATCTGATTTACGGAATCGTATCCCTGGTGGTGATGAATATGGTCTTAAGCCTCGGGGTGTATCCCTATCTCCAGCGGCAGCTGGGTGAGGAAGGGCAGGGGAGGATGCTTTTCTTTACGGCGATCATGGGGCTTGTCGCGTCTGCGGCCGGTTCCGGAATCAATTACGGCCGGATGAAAATGTCCACACGCCACAGGACGGAGAACGGTGATTATAATCTCTTCCTCATTGTGCTGGCCGCCGTTTCCTGCCTGGCTGCCCTGATCGGGTATATCGTCAGGGGAGGGGAGGCCAGTGGGGCCACCCTGCCGGGACTGATGCTCCTGATTTTTGCCACTGCGGTCCGGTATTATGCGGATGTTGAGTTCCGTCTCTACATGAACTACCGGGGCTTCTTCTTTTATTACTTACTGATAGCGGCCGGATATGCGGTCGGTGCCTTCCTGTACCGCTTTACCGCGTCCTGGGTCAGCATCTTTCTGTGCGGAGAATTCGCAGGACTCATCTATGTCGCCTGCGCAGGGCATATCTTCCGGGGCAGGCTGTTTCCAAAAAGCAGCCATTTCGGTGAAGACGCCAGGACCTGCGCGTCTCTTTCCATGGCGTATCTGCTCTCGGATTTTGTCTCCTATGCGGACCGCATGGTCCTGTCGGTTGCGGCGGGCGACCGGGCTTCGGATTATTTTTACATTGCCAGCCTGGTGGGGAAAATGACCTCCCTCCTGTCCACACCGCTCAACGGCGTGATAACCGGGCATCTGACGCGCTACCAGGGCGGTTTTACGAGAAAAATGTTTGCGCGTATTCTGGGACTGCTGTGTCTCCTGGCAGTATTGCTGTCCGCGGCAAGCATTGTCGGCTCCCATCTGTTTGTATGGCTTTTTTACAGGGAACAGTATGAGAGCGTGAAGGCGCTTTTTATCCTTGCAAATACAGGCCAGGTTTTTTTCTTCCTCTCCAATACGGTGATGGTTATCGTGCTGCGCTTTGCGCCGGCGCGCTTCCAGCTTCTTCTGGGCGTCCTGTATGCGGGGCTTTTTATTGTCGGAGTGCTTCCGGCCATCTGGTTTTTCGGACTCTGGGGTGCAGCCTGGGGACTGCTTGCCATCAATGTGGTCAAATTCGGCCTGATCAGCTATTTCGGCTTCCGGGCACTGAAGGAGCCGGTACGCGGGGCGGGTGCGGATGACGGACTGTAAGGATCCGGAGCATGCGTGCCGCAGCCGGATACTTTTCCCGGAGGACCATGCAGAAAACGGATGCCGGGTTTTGAGAAAGAATTGGAAATGGGTATGAAACAAAAAAAGAGCATCAGGGGCATGCTTGCCGGGATCGGCATTGCTGACTGGATTCTGTTTGCCGCGGTCGCGCTGTTTTGCTTTTTCTGCTTTCAGCAGAGAGATCTTCTGCACACCGCGGGCTGCAGCGTGGGCTATCTGAACGGGCATTTTGCGGATTTCTATGACTATTGCGGGAGCTTTGACATCCATCCCAGCTATATGCCGACCGTGTATGTGCTGTTTGCGCTCTGGAATCTTCCGATGAAACTGTTTGGGATTCTGAAGACACCTACCGAAGACATCGCGCTGGCCGCCATACTCTGGTCCAAAGCGCTGCCTTGTCTGGTCTACCTGGTCTCCGGAATTGTTATCTGCCGGATCTGCCTTGTGCTCTCCATGGGACAGAAAAAGGCACGGCTTTGCGCATTTGCCTGCCTGACGATGCCCATCGCGTTTTATGACCAGTTTATTTTCGGACAGTACGATATTTTCATGACCATCTGCGTCCTGATGGGACTACTCTCTTACCTGAAGAAAAAGGATATCGGCTTTATTGCCTGGTTTGCCCTGGCCGTTACCTTCAAATACACCGCGCTGGTGATTTTCCTCCCGTTGCTTCTGCTCCGGGAGAAGCGGGTTTTTCGGATCCTGGCTGCCTGTGTGCTGCTTCTGCTGCCCCTTGCACTGGAGTTTTTGCTCTACCGCGGCAGCGCCGGATTTTCAAACTATGTATTCGGCATCGGGAGCAGCGGCGATACGCCGACAGGCTATATTTTCTCGGCCGGTATTTTTACGGGTTTCCAGCTCAGTGCCAGGTACCTGTCGGTCAGCCTGGTGGTACTCATATACGGCTGCATCCTCGGCTGGGCGTATTTTACCCGCCCCGAAGGAGAACGGGAGGAGGCCGGCTGGGCCTTTTATCTGAGCTGTCTTTCGTTCTTTGTACTGTTCGGCCTGGCAAAATGGCATCCCCAGTGGCTGCTGTTTGCGGTCCCCTTCTGGGTGATCAGCGCCTTCATGAACCGTGAGACAAAGATCTTTATGGTGATTGACCTGCTGTTTATGCTGTTTTTTGTCATGTTCCTGGTTGAGACGATTCCAAACAATGTGGATCAGGCCATGATTAACCACGGGGTTCTTTCGGGCCTGGTGGGCGGAGATATCGGCATGAAGCGGATCATGTCCGATTATATCGGCTTCCTTCCGGACGAGCTCTGTCTTTCGCTTATCAGCATGATCATGCTGGTCTATGCGCTGTTTAAGCATCCCCGGTATCTGGCCGCGGAGCCTGATGCGGAAGTGAACTGTGTCGGATGGCTGCGCGCGCGTTTCCTTCTCGGCGTCGGCTTCTTTGTGATCCCGGCCTGGCTCTGCCTGCGCGCCGCCATGTCCCCGCCTTATGCGGGATACCAGGTAGCCATGGAAGCAGCTGACGGCGCATGGGTTCTGGATGAGGTCGGAGACGGAATCAGCGAGCGCTTCCTCGCGAGGGGGGATGTACTGGACCTGCTCCAGTTCAGGGTTTACGTGAACGGAAGAATCAATGACGGTTATATCAAGCTTACGCTGAAGGATGAAGAAGGCGCGGTACTCTACGAGGAGGACTGGGAGACGGACGGCCTGGTGGACGGAAGCATCATCAATGCCCGGATCGGAGGGCTGCCGGTCAGAAAGAACAGCCTGTATGAGGCTCTTTTTGAGATTACGCAGGCCAACGGAGATTTCCGTCTGTCGATCCCGACACAGTCCCTGAAGGAAAACACTTCCGAATGCGCGATGTCAGGCCGTGAAAAAATGAATTTCCGGCTCGCGATGACGGTTTATGAGCGATGAGTGTTTCGGATGTCCTGCCGAAGCCTCCGGAGACGGAGATGACTGCCGTTTTCGGAGACCGGTATAATGCATAGTATTTTGCAGCTGTTACATGATTTTCACAAACAGGAAAACCGGGAAAGGAGAGCCAATGACACAGAATGAATTTTTATCAGAGCTTGAGGCATGCCTTCAGGGAAAGCTGGAGGACGACGTAATCAGCCGGCATCTGGATTCCTACAGACAGTATATCGGAGAGCAGGTATCCGGCGGGAGTACGGAGGAAGCGGTTATTGACTCCCTGCAAAGTCCGCAGCTGATCGCTAAGACGATTCTCAGCTCCGAAGAGGTAAAGGAAGAGAAGGAAAAGGAATCGGTATTTTCCAGAATCCTGAACAGATCCCGGAACGGGGATGCCTTTTTCTCAATGGATACGCTGCAGAACGGGCCGGTACTGGAAAAAATCGCACTCGTTGTTGTAGTGCTGATCGCCATTCTGGTGGTGCTGACGCTCTTCTCCGCATTTGTCCGGATACTCTTCTGGCCCGTCGTGATTGTCTCCGTATTCTGCGTTATCTGGGAGTTTGTCAAGAACGGCCAGAACAATCGGAGGCAGGGATGAAACGATTTGAACTGATCGCCCCCTGCCACTTTGGACTGGAAGCCGTTCTGAAGCGGGAGATCGGGGATCTGGGCTACGAGATCAGCCGCGTGGAGGACGGAAGGGTTACGTTTCAGGGTGACGCAGACGCTGTGTGCCGGGCAAATGTATTTCTCAGGACGGCGGAGCGCATCCTGCTGAAGGCTGGGAGCTTCCGCGCGGAAAGCTTTGATGAGCTTTATGAAAATACAAAATCCATCCCCTGGGAGGAGTTCCTTCCCGCGGACGCCCGCTTCTGGGTAACCAAGGCTTCCAGCGTCAAAAGCCGGCTGTTTTCGCCCTCCGATATCCAGTCGGTCATGAAAAAGGCGATCGTGGACAGGCTTCGTCAGGCAACCGGCGCGGGCGTTTTTCCGGAGACCGGGGCCGCATTCCCGATCCGTGTCTTCCTCATGAAGGATGAGGTCACGGTCGGAATCGATACAACTGGGGACAGCCTTCACAAGAGAGGCTATCGCACGCAGGCTACGAAAGCCCCGATCAGTGAGACGCTGGCGAGCGCCCTCCTGATGCTGACGCCCTGGAAGGGCGACCGTATTCTGGTAGACCCCTTCTGCGGGAGCGGTACCTTTGCCATTGAGGCAGCCATGATGGCTGCCAATATTGCACCGGGTATGAACAGGGAATTCATCTCCGAGGAATGGACGGACCTGATCCCGAAAAAAAACTGGTATGATGTCCTGGATGAAGCCAACGACCTGGTTTCAAAGGACGTGGATACGGACATCCAGGGGTACGATATAGATCCGCTTGCGGTAAAGCTTGCGAGGGAGAACGCCGTACGCGCGGGTGTGGATCATCTGATCCATTTCCAGAGACGTCCGGTCAGCAGTCTGTCCCATTCGGGAAAATACGGCTTTATAGTTACAAATCCGCCTTATGGGGAGCGGCTGGAGGAGAAAAAGGACCTTCCGCCGATCTACGCGGCTCTTGGAGAGCGTTTTGCGGCGCTTCCGACCTGGTCTATGTACCTGATCACGGCCTATGAACAGGCTGAACGGGATATCGGAAAAAAGGCGGACCGGAACAGGAAAATCTACAACGGAATGATTAAAACCTATTATTACCAGTATATCGGCCCCAAGCCGCCAAGGCCTGCCAGGACGCCTGAATGATGCAGGCCGGATATGCGGGCCTGACGTTAGGGCAGTCTGGACTACTTTGGAGGAGGCGCGGGTTTGAAGCGGAGCCATGTGTATATCGCGGCGATTTTTCTGCTGTTGATCGCGGCTGTGATCTGCCTGTACAGGCCAAAGCCCGATCCGCTGGTGCGGGACGGATATGCGGGAGCGGCGGTTGCAGAGCGTTTTGATGCGCTGATAGCCGCCAGAAATAACCGGGCAGGCATCCGGCTGACCGTTGATCAGGCCGGATGGGATCCGAAGGAGGAGCCGGTTATCATGAATGAGGAACGGGAGCTTATGCTTCCGCTTTCTGCTGTCCGGGAACTGTTCGGATGCAACGCGGCCGTTTACGAAGGAGATACGCTGAAGCTCTTCCGCAACAGCTTTTCCCTGAAAGCCCGCTTATCGGAGATGAAGGCGGAGGTAAACGGTGAGGAACGGATCTATCGGGAAGCTTTTGAGCGGATCGGGGATATCTTTTACGTGTCTGCACGTATGGTTGCGGACTGTCTGAATTATGACCTTGCCTTTGACGATTCAAAGCGTCTGCTGACCATGAACGACCGGAATCCGCAGAGCCCGCGTCTGCCGGTTGCCTATGATGCGAGGACGCTTCAGCGCACGCCTCAGGTCCGGGATCAGGGAAGCCTGGGAACCTGCTGGGCGTTTGCCGCGGTGAGCGCCGTGGAGGCGGCTTTGCTGCCGGAAGAGCACGAACCCTTCTCCGCGGATCACATGAGCCTGAACAATGGGTACACGAGGGCACAGGAGAGCGGCGGAGAGTATACCATGGCCATGTCCTATCTGCTGGCCTGGCAGGGAGTCGTCTATGAAAAGGACGATCCCTACGGGGATGGGAAAACAGACAGAAGCCTGGAGCCGGTCAAGCATGTGCAGGAGATCCGCATCATTCCGCAGAAAGATCTCAACGGCATCAAACAGGCCGTCTATCTGTACGGGGCCGTACAGACTTCACTGTATTCCGCACTGAAAAACCCTTCCAGCATATCGGGATATTACAACCGTGAAAACGCTGCCTATTATTATGTAGGCACAAACAAGATGAACCATGATGTCCTGATTGTGGGCTGGGACGATACCTATCCCAGGGAGAATTTCAATACGCCCCCCGAAGGCAACGGGGCGTTTCTCTGCCAGAACAGCTGGGGTACGGATTTTGGCGACGGCGGCTTTTTCTGGGTATCCTATTTTGATTCTTCCGTCGGCATCTACAATATCGTCTATACCGGTGTGGAGGAGACGGACAATTATGACAGGCTTTACCAGAGCGATCTCTGCGGCTGGGCGGGACAGCTGGGATACGGTTCGGACAGCGCGTATTTTGCCAACGTTTATTCGGCTGAGTCGGATGAAAACCTGGAAGCGGTCGGTTTTTATGCGGTTGACCGGAATACGGAATACGAGGTTTATGTTATTCCGGAGTTCAATTCCGTACAGGATCTGAAGATGATATCGCCCGCGGCATCCGGGAGTTTTTCCATACCGGGCTTTTATACGGTTCGGCTGGACAGGCAGTGGAGTCTGACGGAGGGGAAGCGCTTCGCGGTCATCGTACATATACGCACGCCCGGAGAGACAAGGCCCGTGGCAGTGGAATACGACAGTGCCGACGGGGGTGTTCAGGCCGACCTGACGGACGGAGAGGGGTACATCAGCTTCCGGGGTAAAGCCTGGCAGTCCGCAGAGACGGGTCAGAACTGCAACCTCTGCCTGAAGGCATATACGACAAAACGCACGGGGAGTACCCATGAAAGAGAGGATAACTGATTTGAAGGGCCGAATAGTGTTTGCAACGTCGAATGAAGGGAAGATGAAGGAAGTACGCATGATCCTTTCAGGCTGCGGATGCGAGGTGCTGTCCCTGCGCGAAGCGGGCATAGACGTGGACGCAGAGGAAAACGGAACTACTTTTGAGGAGAACGCCATCATTAAGGTAAAAGCCATTCGTCCCTTTACGGATGCGGTTGTTCTGGCAGATGATTCCGGCCTGGAGGTGGATTATCTAGATAAGGCGCCGGGGGTTTATTCCGCCAGATTCATGGGGCATGATACTTCCTATGAACTGAAGAACCGGGAGATCATCCGGAGACTTTCGGGCGTGGAGGGAGAGGAGAGAAGCGCACGCTTTGTCTGCGTGATAGCAGCTTCGCTCCCGGATGGCCGTATTCTGACTACACGGGGTACAATCGAGGGGGTTATTGCCCATGAGCCTTCCGGCACGGGCGGTTTTGGGTATGATCCCATCGTCCTGGTGCCTGAGCTTGGGAAAACGACTGCCGAACTGGAAGCCGAAGAGAAAAACCGCATCAGCCATCGGGGAAAGGCACTCAGACAGATGCGCGAAAAGCTCAGGGCCCTCGGATACTGCAGCTGAAACAGAGCGGGTACGCGAAAGATAAGCAAAAACCCTGGCAACTGTTCGGAGCCGGCCGCAGATTCGCGAATACAGGCAAAACAGCGCAGGAAAACACGCCCGGATTTACTGATTCGCATCCGGCGGAAATGCTGCAGCCTCGGAGATCGTGCTTTGCGGCCTTTCCAAGGTCTGGCACAGAAAGCTGTATATGAAGTAAAAAGGAGCACCGGATGAAACAAATCCTGATCGTCAGCGATACGCATGGCCTTCTGAGAAATCTATACCGTCTGCTGGAACGGTTTCCGTCCCCGGATCTGCTGATTCACCTGGGCGACGCCGAGCGGGATGCGGGCCGTATTCCGGATCTGGTCAGCTGCAGGACCATTATGGTGGCCGGCAATTGCGACCGCAGTGCCGGGCTGCCTTCGGAAGAAGTTCTGGAACTCGGCGGAGAGCGCGTTTTCCTGACGCACGGACACCGCTATGCCGTACATTACGGATATGAACTTCTGGCGGAAACGGCAAAGAACAGGGGCTGCGGCATCGCCATGTTCGGGCACACGCATACGTCCCTGATCCGCGAGGTCGGAGGCGTTACGCTGGTCAATCCGGGAAGCCTGTCTCTGCCAAGACCATCCGGAAGCCGTCCGTCTTACGCGATCATGGATTTCGACCGGGAGGGCGGGGCACATTTTTCAATCGGGTATTTTGATTAGGAACTATTCATTCGGGTATCTTGATTAGGAACGCGGATTACGATAATAATTTTTCAGCCTTCAATAAAAGTGCTTGACTTTCCAATTCCAATCGTATATAATACTCCTTGCGTTGAGGAGCACAGCAAACCGGGGTGTGGCTCAGCTTGGTAGAGCGCCTGGTTTGGGACCAGGAAGTCGCAGGTTCGAATCCTGTCACCCCGATTCAAGTATTCTTCTCTTCCGTATACATGGTGGGTATAGCGCAGTTGGTTAGCGCGCCAGATTGTGGCTCTGGAGGCCCAGGGTTCGAGTCCCTGTACCCACCCTGCAGGTATCTTCGAGTTCCTGCTAAACCAATGGGCTATCGCCAAGCGGTAAGGCACAGGACTTTGACTCCTGCATTACGTTGGTTCGAATCCAACTAGCCCAGTTTGGGACACTAGCTCAGTCGGTAGAGCACTTGACTTTTAATCAAGGTGTCGCGGGTTCGAATCCCGCGTGTCTCATGCGTTCAGCACCCCTTCGGGGTGCTGTTTTTCGTTGCAGTATTATCTCCGG
>CAMOSC010000016.1 GCA_946624325.1 uncultured Clostridia bacterium
CGTTTTTCTGCTGCTTTTCAGATCCAGACACAAATCTGTGTGAAATCATGGATTCAGCTGGCTGAAATCCATGATTTCGCTCGGATTTGCATCTGGCGAGCACGCCACAACTCCAGAAATGGCGTTCTTTGCCATTTCTGGAGTCTGGCTCTGAACAGTAACATTTTTTTCATTAGTGTAGCTTTTTGATATAATATGAGCAAATGTTATGGGATTATCAATATCCATTGCCTGAAACCAGTTAACTTTTGGATACTTCTCAGAGACTTGTGGCAAGGCTGTATACTTAAGCAAGGGTGCCAGGTAAATAATAACCCTTGTTAAGGCTATCCCGATTATGGTATAGTCAGGGACATTTTGAGATTATAGTAACCAGGAACATGAAGAACCACAAAACCATCAAAACCCGCCGGCAGCAGCGCGAAAGCCCCCCTCCCGCAAGTACAAAGAAGAATTCTGCCCGCGGCCGTGAATTACATTGACAATACAGACAAAACTCCTGTATAATGAAAGGAGTATTATAGCGCGATTATACAGAATTGCGAAGCCGGCAAGGCGCCGGAATGATCAGGTTTTTATACCGGAAGGCTCCCCCGAACGGGAAACCCTGCGAACAGAACCGGACAGGAGAAACCATGAGACCTATTACCATGCAGCGTGTAGAAAAAACCAGAGAGGAAATCCTCGGCATCATCACAAACAAAGCCCTCACCCACGAACAGAAGCTGACAAATCTGTCCGGAGCGGCGGTATCCCTGATGGAAGTCCTCGATGTGCCGGAAGGCCTGGAGGAGCTTCTGGCCCCTGTGGAGGGCAGACAGTGCATCTGCGATCTGTTCGAAGGAAACGCCCCCGTTAGGCCGCGTTACATTGTGCCGGATTACGCGAAGTTCTTCCGCGAAGGCAGCGCATTTCTCCAGCTGCCCCCGCCGCAGGATCTCTTTGAAGCGCTGAATTCCCTGCTGATTTTCTATAAGCATGTTCCGAGCGTAACAAATTACCCGGTTTATCTCGGTCAGCTGGATGTACTGCTGGAGCCGTTTGTGATGAAGACGGAGGAAGGACTGGCGAGAAAGCTTCTCAGGCTGTTCCTCATCAACGTGGACCGCACGGTTCTGGATTCCTTCTCACACGCCAATATCGGTCCGGGAGAGACAAAGACGGGACGTCTTCTGCTTGAAATCGAGCGCGAACTGGAGCAGGCGGTTCCGAACCTTACATTGAAATATGATCCGGAGCTTACCCCGGACGCGTTTGCGCTGGAAGCGGTCAGAACCTCCCTCAGAAGTGCGAAGCCAAGCTTTGCCAACCACCGGATGTTTGCCTCGGAGCTGGGAGAGGACTATGTGATCGCCAGCTGCTATAACGGTCTGAAGCTCGGAGGCGGGTCTTATACCCTGTGCCGTCTGATCCTCGGAAATATCGCGAAGCGCGCTTCCGGTACGGAGGATTTCCTTGCGGTCCAGCTGCCGTACGTCATGGACATAATGGCGCGTTATATGGATGCCCGCATCCGCTTTGAGGTGGAGGAGAGCGGTTTCTTTGAGAGCAATTTCCTTGCGAAGGAAGGTTTTATACACCGTGACCGCTTCACGGCCATGTTTGGCCTTGTCGGTCTGGCGGAGTGCGTGAACCTGCTGATGGAGAAGGAGGGGAAAGCCTTCCGTTTCGGTCATGATCCCGAGGCTGAAGAGCTGGGCGTCCGCATCATGGATGCGATTGACGCCTTCAACCGCTCCCATACAAATCCCTACTGCGAGGCGACGGGCGGACATTTCCTGCTGCACGCGCAGGTCGGCATAGCGCAGGACAGGCAGATCACGCCCGGAACAAGGATTCCCATCGGAGAGGAGCCGGAAAATCTGGCCGATCATCTCAGACTTCTCTCGCGTTTTCATAAATATTTTCCGTCCGGCACGGGCGACATTTTCCCGGTGGATATTACGGTTCACCGCAATCCCGAATATGTGCTGGATATCGTGAAAGGCGCGTTTGCGGAAAACCTGCGCTACCTCTCCTTCTACCAGGGAGACAGCGATGTCATCCGCGTTACCGGGTATCTGGCGAAGCGTTCGGAAATCGAGAAGTTTCAGGCAGGAAAAGCGGTTCTGCAGAATACCACGCAGCTTGCCACCGGCGCCACCGAGAATGGCCATGTGCAGGAACGAAAGGTATGGTAAGGAAAACGGATCCCGGAAGTATTGCTCCCGTCAACCGCGTGATTCCCTTCTCGGCTGTCGACGGGCCGGGAAGCCGTACGGCGGTTTTCCTGCAGGGCTGTAATACGGACTGTAAATACTGCCATAATCCGGAGACGAGGAACATGTGCCTCGGCTGCGGGGACTGTGTGGCAGCCTGTCCGCAGGGTGCACTTTCCATGGAGCCCGGCAGACAAGTGGTTTATGACTGGGAAAAATGCGTTTTCTGCGATGCCTGCATTCAGACATGCCGGCACGGCAGCAGCCCGAGGATACGCCTTCTGAACGCGCAGGAGACATATTCTCTGATCAAACGCCAGGTGCCCTTTATCCGCGGCGTAACGGTTTCCGGAGGCGAGTGCATGCTTTATCCGGAATTCCTGCGGGAATTGTTTGTATTCTGTAAGGCATCCGGACTGCATACCCTGATTGACAGCAATGGAACCATCCCATTCGGTGCTTTTCCCGGACTGCTCGAAGTAACGGACGGGGTTATGCTGGATATTAAGGCATACGATCCCGGTGATTACCGTATGGTTACGGGCGGTGATAATCGTGCGGTCCTGGAAAATGCCGTTTTCCTGGCGGAATCCGGGAAACTGTATGAAATCCGGACAGTCGTGGTTCCCGGTCTGTTTCATGTTTTTGATACGGTAAAAAAAAGCGCGGCACTGCTGGCACCGTACTGCGGCTCGGGCAGGCCGGATATCCGGTATAAGCTGATCACATACCGCGAGAACGGTGTTCGTGCATGTTACAGAAACTGGCAGCCGCCTTCACGGGATCTGATGGAGCAGCTGGCTCGGACTGCCCGGGAAGAAGGAATGAACGATGTTATAATTGTTTAACCGTTTATGCGCTTGCCCGGAACGGCAACCATCACTTCGGCGCTTTGCGCAGGATGAGAAGCTTGCTGACAAGGCGGAGTAACAAAAGTTCTTTACCAC
Source organism: uncultured Clostridia bacterium (assembly GCA_946624325.1). GTDB lineage: Bacteria > Bacillota > Clostridia > Lachnospirales > Lachnospiraceae > Anthropogastromicrobium. The sequence continues at coordinate 3,146 of CAMOSC010000016.1, forward strand.
GGACCCAGAGAGGAGAGAAGCAGGAATGGACAGAACCAGCCATGCGGACATGTCGCAGGTTGCGATCGAGATGCGTGAGATTGTAAAGAAATTCGGCGATTTCACCGCAAATGATCATATCAACCTGAAGGTTCACCGGGGAGAGGTACATGCGATTCTCGGCGAAAACGGAGCGGGCAAAAGTACCCTGATGAATGTACTTTACGGCCTGTACCGCCCGACATCCGGAGAAATTTATGTCAACGGGAAAAAGGAGGAGATCCGGGATCCCAGCCATGCCATTGAACTGGGAATCGGAATGGTTCATCAGCATTTCATGCTGGTGCAGCCCTTCTCCGTAACGGAAAACATCATTCTGGGAATGGAACCGGTCAAGGGCATCCGGGTGGATATGAAAACAGCCCGGGCAAAGGTGGAAGAGCTGTCAAAGCGCTATAACATGCAGGTGGATCCGGATGCGCATATTGAGGATATCTCGGTCGGCATGCAGCAGCGCGTGGAAATTCTGAAGGTGCTTTACCGCGGCGCGGATATCCTGATTCTGGATGAGCCGACCGCATCCCTTACGCCCCAGGAGATTCAGGAGCTGATTGAAATCATCCATCATCTGACCGCCGACGGGAAATCCGTCATCCTGATCACGCATAAGCTGAAGGAAATCAAGGCCTGTGCGGACTGCTGTACCATAATCCGCCAGGGTAAGTACATCGGAACCGTCAATGTGCCGGAAGTCACCGAGCAGGATCTGGCGTCCATGATGGTCGGCAGAAACGTCGAGTTTAAGGTTCAGAAGAAACAGCTTGAGCCCGGCGAGGTGGTGCTTGACGTAAAGGATATTCACGGGAAGGACTACCGCGGCGTGGAAATCCTTAAAGGCCTGAGCCTGAACGTCAGAAGAGGAGAGATCGTGGGTCTCGCCGGCGTTGACGGAAACGGACAGTCAGAGCTTGTGGAAATTCTGACAGGCTTGCGCAAGGGTGAGTCAGGCTCCGTCAAGATGAACGGGAAAGAGATCTTCAATAAAACCCCCAAGGAGATTTTTGACAGCGGCGTGACGAGCATTCCGGAAGACAGACAGAAGCATGGCCTGGTCCTGGATTTCACGGTGGCCGAGAACCTGATTCTGCAGAACTACAAAAAACCCCCCTTCGCGGAAAAAGGCATCCTGAAGAAAAAGAAGATTACGGGTCATGCCATTGAACTGATCGGGAGCTTTGATATCCGTCCCGAGGGCTGTGAGATCAGGCCCGCCGGCACGCTTTCCGGCGGCAACCAGCAGAAGGTTATCATTGCCCGCGAAATCACCAATGATTCGGATCTCCTGATAGCCGTCAATCCGACCCGCGGACTGGACGTCGGAGCCATCGAATTTGTGCACCGCTATATCGTGGAGCAGAGAAACAAGAACAAGGCCGTGCTTCTGGTATCCTTCGAGCTGGATGAGATCATGAGCCTTTCGGACCGCATAGAGGTTATATTCGACGGAAAAATCAGCGGAAGCGTGAAGGGCTCGGAGGCTGATGAAAACGAGCTCGGCCTGATGATGGCGGGAGGTGTGCAGCATGGTTAAGAAGAAGATACTGGACAATAATGCGCTGTATACCATTATAGCCATCCTGATCGGATTTGTGGCCGGCGCGATTGTTCTGGCCCTTGCCGGCATCAATCCGGCAACTACATACGGAAAGCTTTTCGACAGTATTTTCGGACAGACAAAATATCTGGTCTACTCGGTTGTCTACGGCGTTCCGCTGATATTTGCCGGTCTCGGCGTTGCCTTCTCGTTCCGCACGGGCGTTTTCAATATCGGTGCGGAGGGGCAGTTTGTGGTCGGTGCGCTGGTTTCCTGCGTACTCGGCATAAAACTGGATCTGCCTGCCGTCATCCATGTGCCGCTTTGCATACTCGCCGCCGCAGCAGCGGGCGCCCTGTGGTCCATGATCGCCGGCGTGATGAAGGTAAAGCGCGGGATCAATGAGGTGCTTTCCTTTATCATGCTGAACTGGATTGCCTTCTACCTCTCCAACTATGTGGTAAATCTGAAGGGAATCAAAGCAGACGGAAAGGAAGCTACGGTTGATATCCTGGAGAGTGCCAGAATTCTTTTCCCGAAGGAGATCCTTACGGCGACCGGCTGCAAGAGCTTCAACTACGGAATTATCCTGGCGGTTGCGGCGGCCATAGCAATCTGGTTTATCATCAACAAGACCACACTCGGCTATGAGCTGCGTTCCGTCGGCTTCAACCGTTTTGCGGCCACCTACGGCGGTATCAACGCAAATGCCGCCATCCTGAAGGCAATGGCCATATCCGGTGCCATGGCGGGCCTTGGCGGCGCCATGCAGATCCTGGGTAACCAGATGCGCATCGCCCAGTTTGCCAGCCAGGAGGGCTACGGCTTCCAGGGCATAACGGTTGCGCTGATTGCCGGCTCCAATCCGATCGGCTGCATCATATCCGGCCTGTTTTACGGTGCCATGAAATACGGCGGCCAGAAGCTGTCGCTGGTCGGCGCGCCGAAGGAAGTGCTGGATATCATCATGGGTACCATTGTTATATTCATTGCACTTTCGCACATTCTGAAGAAGCTGCTTAGCGGGAGGGGAAAATAATGGATGAGCTGATTAAAAATCTGGGCCTGCTGATCAATGCCACCCTTGTTGCCACGCCCCCGCTGCTTTACGCGGCACTTGGTTCCTGTCTTTCGGAGCGCAGCGGCGTGGTAAATATCGGAATTGAAGGAATGATGACGGTCGGCGCGTTCGTCGGCGCAACGGTCGGGTACTTTACACAGAACGCGATTCTGGCCTTCCTCTGCGGAGGCCTGGCGGGAGCTCTGATCGCGGTAATTCATGCGATAGCATGCGTTAGCGGAAATGCGGACCAGACCATCACCGGAACCGCCATCAATTTCCTGGCCCCCGGACTTGCCCTGTTTGTGAGCCGGATTATCTTTGATGACTCAACGGATACCGCACCGATTACGGGAGCCGGAAGACTGCACAAGCTTTTTGACGGTGTATTTCCCGCCGGATCATTCTGGAACAATGTTTTAAATGTGCACATCGCCTGCTACCTCTGCTTCCTGCTGGTTCTGGTCATGTGGTTCCTGTTCTACAAAACCCGCTTCGGACTGCGCCTGAGAGCCGTGGGCGAGCATCCGCAGGCCTGCGACACCCTTGGCATCAATGTTTCGAAGGTACGGTATATCTGCGTCATCCTTTCCGGCTTCCTGGCTGGACTGGGGGGTTCCTATGTCACGCTGGCAACCGTTAACCAGTTCCGTCCCTCCGTTATCGTAGGACAGGGCTTCATCGCCATCTCGGCGGTTATCTTCGGAAAGTTTACGCCGCACGGCGCCATGCTTGCCTGCCTGCTCTTCGGATTCAGCAGCGGCGTGAAGGTGCTGACCAGCGCGGGAAACGTTGTTTCACCGAACCTGATTTCCATGATTCCTTACCTGGCCACCATTCTGGCGCTGGTTCTCTTTGTCGGAAAAGCGCGGGTGCCTGCTGCCAGCGGCAAGCCTTATGTGAAATCTAAGTAAGCAAAAAGCGCAGGACCGCATCCGGGTGCGTACTTCCGGGGGCGGGCACGCCACAGCTCCGGAAATGACGCTTTTGTCATTGCCGGAGTCCGGCTCTGACCGGTAAACAATATTCACAGTGAACGTCATAAAAAACATGACGGTACTTACAGCCTCTGGCGGATGTGCATGCCCCTTCGGGCATACTCGCTCGGGCTCAGGCAGGCGGATTTGCCAGGAAATTATGCCGCTTAGAGCGGCGCAAATCCGGCGCGGCAAACACCAAAATAATGAGTCTTCTGTCGTTTGCTATATATATACAGTAATACAGGTGCCTCCCGCCATGCGGGAGGCATTTATAGCGGAGGAATGTTCATGAGTATTCAGATGATACCGGATAACAAAGCTTCGGATCTGATCCGCGAAGCGATTGAAGCGAGAAATATGGCGTACACACCGTACTCGCATTTCCGGGTCGGCGCGGCCCTTCTGGGAGCGTCCGGGAAGGTTTACCGCGGCTGCAATATCGAGAATGCCGCATATACACCGTGCAACTGTGCGGAGCGTACAGCCTTTTTCAAGGCGGTCAGCGAGGGTGAGACATCATTTCTGGCAATCGCAATTGTCGGCGGGAAGGAAGACGGGCCCCTGGAGTTTACCGGCCCCTGCGGGGTATGCCGCCAGGTTATGATGGAATTCTGCGATGAAGAAGCCTTCCGCATTCTCCTGGCGGTGTCACCGCAAAAGTGGCGGGAATATTCTCTGAAGGAACTTCTGCCCCAGGGCTTCGGTCCGCGAAACCTGCAGTAAAAAATGGTATTGTTCAGGGCCAGACTCCGGAAATGGGAAAAAGCGCCATTTCCGGAGCTGTGGCGTGCACGCCGGATACAAATCTGTGCAGAATCATGGATTTCAGCCGGCGGCAATCCATGATTCTACGCAGATTTGCGCCTGGCTCTGAACAGGAACAAAAAATCATCCGATTTAACGAAACATTAATGATTCTAATTCTTTTTGAATTGCCTGAAGGCTGTCTCTGTGATATCATATTCCCTGTGGTGTAAAGGCGGAAATGTTTTCCGCCGTCTCCATCCGGAGGATGAAAACGATGAATGAACAGGATTACACCCGCATCGGGCGGGATTTAAAAAAAGCCGTGAATGATGCTCTTCAGAACATGGATTTTTCCGGCCTGAATGAGACCATTTCCCGCTCCGTGCGGGAGGTGACGGATGATCTGACCGGAAGGCTGAACAAAAGCGCGGAAGCAATGGGAGACCGCGTCAAAAATACGGCAGACCGTTTCGGCGACACCATGCGGGATAAGAGCGGTTTTGTCGGCGATGTGCTGAAGGAATCCATCGATGCTCTGCGGGAATCGGTATTCGGAGCGGAAGACGGGAGAAAAGCCGCCCGGTCAAAGGACAGGGATACCGGGAATGCGGCTGAAAGCCGGGGATCAAAGTCCGGTCAGGCTGCGCAGGGGCGGACCTTTACGGACAGCGGTGTCTGGGATGAGCGTCCGGTCGTATACGGCAGAACGCCGGGACTGGCCGGGGGCCTGGTGCAGGCGATTGTGGGCGGCAGCATCGGGTTCGGAACGGCGCTTCCCATACTGATCATGGCGCTTGTGAGTATATTCGGCGGAATACATCCGACGGGATTCACGATCGCTTCATCCATCCTGCTTCCCTTTGCGATCGCGGGCGGGATTTTTTTCAGGCGGGGCATGAAGCTTCTGGGATGGCGGAACCGGTTTCGGAATTACCGGCACTGCATCGGGACAAGGACCGTCTGTTCTATTGCGTCGCTTGCCCGCGCAGCAGGGAAAAGCGAGGCCTTTACGCGGCAGGAGTTAGAGGAGATGATCCGAAAGGGCCTGTTTCTCCAGGGGCATCTGGATGATGAAAAAACCTGCCTGATGCTTACGGATGAAACCTATGCCATGTACCGGAAGCTGGAGGAAACCCGGGCACAGATGGACAGAGAGGCTGCCGGAAAATCGCGGGAAGAGGGCGGGAAAGCCGCTGCAGAAGCCCGTACGGAGGAGGCTGAAGCCGGGGAGAAGGAACTTGACCCTGCCGTTGCGCAGGCAGTCAGGGAAGGGCAGGAATATATTCGGATGATCCGGTCGGCCAACGACCGGCTTCCGGGTGAAGAAATATCCGCCAAGCTTGACAAGCTGGAGCGGGTGATCGGTCTGATCTATATCCGGCTGCAGAAAAAACCGGAGAAATATGCCTCCATGAAACGGTTTACGGACTATTATCTGCCCACCACCATGAAACTGGTGGAGGCATACTGCGAATTTGACGAGAATCAGATGGATACGGAAAAAATCCTGAAATCCAAGGACGAGATCGAGCAGACACTGGATACCATCTGCGTGGCGTTTGAGCGCATGCTGGACAGTCTGTATGAGGATGATCTGATCGATCTGAACGCCGACATTCAGGTGCTGAAAACGCTCCTGGCCCAGGAAGGGTATGGGGATGGCGGCCTGGGTATGGATGATATTTTCGAAGACGTTTCCGGAGTCCGCAGCAATGAGCGGCAGGAACAGACGGCGCAGTGATACCGCGGCAGGATTTGTCCGCGCAGGGAAAGAGAGGATACAGGAAAATGGCTGATGACAGGAACGGGCTGGTGCTTTCCGAAGAGAACACCCTTACGGCGGAGGAGGTCAGGCGCGCAGAGGTGTTTGCCGAAAAGATAGAGCTGAATAATACCGCGGGTGTTATGCAGTATGGGGCGGCCGCTCAGAAGAAAATTGCGGATTTTGCCGAAAAGGCCCTGGACAGCGTCCGCACAAAGGATCTCGGCGAGGTGGGCGATATGCTTGGGTCCCTTGTCACCGAGCTGAAGACCTTCGACATGGAGGAGCAGGACAGGGGATTTTTCGGAAAGCTCTTCAAGAAGCCGGAGGACCGCATCGGCCGGCTGAAGGCCCAGTATGAAAAGGCCGAAGTCAATGTGGACCAGATCACGGAAACCCTCCGGAGCCAGCAGGTGGTCCTGCTGAAGGACGTTGCCGTGCTGGACCAGATGTACGATCTGAACAAATCCTATTTCCGGGAGCTGTCCATGTACATTCTTGCCGGCAGGAAAAAACTGGAAAAGGCCAGAAATGAGGAATTAAAAGCGCTGACGGACAAGGCCGCGGAATCGGGCCTTCAGGCGGATGCCCAGGCGGCAAGCGATTATGCGGCGCGGATAGACCGTTTTGAAAAAAAGGTCCATGACCTGGAGCTGACCAGGATGATCGCCCTGCAGATGGCGCCTCAGATCCGCATGATCCAGAACAACGACACCATCATGACGGAGAAAATCCAGTCGACGATCGTGAACACCATTCCCCTCTGGAAAAACCAGATGCTTCTGGCGCTGGGCGTTGAACATTCCAGCCAGGCGGCGCGCGCATCCCGTCAGGTATCCGATATGACCAACGAACTGCTGCGCCGGAATGCCGAACGCCTGAAAATGGCTACGACAGAAACCATGCGGGAATCGGAGCGCGGCATTGTGGATATTGAAACGCTTAAGAATACAAATGAAAGCCTGATAGAGACCATAGATGAGGTGCTGCGGATTCAGACGGAGGGAAGGGAAAAACGCCGGATCGCGGAACAGGAACTCTCCGATATGGAGCAGAAGGTCAGGAACAAGCTTCTGGAAATCAGCCGGTGAGAAGAATGTGGTTTTGAAAACCGCTCATAATAGATTGAAAGACGAGTATTTCTTAAATTTTCTGATTTGATTGTAATTTTAAAAACGCTGTGCTAAGATAACACCGTATACTTTGAGCCGATGCCGGCGCGGCAGACGAAAAAAGCCGTTTGCCGTAAAAAAGCATACAGAACGGTGAACAGGGAAAGAAGCGTGGAGGCTTGTCGGTATCCGAAGCGTTTCTTCCGGCCGATACAGGGGTGACAGATGAAGAAGGTTGCAATTGTTACGGACAGCAACAGCGGGATTACGCAAAACGAGGCAAAGCAGATCGGTGTTTCCGTTCTCCCGATGCCTTTTATGATCGATGATGATACCTGGTATGAGGATATCAACCTCACCCAGGAACAGTTCTATGAGAAACTCAGGCAGAATGTGACGATATCCACTTCCCAGCCGGCTCCCGGCGACGTGATGGATCTCTGGAAGGAGCTGCTGAAGGAATATGACGAGGTGGTGCATATCCCGATGTCCAGCGGCCTTTCCACCACCTGCGCCACGGCGAAAATGCTCGCCTCCGAAGAGCCCTTTGAGAACAGGGTGTTTGTTGTGGACAATCAACGGATTTCGGTTACGCAGAGAGCTTCCGTCATGGAGGCCCTTGAGATGGCCGATAAGGGCCGGAGCGGTGCGGAAATCAGGGATTTTCTTGAGCGGACAAAGAAGGAATCGTCCATCTATATAACGCTGGATACGCTGCATTATCTGAAGAAGGGCGGCAGAATTACACCGGCGGCGGCAGCCATCGGAACGCTGCTGCGTTTAAAGCCTGTGCTGCAGATCCAGGGAGAAAAGCTGGATGCCTACGCCAAGGCAAGGACCTGGCATGCCGCCAGGGTTACGATGATTGAAGCGGTCCGGAAAGATATCGAGACCCGCTTCGGCGGGGATCCCTCTCCGGAGAATGTGGTTCTGGCCATAGCCCATACCGAAAACGCGGCAGAAGCTGAGGATTTCCGCCGGGAGGTCCTGTCGGCCTTCCCGGGACATGACATCCTGATCAACCCGCTGTCGCTGAGCGTTTCCTGCCATATCGGGCCGGGTGCGCTGGCGGTGACGGTGTCGAAGAGACAGCATATTCAGTAAGTACATTTCCCGTAGTGCATTTTTGTAAGAGCGTTTTTCGTAAGTGTATTTCTCGTAAGAGCGTTTTTCGTAAGTGCATTTTTCATAAGAGCATTTCCCGTAAGTGCGTTAAAAAACCTCCGGATTCCCTTAAGAATCCGGAGGTTTTTTGAAAGTTCAGTCGTCAATCGGCCGCAGAAGGGGCCGCCTGTTGTCGAAAACGGCAATATACCGGAAGCCGCATCGCCTGAGCAGGGCATAAGCCTCTTCAAAGCCCCGGGCCACATGCCCGGGGCAATGCGCATCGGATCCTGTCGTCAGCAGCTCGCCGCCAAGCTCCCGGTACCGGCGGAGAATGACTTCGCCGGGGTTTGGCTGTTTCATGGCGTAGCGGTATCCGGCCGTGTTGCACTCGAGCGCCTTGCCCCGCGCAATCAGCTCCTTCAGGATTTCATCCACAATATCGGCATAATCCTCGAAGCGGTATACATATCCCGTAAAATCCGGAATCGTGCGGCTGATATAGTCGAGGTGCCCGTAACTGTCGAAACAGTCAAAAAGACGGATATTCTCCAGCGTCTGCTCATAGTACCTGCGAACAATCGCGCGGGCATCCTTCCCCTCCCAGGCTTCGGGGAGATAGGTATCGGCCCCGTCCACCAGATGGGTTGACCCGATGATGAAGGAGAAGGGCTCTTTTTCGGAGGCTTCGAGAATTTCCGCACGGAAGGCCGGCTCGGGACGGAGCCCGAGCTCCAGTCCGGCCCGGATCTTCAGCTTATTGCCCCATGTTTCCTGAAGGGCTGAAACTGCGTGAAAGCAGGCGTCGAAATCGAGCCGGAATTCCCCGCCGGGAAACCCGGGATCACAGTGATCCGTAAAACAGATTTCCTTCAGCCCGGCCTTGTAAGCGGCCTCAGCCTGCAGAGCGGGAGGCGTCTCGGAATCGGTGGAGTAGCAGGAATGCAGATGACAGTCTGAACGAAGCATAAGCGGTCCTTTCGGCTGCATCGGATGAGCGGGAAAACCATCCGCATGCCCGATGCGGCAGGCGGACATTCGGTCACTCCGACTGAGGCGGCGACGCGATATCGACATCCTCAATGCGCATCAGCTGCTCGTCGGTGATTTTTTTCTTGCCCGCGAGACGATTGGCCTGGCGGACAATGGCATTTTCGTAGAGATTCCGCGCCTCGCGCGCATTCGCAAAATTGGCCGGATGCTCGGCGACGCGGTTTTCAAACCAGGCCAGCACGGCCTTTTTGGCTTTCGCCGAGATCGTAAACTGCTGTTTTGTGCACATGGAGGTGAAAATCTCCGTAAGCTGCTTCGGCGTGTAATCGGCAAACTGAATAAATTTGGTAAAGCGTGATTTCAGGCCGGGGTTGGATTCCAGAAACTCCTCCATGAGATCACTGTAACCCGCTACGATGACCACAAGCCTGTCGCGGTTGTCCTCCATCATTTTCAGAAGCGTATCCACGGCTTCCTGACCGAAATCGTTCTGACCTTTATTGGCCGTCAGGGTATAGGCTTCATCGATAAAAAGCACACCGTCCAGGGCAGAGGTAATGACTTCCCTGGATTTTATGGCCGTCTGCCCGACATAACCGCTTACGAGGGCGGAGCGGTCCGCTTCGACAAGGAGATTCTTTTTCAGAACACCGAGATTATAATAGATTTCGGCGAGCATTCTGGCCACGGTGGTCTTGCCGGTTCCGGGATTTCCGGAAAATACCATGTGGATGGAGGTGGAAACCTGGGGGAGCCCGCGTTCTTTGCGCATGTGGTTGATGCGCAGGAGATTTACCAGGCTGTTGATTTCCTCCTTGACATTTTCCAGACCCGTAAGGGCATTGAGCTCCTGCAGGATTTCATCGATCCTGGCAAAATCCACCTCGCGGTGCGGGCCTTTTCCCGCATCCTTCCCCGGAGTGTCTTCCGCAAGGCCCGAAATGTCGGATTGCTTGAGAATGGCGTTTACGCTGTGCCGGTTCAGGAAATCCTGAAGATTGGTGCCGTAGTCCGTAAGCCTCCGGATCTGAGAGGCGGTATCCCCGGAGGAATCCGCGGCGATGAAGCTCTGCCCCAGGAGCTTGAAAAAGTTCACGGCCAGCTGGCCGAAGGTGGAGGTTTTGTCGTTGAGCTTATTGAGAAGGTCCATGCGGACGAATTCCTGGACGCTTCTCGGCACCTTCCTGCGGAATTCGAGGGAACCCAGCTGTTCCGTCACATACAGCCTGTGCAGCTGCGGGATGGTGTAGAGCATGCCGAGGGTATCGCGCAGAAAGGCGACTTCCTTTGTGGAGAGCACGCCGACGTCTGTCAGAGACAGCAGGAAATAAAGCCATTCGGAAGACATGCACTCCCGAAGGGAGATCGGCTGGTTCTGATAGATTAAGCCCTTTTCCTGGAGCCGGTCGCACTGGTCCAGCATCTGCCGGGCCTGTTGTTTCAATACATCCATCCTACGGTCCTCATCTGCGGCTTCTGCGCGAATATCCGGATTCACGGCGGAAACCTCCAATATCGGTACGGCAGGAAGCGTCTGGCGCAGGCTGCCGGATCATGCCCACACGGTCCCGTTTTCCGACCGCAAAAGCTGCTATTAGCATAAGGCAGGAACCCCGAAATGTCAAGTTTGATTCGCTTTTGCGGGCGCTTTTTACAGAGGAGTAAGGGGTTTCATTGCCCCTGGGATAAAAAAGTAACAATCTTGAAAAAAGGACTTGCAAGAAGCAGCAAAATCATGTAGAATAAGCCTGAAAAAGGGAGCCTTTCTATCGTGGGAGAATACTGCGCCCAGATGCGGGGTATCGCCTGTACATAAAAGGAACATGCTTGCAAAAGCTTATCCCCTGACAATTTCCAGATCACTTTTAGGAGGAAAACAATCATGGCTGTAAAAGTTGCGATCAATGGTTTTGGCCGTATCGGCCGTCTTGCATTCAGACAGATGTTCGGCGCTGAGGGTTACGAAGTAGTAGCCATCAACGATCTGACCAGCCCCGCTATGCTGGCTCATCTGTTAAAGTATGACACCGCTCAGGGAAGATATCAGTACGGCGATACCGTTAAGGCCGGCGAGGACTATATCGAGGTTTGCGGCAAGAAGATCACCATCTACAAAGAGCCGAAGGCCCAGGATCTTCCGTGGGGAGAGATCGGTGTTGACGTTGTTCTTGAGTGCACCGGCTTCTACACCTCCAAAGAGAAGAGCCAGGCTCATATCGATGCCGGCGCTAAGAAGGTTGTTATCTCCGCTCCGGCAGGAAACGATCTTAAGACCATCGTTTTCTCCGTTAACGAGAACACCCTGACTCCGGAAGACACCATCATTTCCGCAGCTTCCTGCACCACCAACTGCCTCGCACCCATGGCTAAGGCCCTCAACGATTTCGCTCCGATCCAGAGCGGTATCATGACCACCGTTCATGCTTATACCGGTGACCAGATGATCCTTGACGGACCGCACAGAAAGGGCGACCTCAGAAGAGCACGCGCAGGCGCTGCCAATATCGTTCCGAACTCCACCGGCGCTGCAAAGGCTATCGGCCTTGTTATCCCGGAACTGAACGGAAAGCTCATCGGCTCCGCACAGCGTGTACCGGTATTCACCGGCTCCACCACCATCCTTGTAGCTGTTGTTAAGGGTAAGGATATCACCAAGGAAGGCATCAATGCCGCTATGAAGGCAGCTGCTTCCGAGTCCTTCGGCTACAACGAGGATCCGATTGTTTCCTCCGACGTTATCGGCATCCGTTACGGTTCCCTGTTCGATGCTACCCAGACCATGGTTACCAAGATCGACGAGGATACCTATCAGGTACAGGTTGTTTCCTGGTATGATAACGAGAACTCCTATACCAGCCAGATGGTTCGTACCATCAAGTATTTCGCAGAGCTGGCATAAAAGAGATTTAACGGCCTGAACGGGGTCCGGTCTTAGGACCGGACCCTTTTTATGAAAAGGAGAGAATATGTTAAACAAAAAGACAGTTGACGATCTTCAGAACCTGCAGGGCAAGAGAGTACTTGTGCGCTGCGACTTCAATGTACCGTTAAAGAACGGCGAAATCACCGACGAAACCCGTATCGTTGCCGCACTGCCCACCATCCGCAAGCTCATCGGCGCAGGCGCAAAGGTTATTCTCTGCTCTCATCTGGGCAAGGTTAAGAACGGCCCTAACGAGGGTGAGTCCCTGGCACCGGTAGCCGACAGACTATCCGAAAAGCTCGGCAAGGAAGTGGTTTTCGTTTCGGATTACAATGTTACCGGCGAAGCCGCAACGGCAGCAGTCGCAGCCATGAAGGACGGCGATGTTGTCCTCCTCCAGAATACCCGTTTCCGCGGTAAGGAAGAGACAAAGAACGGCGAGGAATTCTCCAAAGAGCTTGCCGATCTTGCAGACGATTATGTATGCGATGCATTTGGTTCTTCCCACAGGGCTCATGCCTCCGTGGAAGGCGTTACAAAGTTCATCACCGCAAAGGGCGGCACGAATGCGGTCGGTTATCTGATGCAGAAGGAAATCGATTTCCTCGGCAATGCCGTTGAGAATCCCGTACGTCCCTTCGTTGCCATCCTTGGCGGCGCAAAGGTTGCCGACAAGCTGAATGTTATCTCCAACCTTCTGGAGAAATGCGATACGCTGATCATCGGCGGAGGCATGGCATTCACTTTCCTGAAGGCTCAGGGCTATGAGGTTGGAAAGTCCCTCGTGGATGATGAGAAGATCGATTACTGCAAGGAGATGATGGAGAAGGCCGCAAAGCTCGGCAAGAAGCTCCTTCTTCCGATCGATACCACGATTGCGGATCATTTCCCGGATCCGATCGACGGACCGATCGAGGTCAGCGTTGTGGACGCTACCGCTATTCCGGCTGATAAGGAAGGCCTGGATATCGGACCGAAGACCGCTGCGCTCTATGCCGAAGCTGTGAAGTCCGCAAAGACCGTTGTCTGGAACGGACCGATGGGCGTATTTGAGAATCCGACGCTCGCTGCAGGTACCATCGCGGTTGCAAAAGCCCTTGCCGAGACAGAGGCTACAACCATCATCGGCGGCGGCGATTCCGCGGCAGCCGTAAACCAGCTTGGATTCGGCGACAAGATGAGCCACATCTCCACCGGCGGCGGCGCTTCCCTGGAATTCCTTGAGGGCAAGGTGCTTCCCGGCGTTGCTGCAGCTGATGACAAATAAACCTAAAGAGGATAAGAACATGGCAAGAAAGAAAATTATCGCTGGAAACTGGAAAATGAACATGACACCCTCCGAGGCTGTGGCCCTGGTGGAGACCTTAAAGCCGCTGGTAGTCAACGATGAGGTGGATGTGGTCTTCTGCGTACCGGCAATCGACCTGATTCCGGTGCTTGAGGCTGCGAAGGGCACCAACATTCAGATCGGTGCCGAGAACATGTATTTCGAGGACAAGGGCGCTTATACCGGAGAAATCTCGCCCGCAATGCTCAAGGACGCCGGAGTACCGTATGTCATCATCGGTCATTCCGAGAGAAGAGAGTACTTCGCAGAGACGGATGAAACCGTGAATAAGAAGGTGCTTAAAGCCTTTGAATACGGCATTACGCCTATCATCTGCTGCGGCGAGAGCCTGAAGCAGAGAGAACAGGGCATCACCATTGACTGGATCCGCCAGCAGATTAAGATTGCCTTCCTGAATGTTACGGCAGAGCAGGCAGCAAAAGCTGTTATTGCTTATGAGCCGATCTGGGCCATCGGTACCGGAAAGGTTGCCACCACAGAGCAGGCTGAAGAGGTCTGCGCAGCCATCCGCGAGTGCATCGGTGAGATCTACAATGAGCAGACCGCAGCTGCCATCCGTATCCAGTACGGCGGCAGCGTGAGTGCTTCCAGCGCTCCGGAGCTCTTCGCTCAGCCGAATATCGACGGCGGCCTTGTGGGTGGAGCATCCTTAAAGCCCGATTTCGGAAAGATCGTGAACTACAATAAGTAAAGAACTGTTTGCAAATAGCGTAAATACCTTGTGACTGTTCAGAGCCGGGCTCCGGAAATGGCAAAAAGCGCCATTCCCGAAGCTGCAGCGTGCCTTCTGGATGCAGATCCGGCGCGGCATATGAACAAGTTTCCGGGTTATAATGCCCCGGCAAGACCAACCTGCCGGGGCGTTGCATTTCGTGCACCTTCCCCTCACGATGCTCTGAAAACGGATTTTCAGACATAAAAGTAAAGCTCAGGTAAAATAAATGTAAAAAAACTATGAACAATCTTTATTGGCATTATTCGGATGGTATGCACGAATTAACAGAAAACGTTTATCAGGACAAATCGACGCTTTGATGATTTTAAGACGAAAGAAACAGAAATGGGAAGTCTGTTTCCTGTCATTCCTGTACAAAAATCGGATTTTATGAGTATCCGGGAGCCCTTTTGACAAATAACTCCGGATATGATATGGTATGTACAGGAAACAGATAACCGTTACAGATATCCCGGAGGGACTATATGATAAAAAGAGATATCCGGCTATCTCAGGAAAGTGTACGTGAGTTTGTCTCGGCCGCCAACCGCTGCAGCTCTGACGTGGATGTGGGGTATGACCGTATTATTGTGGATGCGAAGTCCATTATGGGCGTTTACAGCCTGGATTTAAGTCACGTACTTACCGTTTCCTATGCGGAGCCGGATCAGAATTTTGAGATGGTTCTCAATCGGTTTTCAGTTGCATAAAGACCTCCTTTCTTTTTGCGCCCTCGCTTCGGCAGGGCGCTTTTTCAATAATGAATGGGCTTCCAGCCCCTCATTTTGGAACGGAAGCCGGGCTCTTTTCGAAACTAAGGCCGATGCTCGGAGCCATTCCGGAGTCCGGAGCTGATCTGCAGGAAAACAAGGATTTCCGCATATTTTCACTGCAGATTTTAACTTTTCAAAACGCAAACCCTGCGCTATGATATAAAGGTGTTTGACTGCGACCGATCCGGATATCATAACGGGTCATTACTTCCGGGAGATCTGTATGAGAGAAGAGAAGCGTTTCAAGGAATACGAGGACAGAATAGATCAGCTGACGGGAGAGGTGGCTCAGATCCGGGAGGAAAACCGGAAACTGAAAAGCGAAAACGAACTCCTCCACGATACCGCGTGGAAGCTGGTGCTGGAGGTCAGGACACTTCGGGGAGAAAAAGAGCATGAATGCGATCTATAATTCAATCCTGGAGCAATTGCGCGGATTATTTGAGGGTGAACGCGATGTGATCGCAAATCTTGCGAATGCATCCGCCGTGCTGATGGAGAACCTTCCCGATCTGAACTGGGCCGGCTTCTATCTATATAAGGAAGGAATGCTGGTTCTGGGACCGTTTCAGGGGAAGGCTGCCTGCATCCGGATTCCGGTCGGAAAGGGTGTCTGCGGTACTGCTGCGGAAAGACTTGAAACGGTGCTTGTGCGTGATGTCCATCAGTTTCCCGGACATATTGCCTGCGACAGTGCGTCCAACTCGGAAATCGTGGTGCCGCTGATCGCGGAAGGCAGACTGACGGGTGTACTCGATCTGGACAGTCCGCTTTCGGGGCGCTTCAATGAGGAGGACCGGGAGGGGCTTGAGGCCGCCGCAGCCCTGATTCAGGCCGCATGCGGCTGGTAAGCTTTAAACTGACGCCTTTTGTCCAAAGAGCTGCGTTTTTTGCTTGCAAAGTTGCAGCGTTTCGCTTATAGTATTTTTGCGGGTGTATTGGCCGGCCATAACACCATTGTACCTGATCCGGTCCGCCGTACACCGCCCGTACAAATATATATCATGACAGGAGGTATCTATGGCAAAGCTGTATATCAACCCTTCGATCAGAAAGGGCCATATCAATCCGGAGCTTCAGGGACATTTCTCCGAGCATCTGGGACGCTGCATCTATGAAGGGTTGTATGTGGGTGAGGATTCACCTATCCCCAATACCAACGGTATCCGCAATGATGTCGTGGAAGCTCTGCGGGAGATCCATGTACCGGTCCTCAGATGGCCGGGTGGATGTTTTGCCGATGAATACCACTGGAAAGATGGAATCGGGCCGAAGGAATCCCGCAAGAAAATGATCAACACACACTGGGGCGGGGTTGTGGAGGACAACAGCTTCGGCACCCATGAGTTCATGGAGCTGTGCCGCCAGCTCGGCTGCAAGGCCTATGTCAATGGAAATCTCGGCAGCGGCACCGTACAGGAAATGTCCGAGTGGGTAGAATACATGACGTTTGACGGCGTTTCCCCGATGGCGGATCTGCGCGCGAAAAACGGCCATGAAAAGCCCTGGCATGTAGATTATTTCGGCGTGGGCAATGAAAGCTGGGGCTGCGGCGGCAATATGCTGCCCGAACAGTACGGCATGGAATACCGCCGTTACCAGACGTATGTCCGCAATTATGACCCGGAAAATCCGGTGAAGAAAATTGCCTGCGGACCGAGCGTGGATGATTATGAGTGGACGGAGAAGGTTCTGGAAACAACCTCCCGCAAGGTACCCGAACGGGTGCACTGCCTGATGGACGGCCTTTCCCTTCATCACTACACGGTTCCCGGAACCTGGGAGTCCAAGGGAAGCGCCTGCGACTTTACCGGAGAGCAGTGGTACAAAACCATGTACCAGGCCTGGTATATGGATGAACTGGTGCGCCGCCACAGCGCCATTATGGATAAATACGATCCGGAAGGGAAGATCGGCCTGATTGTGGACGAGTGGGGCTGTTGGTTTGATGTTGAGGAGGGAACCAACCCCGGCTTCCTGTATCAGCAGAATACCATCCGCGACGCGCTGGTGGCCGGCCTTACGCTGAACATCTTCAACAAGCACTGCAGCCGTGTGAAGATGGCGAATATTGCGCAGATGGTCAATGTGCTCCAGTCGGTTATCCTCACCGAGGGCGAGAAAATGCTCAAGACACCTACCTGGCATGTGTTTGACCTGTATCAGGTACATCAGGACACAGATCTGGTAGAGAGCTTCCTGGAGACGGAGATGATCGGACCGGAGGATGCTTCGGTTCCCTCTATGACAGAATCCGCTTCAATCGATGCGGACGGCGTTCTCCATGTTACCATGACGAACCAGTCCCTCGATGCGGATTATCCGGTTGAGCTTTCACTGGCGACAGGGAAGGCCGGAACTGTAAAGGGCTGCATCCTTACCGGGGAGATGAACGCAAAGAATACCTTTGAGGATCCGAACCATGTGCACAGCATCGCCTTTGATGCGTTTGAGGCAACGGATAACGGAGTATCCTTCACCCTTCCGCGGCACAGCGTACTGCGGCTGGATATCCCGCTTGAATAAAAAGAAAGGAGCAGGATCATGCTTGAGCAGCTGAAAAAAGAGGTTTATGCCGCCAATATGGAACTGGTGGAGAAGGGACTGGTTATCTACACCTGGGGAAATGTCAGCGGAATCGACCGGGAAAAAGGACTCGTAGTCATTAAGCCCAGCGGCGTCGGTTACGATACCATGACCTGGGAGGATATGGTCGTGGTGGATCTTGAGGGAAAGGTTGTGGAGGGCCGTTACAAACCGTCCTCCGATACGGCAACCCATCTTGTGATCTACAGGGAGTTCCCGAAGACCGGAGGCGTCGTGCATACCCATTCGGTGTGGGCGGTTACCTTTGCCCAGGCGGGGCTTGACATCCCGGCGTTCGGGACCACGCATGCGGATTATTTCTACGGGGATATTCCCTGCACCAGGGATCTCTCTGCAAAGGAAATCGACGAGGCCTATGAGCTGAATACCGGAAAGGTGATCGTTGAAACCTTTGCGGGGAAGGATGCCATGGCCGTTCCCGGTGTTGTGGTGAAAAACCACGGTCCCTTCGCCTGGGGCCGCAGCGCAGCCGGTGCGGTTTACAATGCCGTTGTCCTGGAGAAGGTTGCGGAGATGGCTTACAAGACCATGACGCTGAATCCGCGCACGCCGCGGGTGCAGCAGTATCTTCTGGACAAGCACTATTTCCGCAAGCACGGAGCCAATGCCTATTACGGACAGGGAAGCGAAGATCACTGATCCTGACCATTCTATGGGAAAATCATGTCTGAGAAAACCTATTTCAAAAAACTGACCGAGTGGGTGAATCCGGATATCCATCCCTTCCTGGGATGGATACTCTGGTCCGTCTTCATCGGGTTGATTCTGGAAATATTCAGCCGCCGCTCCATCCTGGATGCGGCGGTATTTGTGCTGGACGCCCCGCTGGAATTCGCCATCAACGTGCTGATTATCATGGCGCCGTTTTCACTGGCTTTTCTGACGAAACGGGTGCGTTTTGAGCGGGTGCTTATTTCCGTGCTGTTCCTGCTGATGGGAATCGTGGATTTTGTACTGCTGCTGTTCAGGACCACGCCCTTTAATGCCCAGGATTTTCTGCAGATTGGTTCAGCGCTGCGGGTTGCCGAGCATTATATCTCCTTTTTTGCGCTGATCCTGATCGGCCTGCTTTTCGTGCTTGTGGCCGCAGGACTCGTCCTGATCTGGCGAAAGGCGCCGGTATCACCGCACAGAATGCCGTTCAAAAAGAGCATTCCCGCCGTGGCGCTCAGCTTCGGGGCGGTGGTTTTTTTGTTCAGCGGCGTCATGAAGACGACGCTTCTCCCCGCCCGCTTTTCCAATATTGCCCAGGCATATCAGGATTACGGCCTGGTCTACTGTTTTGTGAGCTCCATGGTGAATACGGGTATTACCCGGCCGGAGCAGTATGCCGAGGAGGCCGTTGAGAAAATCATGGAATCCCAGGCGGTAACCGAGATGGCGGACATCCCGGTGGACGACACGCACTTCCCGGAGTACAGGAACCATCCCACGGAGCCCGAGCGCGAGACGGATGAGCAGGGAGAGCTGCTGTTGGGCAGCAGGGAAGGCGCGGCCAACGTCATTTTTGTGCAGCTGGAGTCATTTTACGATGTTACGAAGCTGACGAATCTGGAGCTGTCGGAGGATCCGATGCCGACGCTGCACCGCATGCAGGAGGAGTTTTCCTGCGGAAAACTGTCCGTTCCCGGCGTGGGGGCGGGTACGGCAAACACGGAGTTCGAGGTGATGACCGGAATCAATCTGGATTTCTTCGGCCCGGGTGAATACCCCTATCAGACCGTGCTCCAGAACAAGACCTGCGAAAGCCTGGGCTTTGTTTTCGCAAAACATGGTTATACGGCACAGGCGATTCACAACAATTCAGCCTGCTTCTATGACCGGAACAATGTTTTCCCGCAGCTGGGGTACCAGGTGTTTACAAGCCTGGAATATATGAACGACCTCACCTGGACCGAGACCGGCTGGGCAAAGGACCAGGTTCTGACACAGTATATTTCCAGATCGCTGCGCGCCACGACTACCAAGGATTTCATTTATACCATATCGGTACAGGGACATGGCGCCTATCCCACCCATCCGGTGCTGGCGCATCCCGTTATTACGGCGACGGCCCGGGATGAAGACGGAGAGCCGGACGATGTCTGGTCCAATCAGTATACCTATTATGTGAACCAGGAATATGAGATGGACCGGTTTGTACGGGATCTGACGGGAACGCTTCGCGCGTGGCCCGAACCCTGCGTCGTCGTCTTTTTCGAGGATCACCTCCCGGCGCTGGGCATTACCGAGGAGAACATGCGGGAAGGCGGCATATATCAGACCGACTACATTCTCTGGAGCAATTTTGAGATGGAACGCATTGTCCGCGATGTGGAGGCCTATCAGCTCGGGGCTTATGTGATGCAGCGCATCAATCTCTCGGACGGCGTGATGTTCCGCTATCATCAGAGACAGCTGGAGGAGCCGCAGGACGAACAGGCTTATCAGGACGGTATAGCCATGCTCGGATACGATATGCTCTACGGTGACGAGAGCGTGTACGGCGGGGAAAATCCGTATTCCCCGACCCGGCTGAAGATGGGAACGGACCCGATCACGATCGACTCGGTCAGCTTTTCGGAGGAGGATAATGAACTGACCGTGACAGGGGAGAATTTTACGGCATATTCCATCCTGGTTATTAACGGAAAGCAGTATGAGCCGACCGACTGGACGGAGAGCAGCCTGACTCTGGAAGATCCGCCGTCAGGTGATCTTGCCATCTGCGTTGCCCAGCTGGATGATTACGGAAAAGCCATTCTGAGTACCACGAAAACGGTCAGACGAAGGATTTCGGGACGATAAAAGCAGGGAAAAAGGAGCGCTTTGCGTTTTGCGCTGGAACCCGGCAGGCGTGGAAGCCGCTCGCGAGCTTCCACATCTGCCGGGTGATAG